>NZ_JAAORN010000002.1:0-305628 GCF_017695975.1 Prochlorococcus marinus CUG1417 | reverse complement strand
TCTAATGACATAAGAAGTACTTTGATTTATTAATTCATAGCAGGATTTTATTTATAAGTCATGCGTATTTATATCTATTTAATGAGAATTGATTTGGGATTTTGTAATATTAGTATTAAGCAAAAAAGAAGAAAAAATTAAGAAACATAAAATATCTCAAAATTCATCTTATTTAATGATCATGAAATTTTGATCAAAGGTTATTTTTTATGGACGTAGAACAAAAATGGATGCTAATGACCTATTATTGCCCTACGCATGGGGATTCAGGCATAGTAAGACCTATTGAAATGTCAAAAAAAGAAATTAGTCAAAGATTCTTAAAAAAAGGCAAGACCTCTAAAAATGTTTTATCAGAAATTCACTCAAATCCTGGATAAAGGTTTGAATTCTTATAAAGTTTAGTGTTGTTATGATGCATTAATTTATTTGCTACTTTTAAAAAAAGCAATATTAAATAAGATACAGCTATTGCAATTCTAAAATATTATGTGAAATTATTTTTTTGAAAAATAGCTAAATAGATATTATTTTTTATTATAAAATAATATCCTAAAAATATTATTTAGTTATAAGTATTTAATTTATTTTTAAAATAATGATTTGTTAAGTTTAACTAATTTATAGTATTAATAATCTTCAAACTTGATCAGAATCGCATGTCAATTCACATTGATTAAGCTCACTCGATGATATCTTCTCTAAAATTCTCAACATATCAATTTCCGAAAGCTCTCCATTGGAGTTCCATTTTAAGGTTGTTTTTCTTTGTGGGGAATTTTTTTTATTCATTTTGATTTTCTCCCTTTAGATGAATTTCTAAACAACGAGTAACACATTCTTGATGACCATCCACAATACTGCATTCAGTAATACATTCAAAATATGAATTAATTGAATCTATTTCTGTTTTCTGGTTAGAAGAGATCATTGAATCATTCATAAATTTTTTTGCTTTATTTGGAATAGAGATATAGCACGAAATAATGTTAAAAAATTTAATTTATTAAGTGAATTATAAAAAATAAGTATTATTTACTAAATAAATTTTTCACCTTGTTTACTTTAAGAAAAGTAGCAATAAAAATCCTTCATAAAGATAAAAAAGAATTAATTTAAGCATTTAATATTAATTTTTTACAAAGCAATCTTTTACAAAATCAGCATAAAGACTGATTTACATTTGAATTATTTAGTTAGATGATAATAGAGTACAATTTCATATTCTAAAATGAAATCAGTAATCAATTGGCTTTCGGAAATGTTAGAGAGCATGGCAAATGCTTTTATGCATCCTCTAAAGAATGACTTGCCCCCATCTATAGGAACGCATTCATATAGTAGTATTCCTCTTAAAAGAAAATTAAGAAGAAGGTTTAATTAAGCACTACTTTATTGGTATTAATTTTTCATGCTGATCGTCCCAAATAATATATTTGAAGCAGTTTGGAAAATCGCTTAATTTTAAAAACTTCGATTGATGAAGTAAATGATTATTTGCTTCATGACAAGCTCTTAAATTGTAATTTGGTATTCTTTCAGAAAGATGATGAATGCTGTGGAATGATATATCGGCTAAAAACCAATTTAGCCAATTAGGGATATCTAAATTGCTACTACCAAAAATAGCTCCATCGACAATATTCCAATTTTTTGTATTTTTGGCATATGCATTTTCGTAGTTATGTTGAACGAAAAAAACACATATTAAAATTGCTGCTGATAGGGTCAATACCACGGAATAAAATGATAAGAAAAAAACTAATCCAAACCATTTACACATAAAAAACCATCCTATTATTACTAATATGTTGTTAATTATTAATTCAGATAATTCACTAAAATTATTTCCATAATCAGAAAAAGGTGGTTTGATTCGTGAATTAATAGCTAAAAGTTTAGAAATTTCTCTGTTTTTTATTTTTATAAAAGTCTCCACCAAAATATCTTTAGTGAAATTAAAAATGATAATAATAAGTCCTAATCTAGGTTTTAGAACTAAGTAAAAAAAACCTCCAGGGAAAAGCATCATCCAGTTTCGACTTACTTTGTAAAAGTTTTGTTCTCTTTTTGAAAGGGAATTATAATCTTTAAGACTTAAAACATCTATCGGACCTTTGTAAATTTCCCAATTTCCATTATTTCTATGATGAAATGCATGATCAATCGACCATGACTTCTGTGGAATACCATTGACCAAGCCAAGTAAAAATCCAAAAAAGCGGTTTAATTTTCTTTTTGTAAAAAGAGAATTATGACCGCAATCATGCATTAATGAGAATGTTCTAGAAGAGAATAGAGTTAGGAGAAAAATAATAGGTAACATTAAAAATCCTTTTATCAATAATGAAAAAGGATTATTTATTATTTGGTAAACAATTAACCAAATTGAAATTATTGGGATGATGGTAGAAATAATTTGATAAAAAGCTCTCAAATTATTCCTTATAAGAAATGGCTTGATTAGAAAATCACTTCTATTAACTTTGACCATATATTTACTTTATTAACGACCATAACAAATTTTAAAAATTTTTGATTATAAAAAAATTAAAAAAATTAACACAATTTATTAAAGAATAAATTCTTTTGACATAGTTCTCAATTGATCTGGATTTAATCTATTTAGGTAATTCTTAAAATCACAAAGATTCTTGTCTGATTCAGAATCTTCTTTCTCATAGAGGAGGCTATTTGAAATTAAGTCAATAAGATGATCTTTATCCATAACCATTTATAGACCAGAATTATTGTTAAAAACGTTAAGGTCTTGAACTCGAGATCATTAAGTCATCTCTAAAAGAGTAATTTTTCGTAAATTTTTTAAATCTTGTTCTATTTTTTCTAATCTTTCACTTAATTCTTTTTGTTCCTTAATTAAGGATTTCTTCTTTTCTTAAGATCTTTAATAAAAGGAGAATTGAAATATACTGGTAAGAGACAAAAAAACTTCTATAGCTACTATTACAAGAGTCCAAATTATTAAAATTGGAGATGAAAAAAATTATGAAATGGTATTGATAATGAATTTAGTAAATAAATTCTAACTATTCATAAACAAAAAAATCAGTAATAAATACTTTATTTTTGAGAAGTTTTATGGGTAATTGTGCTACTCATTTTGTAAAAAATATATAAGGTTTATCTTTATTTAAATTTTAAAAATAAGTAATTTTACAGCTGTCAAAGTATGAATAAATAATAATGATTAAACTAGTAAAAATTTTTTTATGAAGAAAATTATAAATAAAGAACATGATAAGAATGAACCATGGTTCAAATGGTTAACGAGAGAACTTAATTCTTTTGAAGTTTTTCAGGATTTTGAACTAGGCAAGAATCCACGAGATATCGCAGAGAATTTTATTTCTAGAAATAGTATTGCTATTTCAGAAGTTTTCAAGAATTTTGATGAAGAAGATAAAGATACATTCGATCAGTTTCTTAAATTAACTGAATGCGAGATGCATGTGTTTAGAATTCTTGAAAAACAATTAGAAGCAAGAAATAAGGTAAGATTTGTAGATTTTAAAAAAAGAAAAAAATAAAGAGTTAATTTCTACATAAGTTTATTTTTCCCATTAGCGGTCTTACCAAAGCCTAACCAGATGAACCACAAGACCCATCCAAAGATAGGTATTAAATTAATAAAGATCCATTTCCAATCTTTTCCAAAATCTCTGATTCTTCTTATATCAATAGCTATTTGCGGAATAATACAAACTATTCCATAAGCATTGAAACCATAGGTTTTTAAAAATATTGGAATAGTTAGGAAAGAAATTATAAGATTCGCTAGTTGAACGAACCACCAATCCTTTCGAGATGTGACTCCTTTGAAGTCTGTAGCTTTAATCCAAAACTCTTTATATGCATTTAAAAAGTCATCAAGCATAAATTAAAAATTCAAAGAATATTATCAATTTAATCTTCAATGCATCAAAATATTATGCATTTACTAAATAGGATCAAATAGATTCATATCATTTGAATCTTGTTTGGGGAGCTCATCTTGATTTGGTAATGAACAGAATCCGTCTTTGCAAATCATGTTTTCTTTTGCAATATTTGTAGTTTCTGAGAATATATTTTTATTATTGTTATTTGAAGATTTTTTTAGCATTAATATAAAAAATTAAATCCAATATTAAATTAATAACTCAATTTATTTTGATAGGCAACAAAATTAATAATAAATTATTTTTTTACTTTTTTTGGTTTGGTAAGTCTCTCCAAAATAGCGCCATTATATAAATAAATAAAGATATAGAAAAAACATAAAGTAAAGAATTTAGATGCATTTTTGTTTATTAAAATAATTTCTCAGAAAAGGTCTTTAACAAAAAAGGGTTATCAATTGATTGATAATTTTTAACTAAACAATCATACAAATTCTAGTGTTTATTTAAGTTATTTATGATTTCCCAAACTTCGATAAGTATAAGTATTTATTTATTAGGAAAATGTTTATTAGTTAGTAAGACTAATAAATCTTATAATTTTCATATTTTTAAATGATTTTTTGTAATATTTACGATCTATCCTTATATTTTTCTGTCAGAGCTTTTCTACCTTCTTTAAGAGTTCTTGAGACAAGCCATGTTAGAGAGGAAATTATAAAAATGGTAAGTGCAACAAGAGAAATTAGTGTTGTATCAATGTTAATTGTCAATTTATGGTATTTTCTTTTGAACTTGTAACTTAAAATTCAAAATAATTCAATTGTTAGATCTAGAGTATGCAGGAATTAGCATTCCACCATCTTGGTCGTCGTTATTATCATCATCAAATCCACCTCCTAACAGTAACTCGATAATAACAAGTACAGATATTGGGTAAAGGCACCATAATATAGCTGTAAAAGGACTTACTGAAGAAGAAAGGGAGTACAATTCTGTCATTCCATGATATTAATCTAAAGAAACAAAAATTGTGGATCCTCTGGGTAGTGTTATTAAATATTTCTATAAATATTTTGTAAAAACTTTTCTCTTTCGCACGAATAGATCCAGGATAGATCATTGGTATGTATTGATATTGTCATTCTTCAATATGAATTTGAATAATATTTTCTTGAACCCACTGAGAAACTAGTAATGACATAATGAATCTCGCAATTGTTATTTTTTATACTTAACAATAATTGTACAATTTTAATTCAAAAACTATTATTTATCTTGATTTTATAAATTCTATGTTTTCTTTCACTTTTGAACCTTTGGCTGCGATATTTGGTATATCAGGAATCGTAGGCTTCTTTTTCTACGTTTCTGCAGCTAAGGGAACTTCAAGTATTAATACAAAACCAAAAAAGGAATTAGATTAGAACTTGTTCTGTCAGAAAACTAAATTGAAATTTTTAAATTTACCCTTTTAAAAGGGTTGTTAATTATTACTTATTCCATTGTTTAGCAATAAATTCAAGAAAATCTTTAAGGTCCTCTTCTGGACAATTTGTTTGTTTTTGTAAATCAATGCAAATTTGCTTAATGTTTTCAAAAGCCTTTTGTACTATTTCGTTTTTTTCGATAACCTCAAAATATTCTTCATCAGTAAAAGGCATAATATTAGTTCCCCTTTTGAAAATTATGTATTAACTATATTTTATCTGCATTGATTGAATAAAAAAATAAGAAAAAATATTTTTCCTTATTTTTAAGTGCCTAACCGATAATGTTTTTTAATACTTTTGGTTACTTCCCATTCGCAGTAAAGTCCAGGAGGAAACTCAACTAGATCTCCAGCTTTAATTATGTAAACATCACCTTGTCGGGTACTTATATTCGCTTGGCCTTCAATAATCAAGCAAATTTCCTTCTCTTCGTAATTCCATTGAAATTTGCTTGGCTCACATTCCCAAATAGGCCAACTTTTTATTCCATACTGAATTATTACGCTTGCGCTACAGGGAGAAGTAATTAAAACTTTCAATTAATAGTTCAGATATATTTTCTTTATTTTACAGAAAATAGAAATTTTAATTTTCTAGGATGTGTATTTGTTTACTGTCTTTTATTTTTTTTCGTTTATTATGGAAAAAATTTATTTTTATGGATGAACTTTCTGCATTATCGATTTCTTTATCTATAGCTTCTCTTGGAATATTTTTTTTATTTTTTGCCTCAAATGATGATGATGATCAAGATGGAGGTAAGTTGATTAAATCAGTGCAAGAAATTAACTAATTTTATGTAAATAGGGTGTTCAATAAAGATTTGTAACCTATAAAGCCTGCATAAATACAGCTAAGAAAAATTACATAAACTTCAAGTGTTCCAAGTCTTTTTTTCTTTAAAACTTTCATTATTCTGAGTATTCATAAGATAATTTTATTTAATTTGATTTTTATTAACATGAGTATTTTTTACATTAACTCAGACATTAAAGAATTATTAATGTCAAACCAAAAAACAAAAAACAAGTAAAAAAAATTATTTTTTTGGGAATTTCTCTTTCCTCATTCTTTGCAAAAAATAAGGAAATTACTGGAGATGTGCTTAATAAAGCCCATCCTACTCCTATGGGAAGGGTTTTAAACACAACTTGTTGTAGAAATATTCCTATATTTGTTCCAAGAAGTATTGAAAGCAAAAATCTTTTTTGTTGTTTTTTGTCTATATTTTTTAAGAAAAAATTAATCTTAAATCCTTTTAGACAAATCAAAAAAATTATCGCACCTAATAATCTTATTTCAGTTGTAAGGAAAGGAGATAAATTGCTTTGAAGAAAAACCATTCTTGATAAAAGACCTCCAAGAACAGCACATAAAACTGATAAAAAAGGAAAAGCAAAAATCTTAAAGTTATTTTTTTCTGAGAAAGAGGAGTTTTCCTCTTTAAAATCGTTACCTTTTCTGAGAATTATGAATAGCGAAATCGATACTATAATTATCCCAACCCATGATTTAGTTGTTAAATTTTCATTAATAAAAAATTCCCCTGACAAAGCTGCTATTAA
The DNA here is from genome assembly GCF_017695975.1 of Prochlorococcus marinus CUG1417. Taxonomy (NCBI): domain Bacteria; kingdom Bacillati; phylum Cyanobacteriota; class Cyanophyceae; order Synechococcales; family Prochlorococcaceae; genus Prochlorococcus; species Prochlorococcus marinus. The sequence goes on along the minus strand of NZ_JAAORN010000002.1, from coordinate 298,671 downwards.
CGGAGAAAGAGTTTCTATAGATAAAGTTTTTCTTGTGCCAATTGTTTGTAGTGACTTTAAATAGAAAGTATCACCTAAACCAATACCTATTATTCCACTAATTAGTAGATTAAATATGTTTTTTAATGCAGTTGTAGAACTTAGATTGATAAAAGCAGGTATAAAAATTAAAAAAGCTATTATATTTTTTATTAAATTAATATCTATTGATTTATATTTTTTAGTTTGCGCTCGCCAAATAAAGCAGGCATATGTCCAAGATGTAGCAGCTCCAAAAGCAGAAAGGATTCCAATCAAAACAGATAATTTTTAAAAATTTTATTTTATAAATTGAGTAAATGCTAAAAAGAATACATAAATAAGAATCAAAATCCCTGGAAAGTATTGAATTAGTGATTTGAAATTATTTTTTTTCAATTTTCAAAAAATTTATTTTAAACAGTTTTTTTATTAGTAGGGTACAAACTTTCTAACTTCTTTCTTCTTTTAACTTTCGCATTAATTCTTTCTTCTTTTTCTTTTTTCTTGATCTCATCATTTATTTTATTTTGTCTATATCCAAACCAAAGTAAAACCCAAATAACAGAAGTTATTAAAAGAAGAGCAGTATATTGGCCAGTCATAGGAAAACTGGCCTCAGAATATTTAACGTAAGAAAATATTAAACTCATTTAATCAAGTTAAAGCATAAAAATAACGACTGCGTTGATTTTTTTAGAAATTTAAAAATTAGTTAATTGCAGCTATTTATTATGCAGTTTTAAAGTTTTTTATTTATTTTTTTTATGGTTTTTGGAGTAATTTATCTTTGCTACTCCTTGCTATTATCAGATTGAAGCACATTAAATAATAAGTTTTTGGAACCTTTTGATCTAGCAGTTGTAGGAGGCGGTGCAGCAGGTTTTATGACGGCAATAACTGCTGCTGAAAATGGAGTGAAAAGAATAATAATTCTTGAAGGCACTTCAAAACTTATGGAAAAAGTAAGGATTAGTGGAGGGGGAAGATGTAACGTCACTAATGCGACATGGATACCGAATGAACTAGTTGAGAATTACCCCAGAGGTGGGATTCAGCTCTTGGAATCATTTAATCGTTTTGCTGCTGGAGATGTATATGATTGGTTTGAGAAAAAAGGATTAAAATTAAAAATTGAGGAAGATCTAAGAGTATTCCCTGTGTCTAATTCTTCCTCAGACGTTATTGATTGTTTGAGAAAAAGTGCTTTATCAAAAAACGTAGAGATATTGACAAAATTTTTTGTAAAAGAAATTTCAAAAACTCCAGATAATATATTCAATATTTTTAGTCTTAAAAAAGCAAAGGTAACTTCAAAAAATATTATTCTTTCAACTGGAGGTAATCCAAGCGGATATAAATTAGCTCAAAATCTAGGACATAACATAGTTAAACCTGTACCATCGCTTTTTACTTTTTCTACAAAAGAACCAAATTTGGATAAATGTAGTGGTGTATCGATAAAGAGCATAGATATAGAAATTAAATTAAACAATAAGAATTTTCAAAATAGAGGCGATTTACTAATAACTCATTGGGGTTTTAGTGGACCAGCAGTATTAAAACTTTCATCCATTGCAGCAAGGGAACTTTATAGCCAAAAATATAAATTTAACCTAATCATTAAATGGTCTTCTTTAAGTTATAAGGACTTAAAAGAAAAAGTTAATTATTTAAGAATAAATAAAGGTAAGGTAAATCTAATTAATAGTAGACCTGTTCCACTATTAACAAAAAGATTATGGATTTTTTTATTAAAGAAAATAGGTATTGATAAAGAGAAAAAGTGGGCTGATTTACTGGCGGATGAAAGGGAGAAAATGATAAATATTCTAATGAGGGATAAATATATAATTTCGGGCAAAGGTCCATTTGGAGAGGAATTCGTTACTTCTGGAGGCGTAAAAATTAATGAGGTTAATTTTAAAAGTATGGAGAGCTTAATTTGTCCAGGGTTATTTTTTTCTGGAGAAGTTTTAGATGTTGATGGGATCACAGGTGGATTTAATTTTCAACATTGTTGGACAAGTGGATGGATAGCTGGGATGGCAGTCTCAAAATTAAATCATTAAATAATAAATTAATAAGTGATAAATCAGTAAGTAACAAATCAATAAGTTTATCTTCTTTTTATTAAGTATTAGAGGGAAAAAGTTTTTTGAAGAAAATTTAATTTTAAAGTTTTAATTATTGGTGAAGATTAATGCAGAATCTTGTATCAAAAAAAGAAGAAGAGGAAAGAAGATTAAAAGCTTTAGCAGAATATAGGATTTTGGGAACCAAGCCAGAATCATGTTATGACGATATTACAAAAATTGCTGCTACAACCTGTAATGTGCCTATTTCTTTAATGACTTTGGTAGACAAAGATAAACAATGGTTTAAATCCAAAATAGGACTTCAAATATCAGAAACTAGAAGAGATTGGTCTTTTTGTACCCATGCAATAAAAGAAAATAGTCCATTAATTATCAATGATGCTTTCCAAGATGAAAGATTTATAAATAATCCCTTGGTAACAGGAGACCCCAAGATTCGTTTTTATGCAGGTTTTCCCCTTAGAAATAGTGATGGTAATAAACTTGGAACTCTTTGTGTAATAGATAGAAAGCCAGGAAATCTAACTACACAACAATTCAATATTATGGAATTATTATCCAAGCAAATAGTTTCATTTTTAGAGCTTAGAAAAAAGTCATTGAACTTGCTAGATGCATTGTCTAACTTGCACAAACAGGAAGGTATTTTATCTGTCTGTTCATATTGCAGAGAAGTGAAAAATAAAGAGGGCGATTGGATGCATTTAGAAAAATATCTTTCGAAAATTAGTGATATTAGATTCAGTCATGGGGTTTGTGATAATTGTATGGAAAAACATTTCCCAGATGTAATCGAAGTATGGAATAAAAAGGATTTTTTTGAAGATGGCCAGAAAAGGTATTTAGAGTCTTAGATTTTATAGCTTGCTTTTAAGTTATTAATTTATTTCTAAACAAATTCTTCATTTGGTGGTTAGTATTGTATAAATTTTGACTAGAACATGTTATTAGGAACTTTATTAACAGGTGAAATTGCTAAAAGTGCATTAGTAGCATATGTTCATTATTTAGGAATTATTTTATGTTTCGGTTCTCTTTTGTTTGAAAGATTGACTCTAAAAGTAGGTCTTAATAGAAATGAGACGATCTCAATGATAATTGCAGATGTAGTTTATGGTTTGGCAGGAGTTGCAATATTAGTTACTGGGATTTTGCGTGTTAAGTATTTTGGTCAAGGAGGTGATTTCTATACAGGTAACCCTGTGTTTTGGATAAAGGTTTCTCTTTACATTCTGGTGGGATTACTGTCTTTGTACCCAACAACAACATATATCTTATGGGCTATTCCATTAAGTAAGAATAAATTACCTGAAATATCTGAGAATCTAGTTAAGAGGTTCAGACTCATAATTACTACTGAATTAGTAGGCTTTGCAACAATACCGTTGTTTGCCACTCTTATGGCTAGAGGTGTAGGTTTAGGTTGAAAAATTTATTTTTAGAAAGAAATTGTTTAATAAGTGTTAACAAACTATATAGATGGAGTTTAAGTTATAAGATTTCTAAATCTACAAAGGAAATTATTTTTATTGGTTTAAATCCCTCATTATCTGATGAAGTTTTCTTAGACAATACAACAAAAAAGATAATCAAAATTTCGAAAAACAATAATTATGGCAAAGTAAAATTAATCAATCTATTTGCTCTTATTTCAAGCAAACCAGAAAAACTATTTAATCACAAAAATCCTGTAGGTCGTTTAAACAATAACCATATTAATAAAAACTTAAAACACTGGTCTGAAAATAAAAATTGTGATTTATGGTTAGGTTGGGGTAATAAAGGGAAATTTCTGAATAGAAATAAAAAAATATCAAAAACAATTATGCAATATAACTCAATTAGGAAAAATAATTTTGATAATCCTCTTGGACCGCTTTTTATTAAAAAAACAATCAAAGATAATCCAATACATCCTCTATATTGCTCTGATGATTCCATCCTCCAATCTTATTTTTAGGTAGTAAGGCTCAAATGCAAATCAGTATTTTTAGCTATTCCATCAAATATGTGTTAATTTCTAGTTGTTAAGTTAACCCTATATGAAAATTTCAAAGCAATTAAATAAATTAAAAAACTTGAATGTTGAGGCAGAAAAATGTTCTACGAGAGAAGAAGCAAAAAAAATAATTAATAAAGCCAATAAAGCACAAAGTAAAATTAACAAATAAATAAAAAGTAATTTCACTTATTTATAATTTATAATTTATAATTTTCAAAATATTTAATTTACACCAATACACCATATTTATTTCTTAATATTTATGTCTTTGAAAATAATTAAAATAAGGAAATCTCACAAAAGATTTAGATCGTCTAGAGAATGGCTAAATTCAATGCATTCATTTTCTTTCGCAGAGCATAGAGATCCAAAATGGGATAATTTTGGGAAAATTAGAGTGATAAACGAAGATATTATTTCTCCTAATGCAGGATTTAATACACATTCTCATGCAAATATGGAAATAATTACTGTCGTAACAAAAGGAGCAATAACTCATAGAGACTCGTTAAATAATTTTGGAAAAATTCACAAAGATGAAGTACAAGTTATGTCTGCAGGTACTGGAATCTCTCATAGCGAGAAGAATGAAGAAAATGAGACCTGTAAGTTGTTCCAGATTTGGATATACCCTCAAAAAGAAAATATCAAACCACGATATGATCAAATTTCATTAAATGAAAAGTTGTGGGATAATCTTATTTTTAATTATAAAGACGGTAAAAATAATAAGCTTTTTCTAAATCAAAATATCTCTTTATGGCGTTGTAAATATAAGCCAACTAAAGAAAAAAAATTGCCATTAAAAATCGATAAATATAATTGGATACAAATAATAGAAGGAAATCTTTTATTAAACAGTAAAGACTCTAATTCAAATATATGTCTCGAATCTGGAGATGGCTTGGGTTTTGAAGTAAATTACTATGATGATGTCTCTATAGATACTGAAAAAGACCTAGATTTTCTCTTGTTTTCGATGCCTTCCTTGTAAACTATATGTTACTTTTACCCATCAACTCCTTTATTAAATGCATTTAAGGCTTGCAAAGCCATATTAAGGTGAACTTCCATAGCTCCAAGAGCAATTAAAGAATTCGGTGATTTATCTTTCAGTAAATTCTCTTTTCTTTTTGATAACTCATTAACTAATTTCTTAGTTGAAGCTTCCCAATTATTTATTAACTCTTCAAATTCTCTTTTTTCGGGGCTTTCTATTTCTGATAATTGATCAGAAAAATGAGAATCCTTTTGTGCCTTAAGCATCAAGTAACTTAATTTTTTATGACTTATTGCTTGAGGTAAATTGTTAGATTCACTCATCGCTAGTAATTAATTTATAGTCAAAATCTAACTAACTAAGTGAATATTTGCTAGAGGGGAGACGGTTGTGATGACCGACCTGAAAATTACGAAATGATACTTGTACAAAAAATGGATTTATTAACCTTTAATTTTTCACTTATTAGTTTCTTGAAATAATCTCCACGCTCTTCATAATTTTTAAATTGATCAAAACTAGAGCATGAAGGTGAGAATAATAATGTTCCAACCTTATTATTTTGTAAATAATGAAAAACAAAATTTAAAAGTTCTTTTAGTTCTGAAAATATAAAAATATTTTTTTTAAATCCTTCATTAATAAGCGCCATTTTTAGGACTTTTGCGCTTTCTCCAAAAAGGAAAACACATTTAACTTTTTTCTTTAAAACTTTTATCCACTCACTATATTCATTCCCTTTTAATCTACCTCCAGCAATGATTATTATTTGACCTTCAATTGAACTTATTCCTGCAATAGATGAGTCAAAATTTGTAGCTTTACTATCATTAATTATTTCCAGATCATTATTTTTATAAATTGTTTCCATCCTATGGGGTAATTGTTTGTAATTAGATAAAGAATCTTTAATCTTCTTCCCAGATAATCCAACTTTTCTTGCTGCTGCAATTACCAATAAAAGATTTTGTAGATTATGCATTCCTTTTAAAGAAAAATGTTCAAGTTTGAATAATTTCTTTCCTCTCTCAACAATATATGCTTGATCATCTATCCAATAATCGCAATGAATAAAATTTGATTTATCGCAACTAGTTGTTATCCAAACCCCTCTTGATAGCGAACTGTAGTGATTTCTTAGGTTTTTATCGTCATAATTATAAATTCTTAAATCAGATTTTTCTAGCAAGCTTTTTTTTATGTTGAAATAGTTTTCAAGTGTTTTATGTCTTTCAAGATGATCTTCTGTGAAGGTTGTCCATATTCCAATATTAGGTTTTACTTCTGGAGATATTTCTATTTGATAACTGCTTAATTCAGCGACAACCCAATCAATTTTTTCATGTTTATTGGAGTGAGCATATTTACATAAAGGTGTACCAATATTTCCAGCAAAAGGAGCATATAATCCAGTATTACAAAGTATATGACTTAGTAAATGAGTAACAGTAGTCTTGCCATTAGTGCCAGTAATACCTATCCAATTTGTGTCTTTTAAAATTTCCCATGCAACATTAATTTCTCCAATTACTTTAATTCCCTTTTTTTTTAATTCAATAATAGTTATGTGGTCATAAGGTATTGAAGGACTTACAACAACAGATTCGATCTCTTTCACAAAAGGTTGAATTTTTTCAAATATAAATTCTTTATTCAGAGAAACTATTATATTAAGCTCTTCTAATGCTGTTTTTCTTTCTAAGAATTCTATCCCATCTTTACTTTCCCAAACAATTACTCTCTTATTGATGCTTTTCAAATACTTGGCAGCCCAAAATCCAGATATACCTAATCCAATTACAAGATTAATATTTCTTTTACTTGAATGATTCTCTATCATTAAATTTATAATTGCATTTATATTAATTGTGTTTAAGGGGTAATTCAATCATGAGATTTTTCTTCAGTATTTATAGTATTCGCCCAAGAAAAGTTAATTAATGGAAGATAATACTGCAAAATATTGGTTCTCTTGGTTTTATGAAAAGTGGGAGAAAAATGCTCCAGGTGAATTAATTGAACAGGGTTTGACTCCGTCTCAAATTGCTGAGCGCTTTGTTAATGAAAACCATGATAGTTTTATTCAATTGTCAAAAAAAATTGATGAAAAAAATTATGATGCCTTAACAGAATTTATGAAACTCTCAGAGAGTGAATTACATATCTTGAAGTATTTTCTAAAGTTAGTAAAAATGAAAAATTTATAAGAAGTTATTGAGTATTTCGAGGCTTTTCCCCCATAAATTTTTTCTTTCTTTTTTATTCATGGCGAAAGGAGAAGTAGGGGATAGTTTTGGATGACCTCTGAAATTAAATCTAGGACCATAATGATCACCGCCTCTAGCGTCTGGGGAAGTAGCTGCAAAAAGTTGAGGTAAAGCACCCATCTCAGCAGTTTGAAAAATAGGGCTAAATAATTCCAATGAGAATGTTTCTAATGGGCCAGGGTTAGGTTTTTGAGCAGTGAAGAGATTTGTTTTTGCAATTCCTGGGTGAGCAGCTAGAGAAAGTATATTTTTGTGCTTTAAGTTCTCATTTAGTTCCAAAGCAAACATTACATTTGCCAATTTGCTATTGGAGTAAGATTCCCATTTGTTGTAATAGTTCTCGGCTTTCAGATTTTTCCAACCAACTTTGCCAAAAAATTGTGCTCCGGAAGTAACAGTCACTATTCTAGATTCTTCTTTTTTTTCAATAATTGGAAGTAGCTTAAGAGTCAAAAGCATGTGAGCCAGATGATTAACTGCAAATTGTATTTCATATCCCTGGGCACTAAGAGTTTTAGGCGGATGCATAATGCCTGCATTATTGATTAGTAAATCTAAATTTTCAAAATTATCAAAAATTTTGGACTGAACTTCAACAATATTTTTTAAATCTGATAAGTCTAATTCTAAAGGTGTAAATAATCCTTCAGGATTAAGACCTTTAAGTTTTTTGATAGTTTGATTAGCTTTTTCAAGCGATCTACAAGCTATAACAACATGAGCATTTTTTTCTGCTAAGGCCTTCGCAGTGTAGTATCCAAGACCACTATTCGCACCAGTAATTAGTGCTATTTTGCCTGAAAGGTTTGGAATATTAGATGTTTCCCAGTTAGAGATTTTAGGTCTTGAAATAGTGGCAGTCATTTAGTAATCCTGCAAATTGCTTTGGAATTTAACCAAAATTTAATTACTTTTCCACTGTATATACTGGAAGTAAGTATCGTGAGCTCTTTTTAAGGTACTTTTTAGTATGGTTTTTGAATTGCATATTGCCATTCGTTATTTTGAGATAAACTTTTCTCTCTAAGTAATTGTAATTTCCTACTATTTATTTTTATAACTATCCCATTAGTTGGATATTTCGCAAATATTTTTCTCTCTAACCAATTTTTTTTATATATTTGGACTTCGCTTGTATGATTTGTGAAGTAACTTTCAGGGGTGCTGAAGCCACATTTTTTAAGATAGTTAAGGGTTTCGTATTGATTAAGTCTTCCATTAAGTATTTGGAAACAGCAAAAGCTGAGACTTTTTTCAATCCCTTTCTTATCATTGAGGTATTTTCTTGTAATTCTTTGGGAAATGCCGGCAACTTGGTTTGTAGCGTATAGTTCACCTCTAATTTGAAAATCTCGTTTGATAGGAATACAATCGGGGACATTTTTAATTTGTTTAATTTTGCTTGAGACATCTAATCCTTTTTTTGTAATAGCTTTATTAAAATTGCCATCTATATATCTAATTGCAATAGCACAGCCATCAATTTTTGGTTGAATGCTTAATCTTGTTTTTAATAATAAACTTTTCAAAAATTCTTTATAGTTTTCTTTAGCTAATTTTGGCAAAAATTTATTATTTTTTTGATTAAAGTAGTCAGGCTCTGGATCAAGGGGAATAAAGAGCTTTTCAAGTTGATTAAATGCACCATCCGAAATTATGCCTTCACCTATTCTGTATTGTTCATCTAGATACTTAGCATCTCTTACAAATAAATTATTCATAATAATTTTGATAAATATTTAAATACCTTTTAGAAAAAATCATTTAAATAAAGATTTGAAAATTAAAATTAGATTTTAAAAAGTAATTGAACGCTAAATATCCTCCTACGCAGAGAGAGATTTAAGAGTATAAAATGTACGGATTAGGAGTTTAAATTAAATACTTCAATCAAACATATTTACTTAAAAGTTAAAAAGAAAATTTTGAAGATTAATTTGTAGGCAAATTTTTGAAATTTCTATCAATACAAAAAAAAATTTTTTACAGTTATCAGAAAATGTCATTTTTATTAAAAGCTCAAAATACTTGGGAAAATTTTGCAAAATACAAAATTAATGATTATGCAAAATTAAGAAATTTTGATTTTGGGCCAAATAATGAAAGTTCAGTTTCAAAATTATCACCTTTCATTACTCATAGAATATTATCGGAATATGATCTGATTCATGATATTAAGTGTAAGTACAAAATCAAAAATTCAACTAAATTTGTTGAAGAAATATTTTGGAGAGTTTACTGGAAAGGGTGGATGGAAAATAGACCTAAAGTATGGCGAAATTTTATTTCAGAAAACAATCTCGATTTTGACTATGAGCTATATGAAAGTGCAATTAATGGAAATACAGAAATAGATTTTTTTAATTCTTGGGTCCATGAATTAAAGCAGTACAACTATTTGCATAACCATACAAGAATGTGGTTTGCAAGTACTTGGATATTTAATTTAGGCCTCCCATGGCAATTGGGAGCAAAGTTTTTCTTTAAATATCTATTTGATGGTGATGCTGCATCTAATCTCCTTAGCTGGAGATGGGTCGGAGGATTGCAAACGAAGGGAAAGCAATATCTTTTTTCATCATCAAACCTCAGGAAATTTTCAAATAATAGATTTAATTCAGAAAAAATAAGTAATCAACAAATTTTTCTTGAAGAAACTAATCAAATACCACTAGAAGACGAGATTTATAAAAATGATATGGATCCTAAATCGGATATTCTTATTATGTTTGAAAATGATCTGCACCTTGCAACCTTTAAAAATTTACTTCCAAGCTATAAAAAAGTATTTATTATCCTTTTAAAGAATGAACAAAGACAAATTAAATTGTCTGAATCTGTTTTGAAATTTAAACAAGATTTGATCTCCGAATTTGTAGAGCAATTTGATAATGTTGAACAGATTTCTTCAAATTCACTGGAAATTACATTCAAAAATACTAACGAAATAGACATTATCTATCCAGGAGTGGGAGAAAATTATGATTTCATTACTGAATTCAAAAATATACACAATAAAAAAATTTATAACCTTGTTAGAGATGAAGATTTATTTGCCTGGAAATTCGCCAAAAAAGGTTTTTTCAAGTTTAAAGAAAATATTCCGAAAATCAATCAGAGAATATTAGAAGATTATTCAAAAAATAACTTTTAACTTAGTTGAATCCCTAATCAGAAAAAGAATTCATTAGGGCCTAAGTATAAATACTTAATTAGGCGCGACTTTTGCGGTTTAATCCACGATGGATACCGTGACTAGTTATTTTTACTTAAGGATAATTTTTTTATAGTGCTCTCAACAATTCTTACCAAGTCGTTTAGCAAAGATACTGCTTTATTAATTCTTAGAGTTATAACTGGAACTGTTCTTATTCATCACGGTTATGAGAAGTTAGCCAATATAGAAAATTTTGCTGATGCTTTTGTCAGACCTTTACACCTTCCTTTCCCAATTTTTTTATCATACATTGCGGCATTTTCTGAAATAGGTGGTAGTTGGTTACTAATTATCGGCTTAGCCACAAGATTCGGGGCTTTGGCAATTGTGGGAACAATTTCTGTAGCTATATATCATGCACTTGTTACTTCAGGTTTTAATATTTTCTTACTAGAGCTTCTACTATTGTATTTCGCTTCAGCAACTTCAATTGCATTAACAGGGCCTGGTAATTTCTCTTTAGATGAAGTCATTATCAGAATTTTGAAATCAGAAGATGAAGAGGAAATCATTTCTTCAACAAAATCAAAAATTTCTAAGGAGGTTGAAGTTAAAGAAGAAATAAGTAAGGGTGGCTTATTTCAATTTCTTCAAGCGAACATACTTTCAGACACTTCAAGCTAAATTTTTAGGATAAAGGTTATTTATAAGCTCTAACCTTTTTCGATAACTGTTTCTCTTCTCAAGTTTTATCTTAATTGTTGCTTCAGAAAGACTTATAAATAGCCCTATAGCTGTCACCCAAGATAAAAAAATAAAAGGGTTTTCTGGAATTTCTGAGAAATTCATTTGAATAATTCTTCTTTTTTAAAACTGACTGATCACTAATGGTTTTTCAACCTAAATATACAATTTAGAAATATTTAAGGATTAATTTCAACTTTTTCCCATTTCTTAGTCTTTTCCCAAAGATATCGTTTGTGAATAGGCTGTTCTAGTTTAAGAAGATCTACTGAATCAATTTCAAAATTTAGAACTACAAAATTTTCTGACTTTGGTCGATTGGATAATATTTCATAAGTAGATTGGACTTCTGGGTTTATTTTTTCTCCAGGAGATCCCCAAAACCAAGAAGATTTTGATTTTTCTGGTAGTAAATCCCAATAATTTTTGTTATCACTTAATTCATTTATTTTTCCTTTGAATCTATATTGTGATTTGGTTTTCAAAAAGAACCATAATATTTCTGCATTAGGGTTAGATTTTAAATGCCCAATTTTTTCACTTCTTCTATCTGTAAAAATAATCATTGAACTATCTTTATGCCATCCTCTGAAAACAACTGTTCTTAATCTTGGCTCATTTTCTTCGCTGACTGTTGCAAGCTGTATCCATCTATTAGAGGGTGATTTGCCCTCTTTTTTTCTTGAAGATTTTAAATCTTGCCTCCAACTGGGTAAGTTGTTATCAGGCATTTAATTTTGGCAATATAAGACCACTTTTCTTTTTGTATTCTTCGAATGAATCATATTTTGAGAGCGATTTATCTTTTTTGATCATCCTTGGTAGAAAAACTATAGAGAAAAATATTGCAAGAATTGCTAATGGTATAAAACTCATTGAAAGTATGGCGAATGATAGATAAATTAGTATTTCACCTAGATAATTTGTATTCCTTATATTTTTGAAAAATCCGTCTTTAATTAGATCTTTTTTTAATTTAAGAGAAAAATATTTTTGGGCATCACTAGCAAAGTGTAGAAATACACCAATTATATTTATAGATACAGATGCAGCTATTACGATATTTGGAACAGATTTCTGAGATGAGATAAGAATGTAGGGAGCTACCCAGTAACTTCCAAGGAAAATAAAACCAGTAACTGAAGTTAAAAAATTGATTTTTTCTTTAAAATAAGGATCTGGGAATATCTTTTCTTTCAGAAGCCAAAGTAATCCATAAGTACCATGCAGAGCTAAATAAACGTAAGGAGCGATCGTAAAATTTTCAAAAAAAATCATAAGGCCTATCACTACAAATGCAGTGAGTCCCTTATGTAGATTAATTATTTGATTAAGTTTCATCTTTTTTAATAATCTAAAAAATGAAATTATTTTCTGTGGATATAACCTTGGTCGTCAATAATTTTAATGGGCGATACTGGATTCGAACCAGTGGCCACTACCGTGTCGAGGTAGTGCTCTACCACTGAGCTAATCGCCCTAATTGAGGAATTTTTAATCCCCCTTATAAGAAAATAGCAGGTTGCGTTTCATTTTCTAAGTAATTTAACTTTCCATCGTTCTCTTTTGGTTATTTCTAAATTTAGAATTTCGATAAATCCTTTATTTTCAAGCTCTAGTTTGTCGCCAATTTTTAGATTAATTGTTGGCTTATTAACTTTGTTTCCATTTAATCTGAGCATTCCATTTTCTATCCTTTCAATGATTTTGGTTCGAGATACCCTAAAGCCAGCTGAAGCTATAGCATCTAATCTTGTTGAAGCTTCTACTGTATTGACAAGTTTTTTTGATCTTCCAGAAGGTATTTGTAATTCATCTATATTTACTACATTAACTTTTACTTTTACGTCTCTTAAATAAAAAATCTTTTCATCTAGATGATTAATATTTGAATTATCAATTATCCCTTGTGCTCCCCTATCGCCAATAGTCCATATATCTCCAACTTTTATTTGATTAATCCCATTTTCAATTAAGAGGGATCTAAAGTCGTCTTGTGTAGCATTATCAAATAAAAAATTTCCATTAATTTTTATTCCTTGAGCTGGAAAATTTCTTTTTAGCGCATCCTCTTCAGGAATATTATCTTCTCTAAAGCAAGCTATCCTAGATCTTTGAGACGAGGAGAATCCTCCATAAATAAAAAATTTGAAATCATTTAAATTTTCAAAATCTTTTAAAATCTCTTCGCAAACATAAGTTGAATTAAACCCAGTCCAATAAGTTTCCCAGTGTTTGTAGGCTAAGTTAGCAATGTATATTAATTCCTCAGTTTCTTTTTTGTAGTTTGAATTTATTAAGATCTCTTTTAAGTCAATCATTTAGCCTTCTAAAAAAATTATATCTTTTGCTTCTGATTGTTTTATCAAAGCCCATGGTAATTCTGCTCCAATTTGATTTTCAAGTAGAACTAGCCATTTACCCTCTTTATTAAAGTTAATGATCGATCTTAACTCTTTATTTCTATTAATATTGATACTTGCAGAAGAAACAATGCTTCCTAAATATCCTGAACCCATTCCTAAAAGACCTCCAATTAATGATTCCCCAATGTTATTTAAACCAAGAAAGCTGAAGGTCGATAAATTTGTCATATTAGAAAAAGCTATTCCAGCTATAAACCCAAATGGCATTAGCCATCTACTCATATCTTGTTGTCTGATCTTTCTATCAAGTTTAGGATTTAAGATTCTTATATCTTCAAAATTTTGAGATTTAAATAAGATATTTGCTTTCGCATTGAGCAATTCTGTTTCTTCTGATGATATTTTCTCACTTATTGGTGGGATCAAAATAGCTTCAGAGAGCATTACTGACTTTTCTTTGAAAACATCAAATAGCTGGATACATTTATCAATGTCTTCAAATATCACAATACTTTTAGTCAAATTTCAATCCTCAAATGTTTGTGTGTTATTCAAATTAATAAAATAAGATACATACACTATAGATTAAGTTAAAGTAAAAGATTAAAGAACCAATCTTAAATGACAAAAGTTCTCATTACAGATCCAATTGATCAAACAGGAATAGATATTCTTTCACAAGTTGCTCAGGTTGATCAAAAGATAGGAATCTCAGACTCTGAGTTAGCTTCCATTATTAAAGATTATGATGCTTTAATGATTCGTTCTGGTACTCAAGTGACTGAAGAGATTATTAACTCTTCAAGTAAACTGAGAATTATTGGAAGAGCAGGAGTTGGAGTTGATAATGTAGATGTTAAGGCTGCTACGCAAAAAGGAGTTCTTGTTGTTAATTCTCCAGGGGGCAACACAATAGCTGCTGCTGAACATACTATAGCTATGATGTTGGCTTTATCTAGACATATTCCAATTGCTAATAGTAGTACTTTGTCAGGTAAATGGGAAAGAAAGAAATTTGTTGGTAATGAGCTTTATAAGAAAAAATTAGGTGTAGTAGGTTTAGGGAAAATTGGTGCTCATGTAGCGAAAGTTGCTAATGCATTAGGAATGGAAGTTTACGGATACGATCCCTTTGTATCAACTGAAAGGGCTCAACAAATACAAGTTAAACTATCTGAACTAGAGGATTTATTCAAACAATCTGATTATGTAACTTTGCATTTGCCTCGCACACCAGAGACAGAGAATTTAGTAAGCATGGAGGTTCTCAAAAGTATGAAAAGTAGCGCAAAATTAATTAATTGTGCTCGAGGAGGCTTAATTGACGAAGAAGCATTAGCAGAAGCTTTAAATAATTCACTGATAGGAGGAGCTGCAATAGATGTCTTTTCTAAAGAACCTTTGGAATCTAATTCACCACTTTTGAAGGTTGAAAAGAATCTTATTCTTACCCCTCACTTAGGAGCATCTACCCGAGAAGCACAAGAAAATGTAGCTGTTGATGTTGCAGAACAAATCAGAGACGTCTTGCTTGGTTTGTCTGCTAGAACTGCAGTAAATATTCCAGGTTTGAGTCCTGATATTATGGATAGCCTAAAACCTCATTTGCAGTTGGCTGAAACAATGGGTCTTCTTATAAGCCAGCTTTCAGGTGGTCAGATTCAAAAACTTGAAGTGAAGCTTCAAGGCGAATTTGTTCAACATCCTTCTCAGCCATTAATAATAGCTAGTCTAAAAGGCCTTCTAAGTAAAGCTTTGGGAGATAGGATCAATTATGTCAATGCATCTCTTGAAGCTGATTCCAGAGGCATTATAGTTGTCGAAAGTAAAGATGAGGCAAGACCAGAATTTGCTAGTGGTTCGCTTCAGTTAACTACTTTTGGGGATAATGGGAACCATAGCGTAGCAGGAAGTATTTTCGCTGATGGAGAATTAAGAATTATTAGTATTGATCAATACCCAGTTAACGTATCTCCAAGTAGATATATGTTGGTTACTAGGCACAGAGATATGCCTGGAATCATAGGCAAGCTGGGGTCTTTATTGGGTAGCAACAATGTAAATATTGCCTCAATGCAAGTAGGCCGGAAAATTGTCAGGGGGGAAGCTGTTATGGTTTTAAGTATTGATGATCCAATACCTACTAAGTTGCTTGATACCATTATTGAAGTTGATGGAATTACCAACGCTAATCCAGTGACATTATAAAGAGGCTTGCTCTATATAATGGCAATTAAAGATTGGTACAAAGTAACTTTTCTGATAGAAAGTGATTTAGAAGAAATTATTATTTGGCAATTAAATGAGCTGGGGATATTCAGTTTTTCGTTTGAATATTTAATTAAAAATGAAAGTAAAAAAGAGGTGAATATATGGCTTCCAATTGATGCTTGGGACGAGAGTTCTAGAATTGGTTTTGAAAAAATAATTAGCAAACTTCTAAACATTAATAATCAGCATAATCAATTTTTTGATTGGAATATCATTAAAGAGGAAGATTGGCTGAACAGCTGGAAGAAATATTGGTCGCCTGAACTAGTAGGAAATAATTTTTTAATACTTCCTTGTTGGATAAATCTAGATGAAAAATTTAAAGACAAACAAATCATAAAAATTGATCCTGGAGCAGCCTTTGGCACAGGAAGTCACCCTTCGACTTATCTTTGCTTGGAAAAAATGGAGAATATTTCATTTTCAGATAAAAAGGTATTAGATATTGGTAGTGGTAGTGGGATTTTGAGTGTTGCTGCAAGATTGCTTGGCGCCAAAGAGGTTTGTGCAGTGGATAATGATTATTTAGCTATAAATTCAACTAACTCTAATTTTCAATTAAATTTTGGTAATTCAAACAACTTAAATACATATTTGGGATCTTTTAATGAGTTAATCTTACAAAATCAACTAAAACAATTTGATTTTGTTTTATGCAATATTCTTGCTGAAGTAATAAAAGAAATGATTCCAAATATTTATAATTGCTTGAGAAACGATGGGGAAGTCATTTTTAGTGGAATTCTTAATTCACAAAAAGATGAAATTATCAAAATTTTAATTCAGAATGACTTGAAATTATTGGGTGTATCAACTAGAAAAGATTGGGCATGCATTTCAGCGCAAAAAGCGAGCGGCCCAATCTAAGTATAAGTTTTTCTTATAGATACGCTTTAATACATTTTATTGTGTCATTTTTTACTTCAAAATCTCACATAACGTCCTAATCGATGTTAAAAATGTATTTGATAGGTATTAATTACCAACAATTTTTTATTTAAATGGCTTCTTACAAAGTTACACTCATCAGCGAAGGTGAAGGTCTCAATTCAACTATTGAAGTACCTGATGACCAGTACATCCTCGATGCGGCTGAGGAACAAGGTATTGATCTCCCTTACTCCTGCAGAGCTGGAGCATGTTCAACATGTGCAGGAAAAGTTACTTCAGGTAGTGTTGATCAATCAGATCAAAGTTTCTTGGATGATGACCAACTAGAAGCTGGTTTTGTTCTTACATGTGTTGCTTATCCAACATCTGATGTAACAATTACAACTCATGCTGAGGAAGAATTGTATTAATTTTAAAAAATTAACTTTTCTAAGTTGATTATTCATTATTTCTCTGCCACCCTCTAAAAAGGTGGCTTTTTTTTGTAAATGAATAAATTTGAATTTTTCAAGACTGGCAGTGTTCAATCAAGTTATGGAGGTCAGTATAGTTATAAAGTAATTGGACCTTGTTGCAGACTATATGATAGGGAAGAGTTGCCTTGGCCCTGTTCAAGGCTTGCTTGGAGAAGTAAGGAACCTAGCTGGAGAAGAATAGGTTCTAGGTTCGTTGCTGATATGGCTTCAAGAAAATGTCCATCTTACTCAGTACAGATTTTGGAGCCCGGATCAAAACCTGTTGAGACAGTTATAACTCTTTTTTCAAAGAAATTTTCTTCTGATATACAAGAATGGTGGTATAGCAAAAAACCAGGCTCAAAAGAGCCTGGTAATACGTTCCCTTCTGAAGTTAGTTAGCTCAAGATATTATGCTTTTGGCTTTGGAGGCATGTAACCTTTTAACCCGGTGCACTCAAGACTATCAATTGTATTAACCCCAGTTTGTGAGTTAGTTCCACTAGCTCTTTCGCATAATGATTTTCTTTGAGAAAGATCAAGATTTGCATCAGTAAAGTCTGCTCCATCTATAATTGCTCCATCAAAAACACTTTTCATTAGCTCACCATTGGTAAGATTTGCATCCGTAAAATCAGCATTATCAAAGCGTGTTGCATATGCAATGAGGTCAGTCATATTAGCTCCCTTAAAGCTAGAGTTTTTTGCAGTTGTAACGCTCATATATGCCCCCTGAAGATTAGCTTCCCCTAAATCTTGATTAGATAAATCATATTTAACATATTCAGTATTATGAAGGTCTGCACCGTGAAGATCATCTTTTAGTACGTCAACTGATGAAGGATCACTAGGATAGAGTGCGTTTGCAGAGATTGGATTAATAAGTAAACCAATAATTAATGGAAGAAAAATAAATAGTCTTTTTAAAGACTTATGTAGTGATGAAAACATAGAAACCATTTCGATCAACATCAATATAGAAAACCTAAGACTATTATTCCATGGGTTGGTCGTTTACGACCCTTCTGCTCACGAACTGTTGCAGTTTATTTTATTTCTGCCGTTAGAAAATCTTTTGCAAGCTGAGTATTTGGAAAAACTTTTTGAGCTTCTTTAAGCAAATCGCTTGGAGTTATTGGATTTTTATTAGTGTATCTTGGACTTAAATGAGTAATAATTAATTTTTTTGTATTAGATAATAATGCCGTTTTGGCAGCCATGATTGTTGTGGAATGTAATTTTTCGTAGGCCATGCTCTCATCCTCCTCTGAAAAAGTCGATTCATGTACAAGTAAATCGGCATTTTTCGATAATGAAACAGCTGATTCGCTGAAGACTGTATCTGTGCAATAAACAAAACTTTTACCCTCTCTCGGGGGTCCACAGAATTCTTTTCCATCAAATGTCCTGCCATCTGCTAAAACAACTTTTTTACCTTGTTGCAGTTCTGAATAAATTGGTCCAGGCGCTATCTTTAGGGACTGTGCTTTTTTGATATCAAATATTCCTGGCTTTTCTTTTTCACTCACTCGATAACCATAAGCGGGTATTTTATGTTTAAGGCAGGCGCAATTAACTTTTATTTGATTGTTTTCAAATAAAATTCTATTCTTTGATGCAAAATTTTCAACTTCCACAAAATGCAATGGGAACGACAATTTGCAAAAACTGCTTTTAAGTGCAGAATTTATAAAGCTTCGCAACTCTAAAGGACCGTAAATTTCAATACCCTTACTATTCCCTGATAAACCCAAGGTAGCCAAAAGTCCAGGCAAACCATAAATATGATCTCCATGCATATGTGTTATGAATATTTTCTTGATTTGTGAAGATTTAATATTGCTTTTCATTATTTGATGTTGCGTGCCCTCTCCACAATCAAAAAGCCAAACTTCTGATGACTGTGATAATTTAAGTGCTAGTGAAGAAACATTTCTTGTTAAAGATGGTACTCCTGAACTTGTTCCTAAAAAGGTGATATTCACTTATTTATGATATTTTTATTTTTATATCTGGATTAAATCTAGACTTTTAGTCAAACTTAGGCAAATTCAGTATTTGTTTTTAAACAAAGTGATACTTAAATTTAAAAATAAATGTAGTAAGTTTTGCCTGATTAGTATTTTATTTATTTGTGTTTATCAGAGTGAGAGAGCTTTTGCATCCAGAGAGCCAATAATCAGAGTTTTAATATCAAAAAATAAGAATTTAAGGATTAGATCAGACAGATCAATTCCTTTAACAATAGAGGGAAAATTTTTTTCAAATAAAAAAATAAAAGGCTTAACTCTGAAAAATGAGGAAAATAGAAAAATTTTATATTTTGATAAAAATAAACAAAAAAAATATGACTTAAAAAGTAATCAACAATTTCAAGTTAGATCTTCTGATGGAAGAGGTATATGGGTAGGTCAGAAGAGATTTTCTGGTAAGCTTAATCTCTTTGTTCTTGATTCTGAAATATTGGTAGTGAATGTTTTAGGAATCGAGAAATACCTAAGTAGTGTAGTTGGTTCAGAGATGCCAACAAAATGGCCTATTGAAGCATTAAAAGCGCAAGCAATTGCATCTAGAACTTATGCTTTAAAGCAAAAGGGAAATAATTTATTTGATATAGATTCAACCCAGAAGAATCAAGTCTATAACGGCTTGGAGTCAAGAACTTATAAAACTATCAGAGCCGTTAAAAGTACAAGATCTTTAGTTTTGACGTATAAAAATAAATTAATTAATGCTTTGTTTCATAGCAGCTCAGGTGGAATTACAGAAAATAGTCAAGATGTATGGAAAAACAAATATCCATATTTATCAAGTGTTAAAGATTTTGATAAAAATAATCCAAAATTTAGATGGCAAAAAAAATTTTCGAGTAGTGAATTAACAAATTTATTTCCTAAGATTGGAGGGTTAAGAAATATAGAGATTCTAGATATTACTAGTACGGGGAGGGTGAAAAATGTAAAACTTATTGGGGCTTATGGTTCTGAGCAAATGTCTGGAGTAGTTTTAAGAAAAAGATTAGGGCTCAATAGTAATTTTGTGAGATTTAAATTTTTTGAGGAAGAATTAAACAATAAATTTCCCAGAAAAAATGGTTTGATAGTTTTTGGACATGGATCAGGCCATGGAGTAGGCATGAGTCAATGGGGTGCTAAATATCTGGCTTCTAGAGGCATAAAAGCTGAAAGAATATTAAAGTATTTTTATAGGGGTGTGCAGATTAAACCTTTTAGAAAAGATTACCTCTAGAGGTTATCTAGCATTAAGAACTAATTTTGGATTTATATTAGATTGATCTGCATTCAAGAAGCCTATCCCAAGAAGTGTTTGTTTTTTATCTATTACTTTTATGGGTTTTTTATAGTCAAAAGATTTGCTTTCCTCAAAGTAATTAATATCAACTTTAATAGCTCGTCCTGTTTGCCAAAAATTGATTTGTTCTGCATTACTTAAGACAAATGTTGAAATATGATTAAGAGCAGAAATTGTTGGAATAATAAAATTTTTCGAGGTTTTTTTTCCTTTTTCGATATCAGATATTTTTATCGATTTTTGTTCATCAAAGCCACAAGCAGAAATTCTTTTTAATTGTAAAAGGCAACCTTCAGAATTAAGAACTTCTCCTATATCTCTTGCAATTGCTCTAATATATGTACCTGCTGAACATTTGATTTTTATTTCTATGATTCCGTTTATTTTGTCCCATTTCATTAAAATAAGTTCGTCTATTTTTACTTCTCTTGGTGACAATTCAAAAATTTCATTCCTGAAAGATTTTTTATAAGCTCTCTCACCATTAACGTGAACACTAGATACTTTCGGCGGAATTTGTTTAATAATTCCTCTAAATCTATTTAAACATTGATCTAATTTCTCATCACTGATTTTAGGCCAACTTTTTTGATTAATTATTTCTCCGTGAATATCGTCAGTGTTAGTTCTTATCCCTAATTTAATTTGCCCTATATAAGTTTTACCCTGAGGTAGATATTGAATAAATCTTGTAGCACTGCCTATCGCAATCGGTAATGTCCCAATAACTTCTGGGTCAAGAGTACCTGTGTGACCGACCTTTTTTGTATTAAGTAACTTTCTTATTTGTTTGACGCAATCATGCGAGGTCAAGCCTTTATCTTTATTAATTACTAAGAATCCATCTTTAGTTTCCATTTTTAATATTAAGAATACTTTGAGAAAGATTTATAACCATTCTATGATTTTGTTATCTGAAATTTAGAGTAAGAAATTGAAAAACAATAATTTAATTTTAAAAGAGTTTTTAAACAATGCTTTTAATTTGAAATCACATTTAATGGAATACTTATCTATTAGAGAATGTGATTTAGATGGATTCCTTGCAAATGCAAAGATGAATTTGGCAAATTCACATCCTGGGGATGCTTTGAATGATGTTTCGGATTTTTATACTGAGATTGTTGGAGATAGGCACATAGCTGATTTAGCTGCTTGGCACATAACAAGCAAGGACTATATCGCAGATACTTTAAGACTTCAGCAGAGATTTTCAAGAGACTTAATTTTAGATTTCGGAGGAGGGATTGGAACGCATGCCTTAGCTAATGCTATGTCATCAAAAGTTGAACATGTTTTTTTTGTAGATATTAATGAAGCAAATAGAAACTTTGTTGAGTACAGGGCTAAGGAATTAGGAGTCGAAAAAAAACTTACTTTTTGCAAGACAATAAAAGATACAAAAATTTCGAAATTTGATACCATAGTTTGTCTTGATGTTTTGGAACATCTTGCCGAACCAGCTTCTCAAATTGAGATCTTTAATCAATTTATGGATTCTAACTCTATTGCTTTATTTAATTGGTATTTTTATAAAGGAGAAAAGAATGAATATCCTTTCCATATTGACGATACTCAAGTTGTTGAAAGTTTTTTTAAGACTCTTCAATCAATGTTTTTGGAAGTTTTTCATCCTATTCTTATTACTACAAGAGCTTATAAGAAAATTAAATAACTATATTAACTCTTTTTCTATTTTTTAAATTTCGTTTAATGCTTTCGAAACTTACGGTTCCTTCTTTTAGTGCAAAAAGAGTGTCATCTTTACCTTTGCCTACATTGATTCCTGGCAAAAATGATGTACCTCTTTGGCGAATTAAAATTGATCCAGCAGATACCTTTTCTCCGCCATAAGCTTTTACACCCAGTCTTTTGGAATTTGAATCCCTACCGTTTCTTGTGGAACCTGTACCTTTTTTATGTGCCATTAGAGATGATTAGTTTGCAGTTTTTTCTGATTTTGGTTTAGTTTCCTTTTTAACTGTATCCTTTTTTGAAGAGGACTTAGGAGCACTTTTACCTGTTGATATTGATTTTACCATAACTCTTGTAAGTTCTTGTCTATGTCCCATCTTTCTTCTTGTCTTTTTTTTTGGACGCATCTTATATACAAGAATTTTCTTATCTCTTTTATGTGAGACTACTTCTAATTCAATTTTTGCATCTTTAACGTAAGGTTTTCCAATTGAGATAGAATCATTTTCCTTCAAAAGTAAAACTTTTTCTAGCGTTATCTTGTCTTTTTCTTTTGCATTTAACCTGTCGATGTCATAGTATCTGTCAACCTCGAACCAAAATTGTTGACCTGAAGTTTCTGCTATTGCATACAACTCTTTTTTTTTGGAAGAATTGCTTGAGGAGTTTTTAGAGTTAGTCATAAAGTGTAGACGCCATTAGGCTCAAATTTGTAATTTGATTAAGCCAGATAAGCGATCATAATTGTTTATTTATTTTCTTATTTTATAGTGTAATAAGTCAAGGGTTTTAAATCTTTAGAAATCAATTTGGGGAGCTTGAAGATGGCAGCAAGAAAAACATATATTTTGAAACTCTATGTTGCTGGAAATACTCCTAATTCAATGAGAGCGTTAAATACTTTAAGAGAAATATTAGAGAATGAATTCAAAGGAGTTTATGCCTTGAAAGTTATCGATGTACTTAAGCAACCACAACTTGCAGAAGAAGATAAGATTTTGGCTACGCCAACTTTAGCTAAAATATTACCTCCACCTGTAAGAAAAATAATTGGTGATCTCTCTGATAGAGAAAAAGTTTTAATCGGCTTAGATCTTCTTTTTGATGAATTAAAGGAAAGTGAATATAGTGGAGATAGATAATAATCATAGAAAAACTTTTATGAAAAAGGTGATTTAAACTTTTTTCGATTAATTCTTCTACAACTATGAAAGATAAGAAATTAAGTAAGTCAAATAAAATGCAGGTACAAAAACTGCCTACTGGGATAGAGGGATTTGATGATGTTTGCAGGGGTGGATTACCTGTATCTCGAAGTACACTTGTTAGTGGGACATCAGGGACTGGTAAAACTGTTTTTTCCCTTCAATATTTACATCATGGAATTTGTAATTTTGATGAGCCTGGGATCTTCGTCACCTTTGAGGAGTCGCCTTTAGATATCATTAGAAATGCTGCAAGTTTTGGCTGGGATTTACAAGAATTAATTGATCAAAATAAGTTATTTATATTGGATGCCTCTCCTGATCCTGATGGTCAGGATGTTGCTGGTAATTTTGACTTGTCCGGTCTTATTGAGAGAATAAGTTATGCAATAAGAAAATATAAAGCTAAAAGAGTTGCGATAGATTCAATAACTGCCGTTTTTCAACAGTATGATGCCATTTACGTAGTTAGAAGAGAAATATTTCGACTAATAGCAAGATTAAAAGAAATAGGTGTAACAACAGTTATGACAACTGAAAGAGTTGATGATTACGGACCGATTGCAAGATATGGTGTAGAAGAATTTGTATCTGATAATGTTGTCTTATTAAGGAATGTTCTTGAATCGGAAAAGAGAAGAAGAACTCTAGAAGTTTTGAAGTTAAGGGGCACTGTACATATGAAAGGAGAATATCCATTTACTATGGGGATGGATGGTATCAGTGTATTTGCCCTTGGTGCAATGAGATTAACTCAGAGATCCTCAAATATTAGGATTAGCTCTGGAGTCAAAGATCTTGATGAAATGTGTGGGGGAGGATATTTTCAAGATTCCATCATCCTTGCTACTGGAGCTACCGGTACAGGCAAGACAATGCTTGTATCTAAATTTGTTGAAGATGCTTATAACAATAGTGAGAGAGCAATACTTTTTGCATATGAAGAATCTAGAGCGCAATTGCTTAGGAATGCGACTAGTTGGGGAATAGATTTTGAAAAAATGGAAAGTGATGGGTTATTAAAAATTATTTGTGCATATCCTGAATCAACTGGTTTAGAAGATCATTTGCAAATCATAAAAACCCAAATTAATCAATTTAAACCAAAAAGGATGGCAATTGATTCTCTTTCTGCATTAGCTAGAGGTGTAAGTTTGAATGCATTTAGACAATTTGTAATAGCAGTAACTGGTTATACAAAACAGGAGGAGATAGCAGGCTTTTTTACTAATACTGCAGAAGAATTTATGGGAAGCCATTCTATAACTGATTCTCACATCTCAACAATCACCGATACCATATTATTGCTTCAATATGTGGAAATAAAAGGAGAAATGGCTAGAGCTTTAAATGTATTTAAAATGCGTGGGTCATGGCACGATAAACGAATAAGAGAATTTATTATTACTAATAGAGGCCCAGAAATAAAAGATTCTTTTTCTAATTTTGAACAAATATTTAGTGGTGCTCCTCACAGAGTAATGCCTGACCAAAATGTTCAAAATGTTTTTAAAGGAATAGAAAATAATTAGAAATTTTAACTAATTTCGGCTCCTGAAAAAGAATCTGAATTATTAATAGATTTTGTCAATAATTCATCTTTGTCAGATTGTGCTAAGGATAAATCAAACCAGAAGGTTGTTCCTACTCCCAACTCACTCGCCATACGGATGTTCCCACCATGTTTTTCAATTATTCCTCGCACTATAGACAAACCTAAGCCCGTTCCTTGCTCAGTATGAACTGCATTCTCTACCCTATAAAAACGATCAAATATTTTCTCTTGATCGGCCTGAGATATCCCTGAGCCTGTATCAGCAATCTCAATTCTTACTTTTGGTAATGGTGATACTAACTCACATTGAGGGGCCTCATCGTTCTTGCTAGTTGGAGGGAAAGCAGGACAGGAATCTGGCCAAGTATAAGCTCTTATGATAAGAGTGCTGTTTTTTGGACTAAATTTCAATCCATTACCAAGCAAATTATCAAAAACTTGTAAAAGTAAATCAAAATTTCCAAGAATAGAGGGAATATTCTCTTCTATGTCATGTGCTAGTGAAACATTTTTTTCTGTAGCATTTAGTCTATAATTTCTGAGAGTTTGTTCTATTGCTGTTTTTACATCCATTTGCTCTAATTGGATTATTTTTCCGGACTCTAATCTTGATAAATCCAATACGTCATTTACAAGTCTTGTTAACCTATCAGTCTCTGAATTTGCAATACCAAGAAATTCGATTTGTTCTTCATCAGTAAGCTGATCTTTCAAATCATGTAAAGTCTCTACATAACTTTTGATGTTAAAAAGTGGTGTTCTTAA
Source organism: Prochlorococcus marinus CUG1417 (assembly GCF_017695975.1). NCBI lineage: Bacteria > Bacillati > Cyanobacteriota > Cyanophyceae > Synechococcales > Prochlorococcaceae > Prochlorococcus > Prochlorococcus marinus. The sequence continues at coordinate 272,869 of NZ_JAAORN010000002.1, read as the reverse complement.
TTCGTGGGAAACATTACTGATAAATCTATTTTGTGCTGCGTTGAGTTCTACTTCTCTAGTTAAATCTTGTATTGTTACTGCAATACCTTTTAATTCGATTTTGTTTGTATCTAAAACAGATTGCAAGACAATTCTTAAAGTTCTGGCTGGTTCTCCTAAGCTGAATCTTAAATCATCCTTCTCTTTTTCTCTGTTTAAAATGGATTCTATATTGGTATGTAAGTCGTTAGACAAAATTTCGGGGATTTCATTTAAAAAATGTTTACCCTCTAAGAATCTTCCTTCCCAACGAAATAATCTTTTTGCTGTCGGATTAGTAAGTACAATTTTACCTCTTGAGTCCAATAATATTGCACCATCAGCCATAGTTGCTATTAAAGATTGTTGCTTTATTTGAGCGGCTTTAAGTTCTTCAATATTTGCCTCGTCATAATTTTCTAACTGAGTAGCCATTCGGTTGAATCCATTTAGTAGTTCTCCAAGATCTCCTGTCATAGGTAAAGAAATTCTGGATTTAAAGTTTCCTTTCGAAATTTCTCTTACACCTCTTACTAACTCCCTTACAGGCCTTGTTATTGTCAGAGCATTGAATACAGCTCCAAGTATTACTAAAACCCAAATAGAAATAAAAACAGCTATGGTAACTTCTCTTGTGAGCGCAGCACTGGCTAATGCTTTTTTATTGGGGGTAACTCCTAAAGCTAAAGTCCCAAGGTATTTACCTTTCCACAACATCGGGACAAATACATCTGTAACTTGCCCTTGAGGTGTTGCATGCTGTCTAACTAAAGGGAATTGCGGTCTTTTTTTTAATTCTGATGGTAATTTTAGTCTTCTAGTTAGTTGGTATTGATTATCTGAACTTGTTGGGGTTGCACTAATGGGGATACCAAGTTGAACTATATCCTCGGCATCCGTAAAAAATATATAACGTAAATTTCGACTTGATCTCCAAAACTTTTCAGCTACATTTGAAATTTCTTTTTTTTGGTTATTAGCAACTAATTCAGTCACATTCCCAGATAACAACAAGCCAAGATCGCGAGCGTATCTTGTATCGTTCATTCCTGCATCTCTTTGAATACTATTTAGTGCAAAAAAGGTTATTCCTGTCATTAGGAGACTTACAACGAGAGTGGCTATGGCCAACAATTTTGTTCTTAAACTAAACCCACTCCACCAATTAAGAAGTCTATTGATCCAATAGTTATTATTAATATCTCCATTCTCACTTCTCATATATTCAGGACTTTCTATATTATTGGGATCTACCACAGACTTAATTCTCCTTACAAAAGTTTTTTCTCACTTGATGACCTATGTCATTTCTGAAGTAAATGCCTTCAAAATTTATTTCTTTTAAATTTTTGTATATTTTTTCAAAAGCCAAATCAAAATTTTTATCTTGACAGACAATACTCAAGACTCTACCCCCATTAGTTATTAATTCGCCATTTTTATTAAAAGAAGTTCCTGAGTCGAAAATTTGACAATTATTTGTGTCAAATTTTCCTAAATCAATTGGGAAGCCTGTTTTATATTCGTGAGGGTAACCTTTTGAGGTGGCAATAACACAACCACTCACGTTTTCAGACGCAGCAATTTTTTCATCACCAATTAAATTTCCCATCGCACATTTTTCTAGAAGAAATACGAAATTTTGATCCATCAGAGACATTATTGTTTGGCATTCTGGATCACCAAATCTACAGTTATATTCTATAACTTTTGGCCCAGATTTCGTGATCATCAATCCAAAATAAATTACCCCTTTATAGTCAATATTTTTCTTATTTAATTCATCTATTGTGGGTTCAATTATCTCTTGGACGATTGTTTCAAGGTAATCTTTTGTTAAAAGTGGAGCTGGAGAATATGCTCCCATCCCTCCTGTATTTGGACCTTTATCTTTTTCATTAAGACGTTTGTGATCTTGTGCGGTTGGAAGTAATATGTATCTCTCTCCATCGCATAGAGCAAAAACTGAAACTTCTGGACCTTCAATTTTTTCTTCTAAAACTACTACATTCCCAGAGTCACCAAACTTACCATGAAAGATTGACTCTGCAGCTCTAACACATTCATCTTTTGAATCAGGAATAAAAACACCTTTACCTGAAGCCAAACCATCCGCCTTGACTACAAGTGGAATTGATGATGAATTTATAATTTTTTTCGCTTCGTCTGCAGAATTAACTTTCCAAAAGTTTGCAGTTGGGATATTTGCGTCTTGCATAAATTCCTTTGCCCAAGATTTGCTATATTCTAATTTTGCTCCATCTTTTCCAGGACCAAAAACTTTAAAGTGTTTTTTGCGAAGAAAATCAGCTAATCCATTCGCTAAAGGTATCTCTGGACCTATTACAATTAAATCTATTTTTAAAGAATCAATTCTTTCGACTAAATAATCAAAATTGTTTATGTCAATTTTTAATCTTTCACATTTATTTATCCTTTCTGATCCAGCATTTCCTGGGATGATATAAACTTTTTTAACTAATTCATTTTTTTGAATTGCCCAAGCCAAAGAATTTTCTCTTCCACCGCTTCCAATGATTAAAACATTTTCTAATCTACTTAAGCTATTAGAACTTGTTAAGTTAATACTCATAAAAAAATGCTTTTTGGAGGCTACTAGGTTTCGATGAGCAATCAGCTAGAATAAAATAAACAACTTGATAAGTTGATCTCTAAGTAAATATGTTAATTACTCTAATAAATATGTTAATTAAAAATTGTACTTTTAGTAGTCAAATGAGGTCTTAATTTATGAATAATAAATATGAATTGATTTATGAAGGCAAAGCAAAAAAAGTATTTTCTCATGATGATGCAGATAAAGTAATAATTGAATTTAAAGATGATGCTACAGCCTTTAATGCTTTAAAAAAAGCTAAATTCAAAGGAAAGGGCAAATTGAATTGCCTAATAAGTGCAAAAATTTTTGAACTTCTTTTAAATAACAATATTCCATGTCACTTTCTTGAACTTAAAAATGAAAATACAATGATTGCACAAAAAATAAAAGTAATTCCATTAGAAATAGTCTTGAGAAATACTGCATATGGTTCTTTATGTAAACAAACTACTATTGAATCAGGCACTGACTTGGGAAAACCTTTAATTGATCTTTATCTTAAAAATGATGAACTTAATGATCCACTTATTACAAAAGATAGAATTGAATTAATGAACATTTTAAGTACTAAAGATTTAAATTATATTTTAGATTTAACTTTAAGGATTAATGAAATCCTGAAAGGTTTTTTTAAAAATATTCAGCTTAAACTTATAGATTTCAAGTTGGAGTTTGGTTATGATTTTAAAAATAATATTCTACTTGGAGATGAAATAAGTCCTGATAATTGTAGATTGTGGGATCTCAATCAGAAAAATGATACAATTGTAAGCCTAGACAAAGACATTTTTAGAAATGATTTAGGTGGACTAATTGAAGCTTATAGTGAAATTAACCGAAGAATAAATGATTTCATTTAACTAAATTAATGAATAATGTTTTATTTATTTTAATCAAAAAATCTCATGCAAAAACATTTTTTTAAATTTAAAAAGATCTTCACAAATATTGCTTGTTATCCCTTGATTTTTATATCCAATAATTTAGAATTATCTGCTAAGTTTTTGCCAAATAAAGTTGAGGATTCGATTACAACTCTAGAAATAAATAATATTAAAAGTGGTTCATTTCAAAAGTTTAATATCCAGAGAGAGAAAAATATATTTATTGCAGAAAATGAAAAAAAGAATATTGATCAAACAAGAGTTCTTATTTCAGAAATAATTATCGAAGGTTGGGAAAATCATCCAGAGGGCAGAAAACTCGAATTGGCTGCATATGATTCCATGAGTATAAAACCAGGAAGTATTGTTAGTAATCAAATTTTAAATGAAGACCTCAATGCCATATATGCAAGTGGTTGGTTTTCAGGAGTTAAAATAAAGTCTCAAGAGGGGCCATTAGGAGTCAGACTAATAGTAAAAGTAGTGCCTAACCCAATTTTGAAGAAAGTTGAACTCAATCCAATAAATTCTGTTTTCTCTAGTTCGTATGTAGATGATATTTTTAATAATCTATATGGAAAAACTCTTAACCTAAATCAATTACAAAATAAGATAGAAATAATAAAAAAACGTTATGAAGAAAAAGGTTATTCTTTAGCTAGGATAAATGGCCCAGATAGAATATCTGAAAATGGGATTGTAATATTAAATGTTTCTGAAGGTGTCATATCTGATATTGAGTTTAGATTCCTTGGATCTGATGGTGAATCTATTATCGATGGAAAACCTAAAAAAGGGAAAACAAAAGACTGGGTCATTAAAAGAGAGTTAAAAACACAACCGGGCACTATATTTAACAGGAAAATTTTAGAAGCAGATATTAAAAGACTATATGCCACATCACTTTTTGATGATGTCAAGGTATCTCTTGGTCCAGACAATTTAAATCCTGGTCAAGTTAAAATTTTCTTAGATTTGAGTGAGCAAAGAACAGGATCATTAACAGGTGGCCTTGGATATAGCACTAGCTCTGGAATCTTTGCAACAATTGGATTGCAGGAGACGAATGCACTTGGTAGAGCATGGTCTACAAATCTCAATCTAAATTTTGGAGAATATTCAACAACCTACAATTTTTCTTTATACGATCCATGGATCAAAGGTGATAAGCATAAGACCTCTTTTAGAACAAATGTTTTCTTAAGTAGAGATTATCCGCAAGAATTTAGAAGTGAATTGAATGGGAAAATTTATGGCGTTGCTGATAACACAGAATCTAATAGCGCCGATTCTCTTTCATCAATAATCTTGCAAAAAACTGGAGGCGGATTTTCTTTCTCAAGGCCTCTTAATGGTGGAGATCCATTTAAGGTGGCTAAATGGAGAGTTCTAACAGGTATGAATTTTAAGAAAGTAGAGATGATAGACAGTAGTGGTAACAAAAAACCTTATGGTGATTTGACGCCAACTTCTGGGAATATAAGCGAGATCATTTGTATTGGATTCACCCCAAAAGATGGTTCATGTCCTGTGGAAAATACTTTAGTAAGTGTTGTCGCAAGCGCATCTAGAAATAATTTAAATAATTCTTCAAACCCTACTTCAGGAAATAAATTAACCTTGGGTACAGAACAGTTTTTTTCAGTAGGGGAAAGTTCTCCAACTTTCAATAGAATGAAAGCCACATATTCATATTTCATACCAACAAAATTGATAAATTTTACCAAAGCGTGTAAATCTGGTGATGCTGCTGCAGATTGTCCACAAACTATAGGTTTTCAATTAAAGGCTGGAACTATTATTGGAGAATTGCCTCCATATGAAGCATTTTGTATGGGTGGAACATCATCTGTAAGGGGCTGGGGATCTTGTGACTTGGCGGTTAGTAGAAGTTTTGTTGAGGGTACAGCAGAATATAGATTCCCTATTTGGAGAATGATATCAGGAGCTTTATTTGCTGATGCAGGAAGTCATTTATACTCTCAAGATGATGTCCCAGGAAAACCCGGTACATTATTGCGTAAATCGGGTTCTGGTTACTCATTAGGTGGGGGAGTTGGAGTAAAAACCCCTGTTGGTCCAATAAGATTAGATATAGCCAGTAAAAACCTAAGTGGAGATTGGAGATATACACTTGGAGTTGGATGGAAGTTTTAAGTGTTTTCTTGGCCAACTAATTATGATTCTTGTTATACCCTATCTGGCGTTATTTCCAGAGAAGGTATAGGCCTTCATAGTGGCGAAAAGACGAGAGTTACAATTTCTTCTTATGAAAAGGAAGGATATTTTGTTTCTTTTAAGGACAAGCCTGGAGAGATTTTCAAGTTAACTCAAGATTTAATTGGCTCTACGATGCTTTGCACTGCAGTTAAATTAGGTGGTCGAAATTTATATACTATTGAACATCTATTATCTGCAATGGCTGGTTGTGGTTTAAGTTATATACATATTGAGGTTGATGGCAAAGAGATCCCCCTTTTAGATGGGTCGGCAATAGGGTGGGTTAGAGCTTTTGAAGAAGCAGGGATCAAAAAGGTGCTCAAACCAGATAATTTTTTTCGGGAGATTAATAAATCAATTATTTTAAATAAAGAAGACTCAGTTATAGCAGCGACTCCTTCAAAAAAAACTACAATCATCTCCACCATAAGTTTTTCGTATAAAGCAATTGGAAATCAGACTTTTGTAATTGATTTAAATCCAAAAAGTTTCGTTGAAATGATTGCTCCTGCAAGAACGTTTGGCTTTAAGGATCAATTTCAGGAATTAAGTGAACTTGGATTAATAAAAGGAGGGAGTTTGGAAAATGCCCTTGTTTGTGATGGAGATAAATGGGTTAATCCACCATTAAGATTTGATAATGAACCAATAAGACATAAAATTTTAGACCTAATTGGGGACTTGGCTTTGGTAGGGTTACCTAAGGCACAAATTTTAGTTTATAAAGGATCACATTCTTTAAATGCTTTATTGGCCTCAACCCTAGAAAATTAACTTTACTCTTAATTGTTTTGGAAAAGAAATTATCCAATGAAAATAATCAACTCTCATCAGAGAAAATACTAGGTTTATTACCTCACAGATATCCTTTTGCTCTTGTGGATAAAGTCATAGAACATATCCCCGGTGAAAGGGCAGTAGCAGTAAAAAATGTAACTATAAATGAGCCTCAATTTCAAGGACATTTTCCTGCAAGGCCCTTGATGCCAGGAGTTCTTATTGTCGAATCAATGGCTCAAGTTGGTGGAATTATAGTAACACAAATGCCTGATCTCCCTAAAGGACTCTTTGTTTTTGCGGGAATCAACAATGTAAAATTTAGAAAACCTGTTGTACCTGGAGATCAATTGATAATTACTTGTGAATTACTTAGTATTAAAAGACAAAGATTTGGGAAGGTTAAAGGCGAAGCCCACGTAGATGGAAAGTTGGTTTGTGCTGGAGAATTAATGTTCTCATTAGTTGATTAGTAATATGGAGAATAAAAATACTGAATTAAATGCAAACTTAAGTGGTGCAAAAATACACCCAAACGCTTTTGTTGACCATAATGCCAAATTAGATGAGGGGGTTATTATCTCTCAAGGAGCTATTATCGGTCCTAATGTAACAATTGGGAAAGGTAGCGAAATAGGACCGAATGCTGTAATTATGGGAAAAACTAAAATTGGTGATAACAACAAAATTTTCCCAAATGTTTTTATAGGTCTGGATCCCCAAGATCTTAAATATAATGGAGCTTCTACGGAAGTAATTATTGGTGATAATAATATTTTTAGAGAATGCGTAACTATTAATAAGGCAACTGATGAAGGAGAAAAAACTATTATTGGCAATAATAATTTGTTAATGGCATACACTCACATAGGCCATAATTGTGTACTTGGAAATAGGATTGTTTTATCAAATGGAGTTCAAGTTGCAGGTCATGTAAAGATTGAAGATAAAGCTATTATTGGCGGCTGTTTAGGTATTCATCAATTTGTACATATTGGATATTTAGCAATGGTTGGAGGAATGACTAGAGTAGATAGAGACGTACCTCCTTTTTGTTTAGCAGAAGGACATCCAGGCAGATTGAGAGGTTTGAATAGGATCGGAATAAAAAGAAGTGGGTTGATGGAAAATAAGGATTTTGATTTTAAACTTTTGCAAAGTACATGGAATTTACTTTTTAAATCCAATAATGTAATTTCTGATGCATTGGATATTGCAATAAGAGGAAAATTAGATCTTTCTTCAAAAAAATTATGTGATTTTTTAAAAGATTCAATAACAAGAGAAAGACGTGGTCCCATGCCCCTAATAAATGAATGAATAAAAAGATATTTATTAGTACTGGAGAAGTATCTGGAGATTTGCACGGAAGTTTATTATCAAAAGCATTATTAAATGAAGCTAAAAAAAAATCTATAGATTTAGAAATTTGCGGATTAGGTGGTGAAAGGATGAAGAAAGAAGGCGTAAAAATTCTTCAAGATACTACATCTATTAGTGCAATAGGAATTTGGGAGGCTTTACCTCTTATTCTGCCAACAATAAGAATTCAAAAAAGATTATATAAATTTTTAAATAAATATCCTCCAGATTGCTTAATTTTGATTGACTATATGGGCCCCAATATAAAAATTGGAACTAAATTAAAAAAATCAAAGACTAAAATTCCAATTTTCTACTATATTGCTCCTCAAGAATGGGCCTGGAGAGTTGGAAATAACACTACTACAAATTTAATAAATTTTTCTGATAAAATTTTTGCGATTTTCAAGAAAGAGGCTGCATTCTATAAAAAGAGGGGCGGAAATGTTTTATGGGTTGGACATCCAATGATTGATTTAACAAAAAAACTTCCTCTTAAGAAAGATGCCCGAACCATTCTAAGCCTTCGCCCAGATGAAAATATTCTACTTTTGATGCCCGCATCAAGACCTCAAGAATTGAATTATATTTTACCTACTTTTATGCTGGCGGCTAGAAAGTTACAACAAAGATATCCGAATTTAGTTGTTTACATACCTTCCTGTAGAAAAGTTTTTGATGAAAGATTCAAAAAGGCCTTCAGAAAATATCAAGTTAAAGGACAAGTTATTTCTCAAAAAGATAACTCAAGATTAAAGCCTTATATTTATTCGCTTACAAAAATCGCCCTTTGTAAATCAGGTACAGTTAATATGGAGTTAGCTTTATATGGAATACCTCAGATTGTTGGTTACAGAGTAAGTAGGATAACTGCTTTTATTGCTAAAAAAATTCTCAATTTCAAATTAAGATTTATTTCTCCTGTAAATTTGTTAGTTAATAAATTGATAATCCCTGAATTTGTACAAAAAGAGTTTGACGAAAAGAAGATCTTTGATAAATCTTGTAGGATTCTTGAAGGGCAATCAGAAAAAATAAAAATTAAGAAAGGTTATGCTTTTTTAAAAAAAGAACTAGGTGAAGAGGGTGTAGTACAAAGAGCTGCTGAAGAGATTATTAATTCTATTATTTGAACTTTATAATAAATAAATGAAATATTTTTTACCTTTAATAATTGCTCTTTCAATATTTATTAACCCTGTAAACGCTTTTGCAGAGGAATTGATCCTTGCAGGAGGTTGTTTTTGGTGTTTAGAACATGATTTAGAGTCATTAAATGGGATAAATTTTGTACAAAGCGGCTATTCAGGAGGGGATTTAAAAAATCCTACCTACGAAAATCATGAAGGACATCAGGAAGTGGTTTTGGTGGACTATGATTCCCAATTGGTAACTTTACCCGAAATACTTAGGGTTTATTTAAGAAATATTGATCCTTTGGATGCCAAGGGTCAATTTTGTGATCGTGGAGATTCTTATAGGCCAGTGATCTTTTTCAAAGATCAAAATGAGGAAAGTATTGCAAAAAATGCAATTGTTTCGGCCTCTAATGAGTTGCAAGTACCATTAGAAAAAATATCTGTAGAACTAAAATCAAAAGGTCAATTTTGGTTGGCTGAAGAATATCATCAGGATTTTGCCGAAAGAAATGAACTAAAATATAAGTTTTACAGATACTCATGTGGTAGAGATCAGAGGTTGGATAAATTATGGGGGGATAACGCTAGATCAACAAATCTTTGGATTGAATGATTTTAAATATAGTTATTTATTTTTAATCCATTGAATAAGGGTTTTAACTCCGAAACCGGTTGCACCTGATGGATTTATCCCCTTATGCTTATCAGTCCAACAAGTCCCAGCAATATCAATATGAGCCCATTTAATCTCTTTATCAAAGAATTCCTCTAGAAACAAAGCTGCAGTTATTGATCCACCTGCTCTAGGGCCTGTATTTTTCATATCAGCTATATGAGACTTTAACCCTTCTTTATAAGATTTTTGTAAAGGCATTTGCCATAATTCTTCTCCAGCCTGGGCTGATGCAGTTTTTAGATCATTTGCTAGAGCATCATTATTGCTCCAGAATCCAGCTACATCATTCCCTAATGCAACAACAATAGCTCCTGTTAAAGTGGCAAGATCTATTATTGAGTCTGGCTTTAAATTGGATGCATAAGTTAAAGCATCAGCTAATGTGAGTCTACCCTCTGCATCAGTGTTATTTATTTCAATTGTCTTACCATTAGATGCCTTAACTACATCTCCAGGATGTACTGCAGATCCATTTATCATGTTTTCGCAAGCTGCCACAATAAAGTGTATTTCAAGTCCCTTTGGTTTTATTGCTCCAAGTGCTTTGGCTGCACCTAAAACTGCAGCGCTTCCGCCCATATCATATTTCATCATTTCAATTTGAGAGGCTCCTACTTTCAGATTGTATCCTCCAGAATCAAAAGTTAAGCCCTTCCCAACAAGCGCAATCTTTTCTTTTATAGGCCCATTTGATTTCAAAGTAAGATGTATAAATTTAGGATCTAGATCAGAACCTTTTGCTACTGCTAAATATGCACCCATTCCTAAATCTTCACAATCTTTTGCCTCTAAAATTTTTACTTCCAAACCATGATCTTTGGCAATTTCAGAAGCTTGAATAGACATTTCCTTTGGCGTAAGACTGTTTGGAGGGGCGGCTACAAGTCTTCTGGCTAGTTCTACACCTTCACATATTTTTTCTGTCTCTTCAAAGCTAATATTCTCAAATTTAGTTAAATTCAGAAACTCTATTTCTTTAAGAACTTTCTCTTCATTTTTTTTCATGTTGAATCTATTGTCCTTATAAGCAGATAATCTGGCTGACTCAGCTAATTGATTTATTTCTAGTTTTGAATTTATTAACTCCCAAGGTAGCAAGAGGCTGATTTTTTCATTTTTATCAACAGTTTTCCTAATTAGATTTCCTATGGATTTTTCAATATCACTTTTTTTAAGATCTTTAGATTTGCCAAAACCAACTATGATTAAAGTTTCTAATTTTTGATCTAAAAATTCAAAGCTTAGAGTTTTTCCTTTTTCTCCTTTGAATTTTTTTTGAGTAACTTTTTTTAGTAATAATTTTGGGTCAACAACAAATTTTATGTTTTCAAATTGGCTTTCAATTTCTTCCTCTAAAACTCCAAAAATTAATGAAGTACCTTGCCAGTTATCTAGATTTTTTTGGAATTTTGAAAATTGCATTTGTAAAATGGATTTAATTAACTTTTAGTTGTTTGTGAAAGTAGTTACCCACCTATCTCGGGTCTCTTTATTAAAAGGGGGTAACCATAAATATATCAGTTGCTGTTCTAATTTACGTCTTAATTTTACTTGTTTAGGTACATCTAAGAAGAAACGAATATCTTGGTGACTTGAAAGGTTGTTATGGGCTAGGGCTTCTTTATAGTTCATGAGGTAATTTTTACAGTCATGTTCTCCCTTCCATCTTTTATTTGCCAAGTTTGTTTCTCCTATATAAAGGATTATTTTAGAACTCTCCATCGAGTCAATTACAAAATACATTGCTGGACCATTGTGAATATCTTGATTGGTTCTCCAAAAATTCAATGATAATGGTTGCAGGGAAAACGGATCAATTTTTATTTCATTGGAAATTGCATTTATAGGAAGACTTGTTTGGTGCAAAGTTTTATTGTGTGCATCTTTTGAAATTTTAAATTGATGATCTTGGATTCTATTTCTCCATTCAATTAGGATTTCGCCTTTGATTTTTAGATATTTTGAGTGTTGAAAATTAATTGATGTATTTACATTTGAACCAAATAACTCAAATTGTCTATTTTGATTTGAAATATTATTTACGTTAAAGTTTTCCAAAAACTATAGATCATGTGTTTTAAATTTAATTCCGAATAAATATAAATCAGAGAATTATTCATAAACTAAAATTTTATTAATGTTCTAATCAATTCAAAAGATTCTTGTTATCTTGTAATTGAGTCTTAATCTTGCGAAGTAAAAAAATAGAAATGGGATTTTTTGAGTCAGACATTGTACAAGAAGAAGCTAAAAAGCTTTTTACTGATTACCAAGACCTCATGAAGCTTGGTTCTGATTATGGCAAATTTGATAGAGAGGGTAAAAAAATGTTTATAAAAAAAATGGAATCTCTTATGGATCGTTATAAGGTTTTTATGAAGAGATTCGAATTATCTGAAGATTTTCAAGCAAAAATGACAGTAGAGCAATTAAAGACGCAGTTAAACCAGTTTGGGATTACTCCAGATCAGATGTTTGATCAGATGAATAAAACCTTAATAAGAATGAAGGATGAACTTGATAAAACCTCTTGAATTTAACGGTTAAAGCTTTATGACAGATAATTTATTATTGCCATCATGGCTCTCAAGAGGAATAGAAGAATATTTCCCAATTAAGGGAACAGATCAAACTTTTTCAGAGATAATTGATCATGCGAAAAAAAATAATAAAAAATTAAGGGTTAAACTTGGAATCGATCCAACTGGAACTGATATTCATCTTGGGCATAGCATATTGTTCAAAAAACTTAGGGCATTCCAAGATAATGGACATATAGCAGTTTTAATTATTGGAGATTTTACTGCTCAAATAGGAGACCCAACTGGAAAAAACAAAACAAGAGTGCAGTTATCGGAAAAACAAGTTAAGGAAAATGCAAAAACATATTTAACGCAACTTGGAATGGGTAAACCAGCTAATGAATCTATTTTAGATTTTGATTCAAAAGATAGAATAGAAATTAGATATAACAGTGAATGGTTAAAAGGATTAGATCTTAATTCGATAATTGAATTAATGGGGAGTGCGACAGTTAGTCAAATGTTAGCTAAGGAGGAATTTAATAAAAGGTACTCTTCACAAGTCCCAATTGCTTTGCATGAATTCTTATATCCACTATTACAAGGTTACGATTCGGTGATTGTTCAATCAGATATTGAGCTTGGAGGTACAGATCAGAAATTTAATATTGCAATAGGAAGAGACCTTCAAAGGCATTTTAAACAAGAACCTCAGTTTGGTATTCTATTGCCAATTTTGACAGGTTTAGATGGAATTAAGAAGATGAGTAAATCTGAATTTAACACCGTCGGATTGACTGATGATCCTCTTTCAATGTATTCAAAATTAGAAAAAGTACCCGATAATATAATACCTACCTATTTTGAGTTGCTTACTGAATTAGATTTAAGTTTTCTTGGAAACTCAAATCCTCGTGAATTACAGAGAAGAATGGCTTTAGAAGTTACTACTTTATTCCATGGGTTTGATGAAGCTTTAAAAGCGCAAACTAACTGCGAAAAATTATTTCTTGGACAAAAAGAAAAAGTTGGAGAAATTCCTGAGATTTCATTAAAAGAAATAGTTTTTCCAGTTAAGTTTTTTTACTTACTAAGTGCTCTAAAACTTTTTAAATCAAGCAGTGAATCCAAAAGATCGATTAAAGGTGGGGGCGTTAAAATTGATAGTCAGAAAGTAATAAATCCTGATTTAGTTTTTGAATCAAAAAATGAATTGGAAGGGAAAATTTTGCAAATTGGAAAAAAAATAATTAAAAGGTTTGAAAACTAAAAATTGATGAATAACAGATATAATTCAGAAGATAAAATAATATTGGCAATTGATGGACTTGATTTAAGTCAAGCAAAATTTCTTCTAGAAAAATGTCCTAGTATTAAGTGGGTGAAAGTTGGTTTAGAGCTTTTTGTTAGGGAAGGTCCAAGAGTTATTGAAATTTTAAAAAGTTTAAATAAAAAAATTTTTTTAGACTTAAAGTTTCATGATATTCCAAATACCATGAGTGCAGCATGTTTCCAAGTTTCAAAATTAGGTGTTGATATTATTTCTATTCATTCTTCAGCAGGCCTAAAAGCTCTTAAGGATTCGAAAAAAGCAACTATAGAAGGAGCCTCCTCAGTTAATGAAAACCCTCCATTTGTTGTAGGAATAACTGTTTTAACAAGCTTTTCTCTTAAAGATTTTCAAACTGATCTTGATAGAAATAATACAATTGAAGAAAATGTATTGAGACTTGCAAAGTTGTCTTTTGATGCTGGGTTAGATGGATGTGTCTGCTCCCCTTGGGAGGTAAAAATGTTGAGATCTATTTATAAAGATAACTTTGAACTTATTACACCTGGTATCAGGTTAAAAATTGACAATAAAGATGATCAAAATAGAATTATGACTCCCCATGAAGCTATAGATAATGGCGCTAGTAAATTAGTCATTGGTAGATCAATATCAAAAGCTATAGATCCTAATAAAGCTCTAATAGAAATATTTAAATCTATTAATTCTGGTTAATTTTGGATTCTTCTCCCTTGAGCAATCTTATTATGTTTGTTCTATGTTTCCAGATTACTAATAATGCCACAATTAAACTTATAAAAAAGTATGAGTGCATAAAATTGCCGAGGTAAAAAAACATAAAGATAGGAAGTAAGATTGCAGCTGAAATACTTGATAAAGATACAAATTTGGTTTTCGCTAATACTAATAAAAAAATCCCTAAAGAAGCTAATCCAACTTTCCAGGATAGAGCTAAAAACATACCTAATCCAGTCGCGACAGCTTTACCTCCTTTCCCTTTTAGCCATATTGGCCATATATGGCCTGATATTGCTGAGATACCTGCCAATACTTCTATTAACTCTTGGTCTGTATAATTCTGAGCAATTTTTACTGCAATAAGACCTTTACTAACGTCAATAAGAAAAACAAAAAGTGCTGGCCATTTCCCTACATTTCTTAAGACATTTGTGGCACCTGTAGATCCAGAACCTATTGTTCTTAGATCTATATTTTTGAGATATTTCCCAATTAAAAACCCTGTGGGGATAGACCCTAAAAGATAACCAACAAAGATTATTAAAATATTCATACAAATTAGTTTAATTCAAGATCATCGTAAATTTCATTATCTGAGCCTGCAAAAGCAACCCATAATGGGAATTGCAGTATAGGAATTTCAACAGATGTTTCTGATGCATCAATAATAATAAATGGTAATTCTTCATTAGCTTCTAATCTATCGGCTCTTTCGATGACACCTTCAGGCCTTTCAAAAAGAACAATCCCACTATTAGGCCCAAAGTCATCTCTTGAGAGACCAAGTGAATCTTGAAGAATTCTTCTCCACTCCCCTAATCGTTCAGGCTGAGAAGCTAAAATAAGCGTCTGAAATTGATCTCCATATAATTCGCCAAGAATAGATATTAAACCCGCTGATAACAAAGCATTTTTTTGTCGAGATCCTCTACTTTCAATAGAACCTCTTCCGCCCATATTAAAGAACCAATCATCCATAATTTCTACATCTGATGAATTAAGACTACGTCTTAATTTCCAAGGTTCAGCATAAAAATCAGGTTGTTCTGTAAAAGTTGAAAAGCAACTTTTTATAATCTCTTCATCTGGCTTAAATGTTTCAGAAAGAGCAGGAACATTTACCACATTATTTATAATATTTTCTTGTTTCTTTTCATCGAGGGGGGATGGCTTTACGATTATTGGTTGAGAAACCAACTCAAGTTTATCTACGTTTTGTGAAAGATTCTGCAATGCTCCAGTTAAGTAATCTTGAAAGCCTTTAACTCTTTTAGCGATATTATCCGACTGTCCTTGAAAATTTGATTCTATATCTTTTTCTAATTCATTTTTTTTTGTTTTTAAATCTTTTATTTCTTTTTCTAAAGAGTCTTTTTTTTTGATGAGATCTCTAAAAATCTCATTAGAAATTTCATCAAAAGATTTATTTGATTTGTCGTTTTTTGGGGCAGTTTTTTTATTTTGCCTTGTATTTTTCTCACTAGTTTGTTTGGTTTTATCATCTGAAACTGATTTACCTATGATTAATTCCTTTTCAGGATTATTGTTTGAAATTTCTGTATTGTTCATTTAAATAATTTTGATGATAAGAAAAAACTCAACTTTAGGAATTTTTAATTTCCAAGGAGTCAACTTTTTTTAGAAGTTCATCTTTTAATTGCTTTGGATTAAATAATATTGGTAATAAATGAGGACTAGATTTTTCTCTAAAATAAAATACACCTGGGACTATAGGGAAAAAGAATTTCCATGATATCCAGTTCTTGAATGGAAAAGTTCTAATCTCTTTACCTAATTGTAAAACTATAAAATTATCATTTGTTATTTTTATTCTTAAGGTAAAGGACTGAAGTAATAAGAAAAAGCTAAACGATGCAAAAACTATTGTTGGCAATGAACCAATATTTAAAAATAAAAGCATAAAACTTAAAATTATCAGAATTATTGGTAATTGGAATGATGGCGATATTATTACTGGTTCTTCCTTTTTTGATTTAGTCTTAAACATAGAATTATCCAAATAAAATTTGTGTTAGTAATACATCCATTAAAGATACATTAACAAGAGTCATTACAACGGCCCCTGTTGTACTTGTTCCAACTTCTTTTGGACCACCTTTAGTTGTTAGTCCATATCCACAAGCAATGATTGAGATAAGTAATCCGAACACTATAGATTTTATTAACATTGAAGTTAAGTCTGAGCTGGTTAAACTCACATTACCTGATCTCACAGATGTCCAGAAAACTGTTGGAGGAACTTTATAAAAAATTGTGCTCCAAATTTGTCCACTCCATAATGCGACAGATAAAAACAAAAGGCACTGAATAGGAGACATTATTACCATCGATAGTAATCTTGGTACTACCAAATATTGGACTGGTTCAGTCCTTAACATTGTGATGGCCTCTATTTGTTCTGTGACTTTCATAGTGCCCAGTTGAGCAGCATAAGCTGTGGCAACCTTCCCAGTCATTAAAGTCGCAGTTAAGAGAGGAGCCATTTCTCTCGCCATTCCTACTGCTAATAAACCTCCAATTTCACTTGAAACACCCATACTTGTT
The DNA here is from genome assembly GCF_017695975.1 of Prochlorococcus marinus CUG1417. Taxonomy (NCBI): domain Bacteria; kingdom Bacillati; phylum Cyanobacteriota; class Cyanophyceae; order Synechococcales; family Prochlorococcaceae; genus Prochlorococcus; species Prochlorococcus marinus. The sequence continues at coordinate 256,057 of NZ_JAAORN010000002.1, read as the reverse complement.
AGTTGTGATGCTACTTGAATATTAAAGACTGTACCTGCGGCAATTCCTGTAATTAATACAATCAACAAACTACCAGGACCCGACTCCATAAGTTGGTCAAAGAGATCATTCTTGGAAATTTTACCTCTGAAGATAAAATTAATTGCTTGCCCTCCAATGATGAAGCTGCTTAGAAGTCTTTTAAAAAACTTAGGGTAATACATATCTTTATATTAGTTCGTAATTAATTTTCGATCCCATTTTCTCATTATCAAAAGACCAATTACCACCATTATTGAGGGTATAAAACCAATGCATAATCTAATAGTTAATTGTGCTGAGGTGCATTGTTCAATAATATTTAAACTATCTTTATCAACAAAGCATGTTTGATAACCAGATAAATACAGCAAAAACCCTAATAATTGAACACTCAAAGCGATTCCAATTTTCTGAATAAGTACCATCCAAGCGGTATATAGTCCTGCTGGTTTCTCTGGATCTTCGTCTATTGCATCTGGAAGAAGTGACCAAGGGATAAGAAAAGCAGTAGAAGCTCCAATGCCAATAAGACAGATTATGAAAATTAAAAGAATGAACAAAATCATGTTGCTGGCATTTAGCAATAAACCATCTCCAACTTCTGAAACTCTAGATAAAGAAGGAAAAAATAAAGCTGCCGTACATGAAATAATCCACAAAAAAGCTCCATAATTTAAAGCTGAAATTCTATTCAATTTATTTGATACTCTAGTCCATATTTGTAAACCTATTAATGCACTAATTTGGAAAGGTATTGGGATCCACTTTGCTATGTCTGTTGGCACCCTCAGCACATCCTCTACATAGATTAATGCTACAGTTTGCATCAATTGCAAGGCGCACCATAGCAGAATATAAAGCGTAATGATTTTGAGAAATTTTTTATTTCTGAAGATCCTTTTGAATTGAAGAGTTATTGCCTCTGCTTTCCCTGAAGGCCTTCTGGCTTTTTTTGCAAATGGAGCTAACCCCCAACAGGATATTAATGTCGTAGCTACAGCAATACATCCACTTATTTTACCCATTAAAAAATATTCATTATTTGCTGAGTCTTCTGAACCTAAGACAATTCCAGCAATTATCAAACCAGTTATTCCTGCAATTATTGAGCCGGTAAATCTAGATGCGTTTAACCTTGTTCTGATTGCTGTTTTTTCAGAAATTTCGGTTGATAAAGCAGCAAAAGGAAGATTTATACTTGTATAAGCAGTCATTACGATGATAGAAATTATTGCATAGTAAATAGTCTTATTTAGAACGGAACCAGCTGGGGTCCACCATATTGCAGCTAAAGAAAAACCAAGAGGAACAGATGCTGCTACCATCCATGGTATTCTGGGCCCCCATCTCGATTTAGTCCGATCGCTTAACCATCCAATTAAAGGATCATTTATTGCGTCCCATATCTTTATTAACATCAATAACGAGCCCGCAATTATTACTGGTAAACCAGCAGAAATAAAGAATTTGAACAGAAAAAAACCAAATTGCGTCGCCACTAAACCTGTACCTGCATCTCCTAACCCATAGGAGAACATTAACCTTGTTGTTGATCTAGTAATATTTTTCTTCGAGTGTGAATTTTCCAATCTTTTTAATTTGTTGATTGTTTGATAATGTATTATTGCAATGGTAATTCTAATACTTAATGCGGGCGTGGTTTAGTGGTAAAACCTCAGCCTTCCAAGCTGAAGATGCGGGTTCGATTCCCGCCGCCCGCTTTTAAAATATATTATTTTTTGCGCCAAATACTTCTTCTGAAATGATTAATAAAGAGCTTCTACTCTTTATTGAAACAGAGTTTTCCTTTATATTTATGGGTTCAAAAATCTCATTCATGCTAGTGTCAATAACTTTAAACCAATTATATTTACATTTCGGCAAGGGGAAATCTATATTTTTTGAATATGCATTTAAACCTATCCAGATAAGAGGATTAGTATTGCCTTTGTTAATGCTAAAGGCAACTGTGTGAGACCAACTACTCCAATCGGGGCTATCTAATTTTGTCCCATGCCAATGATATGCTGGTATATGTTCATTTGTTTGATTATTAGGTAAGAATGATGGATTAAAAATATTTATAAGTTTTTTTCGGATTTTTATAACATATTTGAAATATTCTAATAATTCCAAATCTTGTTGACCATTTTCCCAATTCATCCAGCCCAATAAATTATTTTGGCACCAAGAATTATTGTTACCGCCTTGCGACCTTCCTATCTCATCACCCATAAGTATCATTGGAACACCTCTGGAAATAAGTAAACTAAGAATAAGATTTTTTTGTTGTCTTTTTCTTAAATCATTGATTAATAAGTTTGTAGTTGGTCCCTCTATACCATGATTCCAAGAATTATTATGGTTATCACCATCCCTATTTTGTTCTCTATTAGCAAAATTATATTTCCTATCGTAAGTTACTAAATCTTTTAGAGTAAATCCATCATGTGAAGTAATAAAGTTTATTGATTTTGGGAAAATAGTATCTTCTTTATAAATCGATGGACTACCTTTTATTTTATCGCTCATATTCCAAGCTGTATCTTTATCCCCCTTCCAAAATCTCCGTAAGTCATCTCTAAAATGACCATTCCATGTAAAAGTATTCTTAGATGGGAAATTACCTAATTTATATAAACCACCACAATCCCATGGTTCACTTATTAATTTTATATCGATAAGTTCGGGTTCACATTCTATATCTTCAAAAATTGGAGGATTTTCGAGTGGAGCAAGATTTTCTCCTCTTGATAGGGCAATTCCTAAATCAAATCTAAAACCATCTACTCCAAGTTCACTCGCCCAGCATTTTAATGATTCAATGATTAGTTTTCTAACTAATCCTCTGTTTGCCGCAATAGTATTACCGCACCCAGAGACGTCCTGATAATTTTTATCTTTTCCTATAAAGTAATAAAGATTTTCATCTATACCTTTCCAAGATATTGCTGGTCCATGAGAATCTCCCTCAGACGTATGATTGTATACAACATCTAAGATGATTTCAATATCTGCTTTGTGACATTCCTCTACCAATCTTCTAAATTCCTCTCTATTTTTTTCGGCCGATTCATTCGAAAGATATTCAAAATGAGGTGTAAACCAATTGATTGGACTATAACCCCAAAAATTATCTAAACCATTTGGTGCATCAGTTGGATCAAAACAAAAAATTGGAAGTAATTCAATTGTGGTAATACCGAGTTCTTTGAGATACGGAATTTTTTTTAAAAATTTCTTGAAACAACTTTCATTTTTATCAGTTGATTCAGTAAAGGATTTGATATGGAGTTCATAAATAATTGTTTCTTCCCAAGAATGTTTCGGTCTTGGATAATCCTTGAAATTAAATAATTTTCTATCGCAAACAACGCTTTTAAGACAAGAATTAGTATTTTCTAGATTGTTTAATGCATTTTCTCTTTTATAACTTTCCCATCCAGTAATACCCCTTGAACATGGATCAAGTAATACTTTTTTTTCATAGTTATTATTAATTTCATTATTTTTTTGTTTTATTCTAAAAGCATAAATACAACCTTCACTTAGATTTTTTATTTCCACATGCCAGTATGGACCAGTATTATGGTTCTGATCTAATTTCAATATGGTTTTTGGAGAAATAGAGTCTTCTTTCTCGAACAATAGTATTTCTACATATTCTGCATTTGTAGCTATTAGGGAAAAATTAACTCCTTGTGAAGTTAGAGAACTTCCTAAAGGAAATGGTTTACCTTTATTGATATGAGTCACTTTCCCTTTATCATTGATTAGTTAAATATTGAAACAATTTATTCAAATTACTGATATTTGAATAATAGATGAAAAATTAAAAAAAAAAACTCAAATTTAAGGTTTCACTAATCAACTTTTTTAGATCTTGGAAAGTATTGATTTTCTAATTAATTGCATTCTATTTATCTATCTGTTCAGTTTATAGAATGATTTAGAGAGAAAGTTTAATAATGAGAAAACCAGATTTTTCTTGATTTCAAAATACAAATCATGCTTTTTCATGTGATGAGAAGGAAATATATCTGAAAATTAATAAAACATAATAAATACCTCAAATTCTTAACTTTATGACCCTTAGACATTTCTCCTTTTAATAAATGAAGTTTGTCTTTTTAAGGCTAACTCTAGTATTACCAATGGTTTGGGCTGTTTACTAATTAATGAGGCTATTTTTTATATAGGAAAAATATGCCGCTATAAAAATAAATAATTTAGCTAAAAATGTCCCTAAGATTTGTATAAAGCTTTGCGCCGCCGGCATTTTCGGTTGCCGTATTTGTATTTGCTCCATATGATATGCAAGTTCGAGGTTTTTAGGCTTGATTAAAACTCTTGTCTCTAAATCTCTGCTTTACAAACAATTCAATGAACAAAGCTGATTTAGTAAATCTTGTTGCTGCTCGTACAGAGCTCACAAAAACGGATGTTTCTTTAGTTGTTGATGCAGCTATTGAAACTATTGTTGATTCAGTAGTGGAAGGCAAAAAAGTCTCCATACTAGGATTCGGTTCTTTCGAGCCAAGAGATCGTTCTGCAAGACAGGGATTAAACCCTAAGACAGGCGAAAAAATAGCAATACCTGCTAAAAGAGTTCCAACATTCTCAGCAGGTAAACTTTTTAAGGATAGAGTTCAAGGGTAGACTTTTTAACCTATTTCTCTCTTTAAATACCAAGGTGCTCTTTTAGAGCATCTTTTTTTTTAATTTCAATTAAATTAATATTAACTAAATGACCAAAACTCTTACAAGGTATCCCAAATTTTGAAGTCTTAAGAAGTCATGAAATGTTTAACTTTTCTATTCCTAAACTTTTTTTTGTTATCTAATTCTGTTATTGCAGAAGCAATACCAACAAAATCCAAGATCTTAAAAGAATCTAGTTATTGTATTAAAGATCTTCAAACTCAAGATTGTAAAGAGTTAGTTTCTGAAATAGAAAAACTTCAATTAGTTGTATTTGATCAAAATAGATTCAAATGTCAATCAAGTTTATTGGGGATGCAGTCGGCAATTATTGAAACTTATTTTTTAAAAAATTTCTCAAATGAGAGAATTTCATTTATGGTCCCATATGTGATTAAAAATTGTTAATTAATAAGAAATTTTATTTTTTTGGAATATCATAAATTTGGATTTTAAGTTGAAATGGTAAAAGGTTTCTCTGATAATAAAGTTAAAAATGATGCTGAATTAAAAGAATCAAAAAAAGAAAAAAAAGGCTTAGCAGCTTTTCTTAAAGGCAAGAAATTTACTTACACTTTGCCAGGTAAAAAACAAATAAATATTTTTGGATCAATAGTACTAGGCTTAAATATGATTTTAATATTGCTAGTCATCCTTTATTTAAAGAATCAAGAATTCCATGATTTTGTTTTTAATGTTGGTCGTTAAATATTTTTAGATCGAAAATTTTTTTTAAATGATATATTTAAATTTTAGAAATTTTTATGAAGGTAGTAAATTTAGTTTTCCAAGTATTTTCTTTGTTAGTAATCCTTATATTTTTGATATATTTTCTAACAGGTTTTGACTCTGCTTTTGAGGCAGACCAGAATTGTCATTCATATCTTTCAAGCTACGATAACCTATCTGGAAATTATGGTTGTGATCATGATACTGAGACACATCAATGGATACTTTACGAGTCAAATAACAACAAAGAACCAGCTAAAATTATTAAGAAATTTAGGTACAAATTTTTATAACTCAAATTTTCCATAAAAAAACTTTGCACATATTGTAGATATTATTGCTGTAATTGCGAAAGTAAGATACTGATATATGCTGCCTTCTAAGTAAATTTTATTTTTATAAAGAGGATAATCTATAAAAGAACCCAAAGTTCCCCAAATTATTACCCATACAGATATGTACAGTATTAATTTTATGGGATTAGATTTTTTTTCTTCCATTTTTAATTGATACCAAAAATTGAGGATGTCACAGGTCTGCCGCTAAAAACCAACTCGGTCAATATAAGCATTAAAAATCCGATCATAGCCGCTCTACCATTCACAAGCTCAGCGCTGCTATTAAATCCAAAAACATTCTTTACTTCATCCCCCTGATTGTCTACCCATTTTGAGTATTCATTATCAGATGCTGAATTATTAGCGAAACCATCATTTTGATTTTCGATTGGAGAGTCTTTTTCTTGCATAAAGTCTTTTTATTTATATTAATAATTTTTAGGCTAATTTATCATTAAATAAAACTCGAGATAATAAAAAAAACTAAGACAAAAATTATTATCCATAAAAATTGTAATCTCAAAATTAATTGACAAATTAACTTAATTTTTTCTTCATTGCAATTATCTCCAGTCGCATTGATTATTGGCTTTTCAATAATTTTATTTTTATATTTACTTTTACCTCCCAATTTAATATCGGAAACATAAGCGAATATAGCTTCTGAAAGCCCCGCATTAGGCGAATCATATTTTTTACCATCAAGATAACTGTTTTTTATAATTGATATAGACTCATTAACTTTGTCACTTACTAAAGGTAATGAGATTAAAACTAATCTTGAAGGGACGAATGTAAAAATATCTTCGATTTTTGCACTGAAAAAACCTAAATATCTAAAATAATTATATTTGTAACCTATCATTGAATCTAATGTACTTATAGCTTTATAAGAAAAACCAAGTGACAAAGGACCTGGAAGATAAACTGAAAACTTTATAAAAACAATTCCAATAAAAATCCAAAATAATGGCCCAAATATTCCATCAACAGAATTTTCTGTAAGACTCTCGGCACTTGATCTCATGAGATGTTTTATGGAAGAAGATTTTACATCCCTACTTACTATTCTTTGAACCTTATCTTTGATTAGTCTTTTATTTTGGTCATTAATTTCCTTGCGTTCTATTAGCTCTGCAATCTCTTTAACACTTGTAATAAGTCCCTTGGAAGCAATACAACTTGAAAGTCCAAAAAAAATTAATAATCCACTAAAAAAATGGTTTCTTGATTGCAAATAACTTAGTTCTATCAATTTCCCTAAACTAAAACTAATTCCGATAGTAGATATAGCGATAAATAAACCTCCCCAAAATAATATTTTTTTATTTTCTCCAAAATTTTTTATGAAGTAATCAGATATTTTGCTTATGTAAAAACCAATTATTTGAACAGGGTGGATTAAGAATTTTGGATCGCCGATTAACAAATCAAAACCAATAGATCCAAGAAATATTAAAAATAAATTTATTTCAGCCAACTAAACATCGAGCGCAGACCTTTACCGACTTTCTCAATTTCATGTTTTGAGTTCTCCTCTCTTAATTTTGTCATTAAGGGTTTATTTTTATCGCATTCTTCTACAAAATTTTTAGCGAAAGTTCCATCTTGAATATCTTTTAAAATTTTCTGCATTTCTTTCTTTGTATCACTATTGATAAGTCTTTTACCACTTACATAATCTCCATATTCTGCAGTATTAGAAATGGAATCTCTCATTTGAGATAAGCCACCCTTCACCATTAGATCAACTATTAGTTTAACCTCATGTAAGCATTCAAAGTAAGCAAGTTCTGGTTGATAACCTGCCTCTACAAGTGTTTCGAAGCCTGACTTGACAAGTTCTGATAAGCCTCCGCATAAAACCGCTTGTTCTCCAAATAAATCAGTCTCTGTTTCTTCTTTAAAGTTTGTTTCAAGTATCCCAGCTCTCGTTCCTCCAATCCCTTTAGCGTAAGCCATTGCTAATGATCTTGCTTTACCTGAAGAATCCTGTTCTACAGCAAACAATGCTGGAACTCCTTGACCATTCTGATATTCCCAACGAACAGTGTGTCCAGGTCCTTTTGGGGCAATCATCACAACGTCTACAAAACTAGGAGGGTTGATAAGTCCGAATCTTATATTAAAGCCATGAGCAAAACTTAATATCTTACCTTCTTTTAAGTTTGGTTCTATTTCTTTCAGGTAAACATCCTTCTGAAACTCATCTGGGAGGAGAATCATAATCCAGTCCGCTTTTTCGCAAGCTTCAGAAACACTAAACACTTCTAGACCATCTTTGATAGCTTTACTTTCAGACTTACTACCTTTATATAATCCTATAATTACATCCATTCCACTATCTTTTAAATTCAGGGCATGCGCATGACCTTGTGATCCATATCCTATTATCGCTATTGTTTTATTATTAAGAAGACTTAGATCTGCATCTGTGTCGTAAAAGAGTTGGGTCATTAGTTGTAGCTTCTTTGCATTTGATAATTAATATTTTAGACATTAAATGTGTAAATAAACCAATAAATTTGTAATTTAAAAATGAAAATTAAAATATTTGTCTAGAAAAATCAAGGCTGATTTGCTTCGCTTGGATGAGTAATTACTCTATCAATCAGGCCATAATTTTTTGCCTCTTCTGCGCTTAAAAAATAATCTCTATCAGTATCCTTCTCAATTTTTTCAAAAGATTGACCTGTCATGTCCGCCATAGACATATTTAACATATCTTTGATTCTTAAAATTTCTTTAGCTTCTATTTCAATATCACTTGCTTGACGTTGAGATGTTCCTCCAAGAGGTTGATGAATCATTATTCTGCTGTGAGGTAAAGCGACTCTTTTGCCTTTGGTTCCAGCAGCCAATAGAAACGCACCCATGGAAGCTGCGAGGCCTACGCATATGGTTACCACATCACTCTTTACGTATTTAATTGTATCGTAGATAGCCAAGCCCGCAGTTACTGATCCTCCTGGGCTATTTATATAGAGATAGATAGGTTTGGAATTGTCATCAGAATCAAGATAAAGCATCTGAGCAACAAGGCTATTAGCAATACCATCATTAACTTCTTGTCCAAGAAAGAGGATTCTTTCAACACCTAGTCTTGTATATATGTCCACCCATCTTTCATATTGACTTCCTGGAAGTCTGTAAGGCACACTTGGGGTTCCTATTGGCATGGTTTTAAAGTAGTTTTTTGTGAGAGTTAAATTTGAGTAGGCAAATCTTTTTGACTTGTGAGTATTCTATCGATAACTCCATAATCTAAAGCTTCTTGAGGGTTAAGATAACTCATCCTGTCTGAGTCTTTTGAAAGTTCTTCGATAGTTTTTCCAGTATTGCGAGAGAGAATCTCTAGCATTGATTTTTTATTTTTCAAAACTTCCTCAGCTCTTATTTGAATATCGGTTGCTTGACCTCTAGCTCCGCTAATAGGTTGATGTAAAACAATAGAGGCATGAGGAAGAGCCGCTCTTTGCCCCTTAGTTCCAGATGAGAGGATAACTGCTGCTGTTCCCATTGCTTGACCTATACAGATCGTATGTACGGGAGGTTTAATGTAGCTTATTGTATCGCATATAGCAAAAGCTTCTGTTTCAAACCCAACTGCGTCTCCAGTGTACCAGCTTGTCCCTGTTGAGTTTATGTAAAAATAAATTGGCTTTTCTGGATCTTCAAACTCTAGGTAAAGAAGCTGAGCAATGATTAGCTCAGTAACATCCATTCCTAGTTGTCTTTTTGCATCATCGTCTGAAAATAATGGTAAACCAAGATAGACAATTCTTTCTTTTAGCAAAAGAGAGGGTAGATCAGGGGGCGGGGTCCTCATAACGGTATTTTCGCCGTAATAAGGAGCAGATACAGTCATGTGTATCACAAAATTAAAGTTGATTTGATTCTAGCTAGATTTAGCCCTTTGTTGCTGGTGATTTTAAAGATTTGTTTGACTCAGGATTATTTATCAGTTTTCCAAAGACCATTCTTCCTGTAGGAGTTTGTAGTGCTCCTGTAATAACAATATCTAATCTGCTTCCAACAAAATTCTTTGCTTCGTCAATTACAACCATTGTTCCATCATCTAAATATCCAATACCTTGCATTTTTTCTTTACCCTCTCTTACAATTTTTATATTGAGAGATTCTCCTGGCTGTACCTCTGGTCGTAGAGCAATAACTAAATCACTCAAATTCATAACTTTTAATTCTTTGACTTCTGCAATCTGAGATAGATTATAATCAGCTGTAATTAAAGTTCCTGCCATATCCTCAGTGATTTTTAGGAGTTTTTCATCAACCCCATTGCCTTCATACTTTGTTGGGTTTATTACAAGTCTTCTTCCGTATAAATCTCTCAATTCTTTTAATAATTTTAAACCTCTTCTGCCCTTAGATCTTTTTTCGTTACTACTTGAGTCAGCTAAAGTTTGTAATTCATCAATTACACTTTGAGCAACAATTAATTGTCCTTCTAATAAGCCGCAACTTAATAGACCGTTTATTCTGCCATCAATAATTACACTGGTATCAAGAATTTTTGGACTTGCAGCAGGGAGAATCCCTTCATTAACTAAGTATGCATCGGTATTATTTGGATTGAATAATCGCAATAATGTTCTTCCATGGGTATCTGCTAATTTATAACCAAGAACTCCAAAGAAAATATTGCTTAATATAGCCGCTAAGGGTTTTGCATAAAAGACTTCTCTAGGGAAGGGGATTAACAGTATTGGAGCAAGCAGGAGATTTGCAACTAACAATCCTAAAATTAAGCCAACTGACCTACTTATTAATAAATCCGTAGGCATTGTCCTTATTTGATCAAGAAATGTTTTTCTAAGTTGAAGGAATACAAAACCAGCTGCTAATCCTATGAAAAAACCTATTATTGCTAAAACAATTCTAAAACCCTCTACATTAGACACCTGTTTGAGTATGTCCACTGGCAATAAATCAACCCCAAGCCATCCTGAAGCAGCCCCAGACAATACAAATAAAATTAATACTAAGATATCTGTCATATCTATAATCTACTAGGATTTATTAATTGAGTAAATAAGGATTTTATTTTTTCCATCCTTAGTATTGTTTTGCAGAGCTTAAAAATGTATTTAGATTATGAATAAGTTTCCAAGAAGTGCTTATATACATATCCCTTTTTGCCATAGAAGGTGTTTTTATTGTGATTTTGCAGTTATTCCACTAGGAGAAAAAGTTGAAACTTTACAAGGTTATGGAAGCAAAACTGTCAAAAGATATATGTACTTTTTATATAAAGAAATATTGTCGATTAAGCATAAATCATCTCTTTCGACAATTTATGTAGGTGGAGGTACACCATCAATTTTAAATCCACAACAAATTAAAGAGTTAATTGACATTTTTAAAGAAAATTATGGAGTTGACTATGGTGCTGAAATTACGATGGAGGTTGATCCAGCTAGTTTTACTGAAGATGATCTTTATGGTTTCATAAGTGCTGGGATAAATAGATTTAGCCTCGGAGTGCAAAGTTTTAATAATCAGATACTTCAAAAGTCTGGAAGGAGACATTTGAAAGAAGATGCTGAAAAATCTTGTTTATGGTTGAAGAAGGTATATGATTCTGGGTTAATAAAAAGTTGGAGCTTAGATTTAATTCAAAATTTACCACTTAGTGGATTTAAAGAATGGCAAGATGACTTAAAAAAAGCAATAACTTTTTCACCACCTCATATATCCATCTACGATCTAAATATTGAAAATGGAACTGTTTTTAAAAGATTAATTAGTTTAGGGAAATTAGAACTTCCAAATGATGAAGAGGCTTTTAGAAATAGTTTATCAACTCATTTTATTTTAAAGAAATCAGGATACTCAAGATATGAGATTTCAAACTATTGTCTCCCAGGCCATCAATCGAGACATAATAGAGTTTATTGGAGTGGTTCGGGCTGGTGGAGTTTTGGTCAGGGTTCTACTAGTTCACCATGGGGGGAAAAATTTACCAGACCAAGGACTAGTAAAGAGTATAAAGAATGGGTAAATAGACAATACGAACTTAATTTGGATTCATCACTAATTAATAAGGATTTTGTCTATAAAGAACTTGATGAGAAAATAATGTTGGGATTAAGACTCAAAGAGGGTCTAGATATAAAAGAAGTGTTTAAAGAGCAAAACTGGGAAAACAAAAAATTTGCAAGAAACTTTAGTAAATTACTAGAAGAATGGGAAAGATTTCTTGAAAGTGGACTATTAGTGAGAAAGGGGGATAGATTCTTTTTAAGTGAGCCTAAAGGAATGGAACTGAGCAATCAAGTTCTTGTTTCTATGTTTAAGTGGTGGGATGAGATTAATTAAATTAATTATATCTATTTAATTAAGTCAAAACCTAAGGCATCACTGGTACTTGTGTTGTTTTAAATAATTTTACAAATTGCCGTAAAAACTTCTTTAACAAAGCGTAAAGAAATTTTTTGTTTATAAAAGATTGACAGACGATCTAAATTAGAGGGTGTAACTAGCTTTCTTTTTAATGTCTATTAATACATTTCTTTTGCTGTTATTAGTTATTGCAAACTATACAAACTTATTTTTAAATATCAAAAATAGGAAAAAATGAAACTTTCTCAAGATACTTCACTACCAAATAAACATTGGTGAATACTACGTCCTCGAGTTATTTTACTTTTTGTATAAATGTTTTTAATTAGTTAAGTCTTTCAGAGTCTACCCATTCTTTTAATTTATCCTTAAATAATTTCTTACCTTGAATAATCGGTTTGCAAAATGGTGGTTGATCATCATTGAGGCCTAACAAATCTGCCGTTACTCTTACTTGTCCATCGCAATAATTACCTGCACCAATACCTATTGTTGGAATTGTTAAAGAATTTTGTATTTCTTTAGCAAGAAAATCAGGAATATGTTCAACAACTATTGAAAAACATCCTAATTTTTCAAGGATAGAAGCCTCTTTCTTGATTTTTTCTTGGCTTTCTATGCTTTCTCCTTGTTTCTTTAATCCAATGTTTAGATAGCTTTGTGGTGTAAGACCTATATGACCCATAACAGGGATTCCCATTCTAATTAATCTAGAAATAACTTTTTGTATTTCTGGTTCAGCTCCTTCTACTTTTACAGCTTTTGCATATGTGTTCTGAATGATTTTCCCTGCATACTCAACAGCTTTATCCTCTCCACATTGGTATGTCAGGAAAGGCATATCTGAAACGATCAAAGGTTGTTCATCAATATTCTTTTTAAATCCTCTTGAAACAGCATTAGTATGATAAATTATGTTTTCTAAAGTTAATGGCAATGTTGATTTGTATCCTAAGCAGACCATTGCTAAGGAATCTCCTACTAGGACGAGATCAACATTGGCTTTTTCTACGATAGATCCTGATATTGAGTCCCATGCAGTTAGTGCAATAATTTTTCTAGATTCTTTTTTATAATTAACTAAGTCTGAGGGTAACATAATAAATTTATGTATCTTTTTTAATCAAGAATTGCTAAAATGTTCATGACTCGGCCTTTCGCGGTTTTAACGCCTAAACCTGGTCAGGACCGGAAGGTAGCAGCCACAAGGGATGCTTGAGGCAGGCGAGATAACCGAGTCACTTTATTTTACCTTTTAACCTATATCTTTTTTATTTTGCCTTAATCTCAAGAACTCAGGAATACTAGCTCCTGATTCTTTATTATCGGACAAATTATATAAGGGTTGAGTTGATAGTCTGTTTTTTAATCTTTGTTGGTTTAATGGTTGATTTGTTTCAAATCCTGTTGCAATGACAGTAACTTGTATCTCCCCTTCCATGGCTTCATCTACTACTGCACCAACAATAATATTTGCTTCTTGATCAACAACATCATAGATAATTTCAGATGCGGAGGTCATATCTTCTAAAGTCATATCTTTGCCACCGGTAATATTTATAACGCAGCCTTTGGCTCCATCAATTCTAGCGGCTTCTAACAAAGGACTATTCATGGCGGCCTGTGCGGCTTCTAAAGCTCTTGATCTTCCTGACCCAATACCTATTCCTAGAAGAGCAGTGCCTGCTTCCGTCATGACTGATCTTACGTCTGCGAAATCAACATTAACCAATCCTGGGCATGTAATTATATCACTGATACCTTTGACTCCCATCCTTAAAACATCATCAGCATTCCTAAATGCTTCTTGAAGGGGAGCACCTGCTATAACATCTTTTAATCGGTCATTTGGAATAACTATTAAAGTATCAACGTTTTCAGCTAATCTTGCAATCCCCTCTTCTGCTTGACGCATTCTTCTTTTTCCTTCAAAAGAAAATGGTTTGGTTACTATACCTACTGTTAAAGCACCACTTTGTTTCGCTACTTCTGCGACTACGGGAGCTGCTCCTGTACCAGTTCCTCCACCCATTCCAGCTGCTATAAAAACTAGATCAGATCCTTCTAAAGCTTGTTGAAGCTCTTCTTTAGACTCTTCGGCAGCCTTTTGCCCAATACTTGGATTCCCGCCTGCACCTAAACCTCTAGTGAGGTTTTGCCCAAGTTGAACCCTGCTATCTGCAGAGGATTGTAGTAGGGCTTGTGCATCGGTATTGAGGACTCTAAATGAAACACCTTCTAAATCACTATTTATCATTCTATTAACTGCATTACTGCCACCACCACCTACACCAATAACCTCTATTTTGGCGTTTTGGCTTGGAAGGATTTCTTTCGATTGATCAAAGTTTGGATTGTTACCGAAGCTCATCTCTTAATAGGAAATTAATACTAGTATTGGATGCATTATGAACTTACTGAGCTCATCTGTAGGAATTTGTTGAGGAAAAACCTAAAAATATTTATTTTTTAAATATTTTGTTTTGAATGCAAAACCCACATCAACACTACAATAATTAAAAAAAATTATTTAAAATGGTTTTTCAAATATTAGGGTTTGAACACTTTTATTTTTGGTTTATCTGGATTAGTAAGATCAATATTATCTATTTCTTTTGAAAAGCTATTTTTCTTAAATTCATTTTTAAGGTTATTGATTATTTGTAATTGATAGTTAATTAAATCTGGTTTAAATCCTAAAAATATTGTACCTAAATCTTTTTCTTCAACAGTTAAAAACCCATTGGGCGAAAAAGTTATTTTAACGATCTCAAATTCATAATTATCTAAAGCAATGAAAATTTCAGATAATATTTTTTTGAATTTTTCTTTCCATCCAAAAACTTCTATAGTTAATTTATTCAAATTTTTTTCATACACATTTTGTTTATTGATAAAAATTCCATCTTTATCAATGAAGCCTAATATTTTTTTATCATTTATTTTTCTCTCACCGTAAGCTATTGGAATTCTTGTATTGATATAAACCTTCAAACCAAAAGGAAATAATTCTCTGTTTATCGAAACATTCTTAAGAGATAAATTTTGTTTCAACTCTTTTTCTAACAAATTAGTTTTAACAAAAATTAATCGGACCGGGAATTTTAACGATGAATTATTTACCACATCATTCTGCGAAAATAATTCACTACCAGTAATCCTAATGTTCTGCATATCAACTTTTTTAAGAGTTTTTATGCTTAAAAAGCTTGTTAAAAATAAAAATAGAATTAGAAAAAATAAGCTTCTATTATTGATTTTTTTTTGTTTTTCACAAATCACATCGAGCTTTTTCCATTAATTGGTCCATCCATTCTCTCGCTTGCTCTGCATCTGAAAATGGGACATCCATCTCTTTCCCATCACCTACTAATCTCAACCTGCACTTGCCTTGAGATTCACTTGTTAGAGGAGCTTCTCCAGAAGTTAGTGCCATTAATTCAAGTAATTCTAGTTTCTTGATTACAAAACTATCTTTTTCTTCAAATTTACCAGCTTCAAATGCGCTCCACTTTAACTTCCCATCCTTTAAGGAAGCTGCACCTGAACTATCTAACTTGCACAGTTCAGAATCACTTGCCCAACTTCTAAAAAGATTTTGTCTTCTTCTTTCTAACCATCCAAGTGCAGTTAATAAAATGAAGATTAAAAGTAATGGTAACCAAAGAAGTCCATGCAACATTCGATTTAAATTACAAATCTAAAGATATATCTACTAGTTTAGCCACAAGTTGTTCAATTTTTAAACCTGAAGCTTCCCAAAGCATTGGAAACATGCTGTTTTTTGTAAAGCCAGGAATTGTATTTATTTCATTTAAAAAAATTTTATTTGAAGATTTTTCTAAAAAGAAATCTACTCTCGCAAAACCGAAAATATTTAGTGCTCTACAACTTTTAATAGCAATTTCTTTAATTTCTTTTGTGATTTTAGAATCTATCTCGGCTGGGATAATTATTTTATTATTTGAGTAATATTTTGAATCGTAATCATACCAATCACTTTCGTAACTTACTTCGCCTATCTCAGAGGTGAAGAGTCTCGAATTTCCAATTATTCCGCATTCAACCTCCCTCACATCTAAACCTTCCTCTATTACGATTCTTGGATCTATTTCCCGAGCCTTTTCTAATGCTTGTAATATTTCTGATTCACTTATGACTTTGGAGATGCCAAGAGATGATCCAGAGTTAGAGGGTTTAACAAAAAGAGGAAAACTTAATTTTTTTAAAATTTCATTAATTATTTCATTTTTTACCTCTTTATTGTTGAGATCTGCATTTTGAAAAACTAGATAATTAACTTGTGGAAGATTAAGATTTGAGAAAATTGTTTTCATCAATATTTTATCCATTCCAAGTGCAGAGCCAATAATTCCACATCCTACTAAAGGTTTCTTTGTAAATCTAAGTAAGCCATGAATTGATCCGTCTTCCCCATTAAATCCATGTATAAGAGGGAACCAAACATCAATATTTTGAAATTCAATTCCGTCAAGAAAGTTAATTTTTTTTTGATTAAAAATTTCTTGTTTTTTTGTCTTATTGTTTTCAACTTCATCAATTAAAATTTTTTCTGAACTATCACTATCAAGCCAATCTCCATATTTATTTATGTAAAAGGCTTTAACTGTGAAGCGTTCTTGATTTGTTTCTGAATTGAATGCTTTATAGACTGTTTTCGCAGAGGATATGGATACTTCATGTTCATTGGAATTTCCGCCAAATATTAACCCAATACATTGTCTCTTGCTCCCGATCATTTAGACAAAAATCATAAATAAAGTTCGCCTGTTAAAGAAAAGGGTCTTGCTTCATTTATTCTGACATCTATCTCATCTCCCAATGAAAAATTAAAGTTAGTGTTTTTGGGAATCTCTACGAAAGTTAATCTATTTGTTCTAGTTCTACCCATAATTTGCAAGGAATTTTTTGGATTTAAACCTTCAATTAAAACGCTTTCGATATTGTTGATATATCTTTGATTTCTACTCCTAGCAGTTTTCTCGACCAAATCATTGATTTCCTGTAATCTGGCTTTTTTCACCTCTTCAGAAAGCTGATTCGGCCAAACTGCTGCAGGCGTGTTTGGTCTGGGAGAGTACGCTGCTGTATTCACTTGATCAAAGCCAATCTCTGATATTAGCTTTAATGTATCTTGAAATTGTTGTTCGGTTTCTCCTGGGAAAGCGACTATTGCGTCAGCTGTAATTGATGCATCTGGCATTAATGATCTTATATTCTCGATAATATTTTTATACTTTTTGATTGTGTATCCTCTGGACATTTGCTTTAAAATTTCATCATTTCCACTTTGGAAGGGAATATGGAAATGTTCACAGACTTTATTAAGTTCATAACAAGCTTGAATCAACCTTTTTGAAAAATATCTTGGATGACTAGTAGCAAATCTTATTCTGCGAATTCCTTTAACATCATGAATATAATATAAAAGATCAGTTAGAGTATTTTCCTTTCTCCCCTCTTTTGTGGTCCCTGGAAGATCTCTACCATAAGCATCAATGTTCTGACCCAAAAGGGTAATTTCTTTAAAATTATCATCAGCTAATTTTTGGATTTCACTTTTTATCGCATTTGGATATCTTGATTGCTCTGTCCCTCTGACAGAGGGGACTACGCAATATGAACATCTTTCATTACATCCATAAATGATATTAACCCAGCCACAAATAGAGCTTTCTCTTCTGGCACTTGTTATGTCTTCAGATATGAAGGTTTCTTCTGTGGCAGCAATTTGATTTCCTAATTCAACTTTTCCCAGAAGATTCTCAAGATTATTTACGTGTTGAGGCCCCATAACTAGATCAAGTTCTGGGACTCTTCTTAATAAGGACTCTCCCTCTTGCTGAGCAAGGCAACCTGCTACAACAAGTTTTAAACTAGGTATTTTGTGCTTTCTTTTTGCTTGTCTTCCAAGAAAGCTATAAACTTTTTGCTCCGCATTATCTCTGATAGTGCATGTATTGTATAGGACCAAATCAGCATTTAATTCATTATCTGCTCTGGAATATCCCATTTTCTCTAATGTCCCAGCCATTCTCTCAGAATCAGCTTTGTTCATTTGGCATCCAAATGTGGTTATCCAATAACTGCCTGTAGTTGAATTCTTTTTAAATTTTGTTCCGTCTGGTTTTGTTTTTGTTAGCACTTTGCTAGGAATTTTTTATGATTCTTTAATTCAAAATTACAAGTTAAATAATTTTGCTGCAATTTTTTTGAGGGCGAGCGAGGGGATTCGAACCCCCGAATAGCGGCGCCACAAGCCGCTGCCTTAACCACTTGGCGACGCCCGCCTCACATTTATAAATTTAACAACTCAAGGGTAAGTTTTCATAGTTATTTTTATCATTTAGCGAAATTTGAATTATTTTCTAGTTCTGTAAAGTTTTCTTATGTCTTAAAATAAAAGTAAATTATAAAAATGTGAGTAATTCCGGCAAAGCCGAGGTTCTTATTCCCAGAAGCCTTTGTTTAATAGAAGATTTTGATGACCTCACTATTGATGTTGAGGATTTATGTTCAGTTTCCATCGGTTGGGAGGATGGATTTGTTTCAGTATTAAAACCTTTAAAAAGTAAAAATACAAAACCAAATAAAATTTTATTTCCAAGATTTGTTGAAACTCATTCGCATTTTGATAAATCATTTACATGGGCCGATTTTCCTAATCTAGAATCAAACTATGGAGGAGCTTTATCAGTAAATCTCAAAGAACATAAAACCAGAACTACAGATAAAGTTATTGAGAGAGTTGAGAAATCATTAAAACTTGCCATTCAAAATGGATACCGAGCTATTAGAAGTCACATTGATACATACAAAAGTCAATCGATTGATATTTGGACTGAACTTTTTAAATTACAAAAAAAATTTTCATCTGAATTGACTTTACAATTCGTTGCTCTCGCTCCATTGGAATTCTGGAATACTTCTAATGGAGAAGAGTTAGCAAAAATATTTTCATCTCATGGAGTCGTTTTAGGGGGTGTTATTGTTCCTCCCTTTAATAAAAAAGATACAAGTAAATTTCTTGCAAAGATGCTTCTTCTCGCGAGTGAATATAAATTAGAGATTGATTTGCATATAGATGAATCAAGTATTGAGCCTGGAGCAGGAATAAAACTTTTATTAGAAACAATAGAAAATTTAAAAATTAATAGTATCCCAATAACTTGTAGTCATCTGAGTAGTCTTATTTCTCTAAATGATAGTGAGATTTTAAATTTAGGAGAAAAAATGGCTGAGAAAAATATTAAGGTTATTGCTTTACCCCTTACAAATTTTTGGCTGTTGAATAGAAATAATAAAACTATCCCTTCAAAAAGGCCAGTCGCGCCAATTAAGCAATTACAAAAATCTCACGTAGATGTATCTCTAGGTAGTGATAATGTTCAAGATCCTTGGTACCCATTTGGTAACTTTGACCCTTTTTATACGTTGTCGTGCTCAATACCTATGCTTCAACTAAATCCATGGGACAGGATGACTCTATCTTCTATTTTTTTAGCTCCAAGTAGGTTATTAAACCTAGAATGGGATGGTTTAATTAAAAAGGGCTGCCCTGCTGACTTTGTGATTTTAGATGCACAAAGATGGGCAGATGTTTTTTCGAGTAACCTAAAAAGAAAAGTATTTATTAAAGGCGATTTATATTGCTAATCGGCTAATTTATATACAAAACAATAGAATTTATTAATGACATCAAATACTCTTAAATTTATAGACAAATTTAGGGCAGTCAACAACTTAGAAATTATTGAAAGCCAATCTGACATAAAAAGACTTTCAAAAGATTTTTATAATTACTCTCCAATCCTTACTGAAAAATTAGACGAATGTATTGCCGATTTGGTTGTAAGACCTAAAGATCAAAAAGCTATAAAGGAAGTAGCAGAAATTTGTTGGGAATTTTCTATCCCAATTACTTTAAGGGGAGCAGGAACAGGTAATTATGGGCAAGCCGTCCCATTATTTAAAGGGGTTGTAATGCAGATGTGTCATTTTAATAAGTTGGAAGAATTTGATCCAGATACAGGTTTTGTAAAGGTACAGTCTGGCTGTGTTATGGGAGATTTGAACAAACAATTAGAGAAATATGGGAGGGAATTGAGGTTGCTTCCTAGTACTTGGAAAACTGCAACAATTGGAGGTTTTATTGCAGGTGGATCGGGAGGTATTGGGTCCATAAGGTGGGGATTTCTACGAGATCCAGGGAATCTTATTGGTTTAGAGGCAGTAACAATGAATGAAAAACCTGCATTATTAAAATTTGATGCTGAAGAATCCGAACCTCTAAATCATG
This sequence comes from Prochlorococcus marinus CUG1417, assembly GCF_017695975.1. Lineage (NCBI taxonomy): Bacteria > Bacillati > Cyanobacteriota > Cyanophyceae > Synechococcales > Prochlorococcaceae > Prochlorococcus > Prochlorococcus marinus. Next base: position 235,585 of record NZ_JAAORN010000002.1, on the reverse strand, counting down.
CTTATGGGACTAATGGAATAATTACTTCTCTATTACTTGCGACTGATATCAAACGTAAGTGGTATTCAATAGTTATCGACTGTATTGAATTTGAAAAAACAATAGAAATATTAAAAACTCTTACGAGCGCAGCAATTGATCTGAAACTAGGAGCAATTCTTGAAGATGAAATTGTTGATCAAATGCCAAAATGGTTTAACAGTAATTCTAAAAGTCACAAGATATTAATTCAATCTACTCTTGGAGGAACAAAAACCATCGAGCTAATTTGTAAAAAATTCAAAGTTGAATTTACTTTCCTTGGGGAAGAAGAAAAACTCGTTAATGGAATTTCTGAAGTCGTATGGAATCATACAACTCTTCATATGAGGTCTAGGGATAAAAATTGGACTTATTTGCAGATGCTTTTGCCACTTAATAATGAACTAGAGTTGATCAATTTTTTGAGAAAAAAATGGGGTAGAAAAGTTCTTTGGCATTTAGAGGCAGTTTCTCAACAAGGATCACCGCGATTAGCGGCGTTGCCTGTATTAAGGTGGAATGGGTTAGATGAATTAAATGAAATAATGGAAGATTGTAAGAAATTTGGGGCGTTTATTTTTAATCCTCATGTTTTAACTGTAGAGGGAGGAGGTCTAGGAGTGGTTGACGCAGATCAAGTAAAAGCGAAATTAAAATTTGATCCTAAAGGGCTATTAAATCCAGGGAAATTGGAAGGTTGGGAAGTAAGGGAACAATTTAATGTTTAATATTTTTGTTTATTTACGAAATTAATAAATTCAGCAACTAAAAAAATAGAACCTGTTAGAACAGGATGATTAGGTGGCCATTTCTCTAGGGAAAACAAATACTCAATTGCAAGTTCAAATGTTTTAAATTCAATTGTTTTTTGAAAGTCAATTTCTTTAATCTGAGAGAGATCGTTTAATTGCCAACTAGGTTGGTTTGGTACTGGCACAAGTAATAAGTGATCATTTTTTTTTAGAAGTGTTTTTAATATTGCGCAAATATCTTTTTGTTTTTGGACACCTAAAATCCAATAAATTCCTTTATCTTCATTCTCCCAATTGCTTCTTTCATTAGAGAGTGCTTTTGCCGCAGGATAATTATGCGCACAATCTACAAGAATTTCTTTGTTGAAATAATTTATTATTTCTAGCCTTCCCTTCCAAACTGCCTTTTTAAGACCTTCAGATATGTGTTTTTCTTTAATATTAAATCCCAACTTATTGAGAGCTTCAATTGCTCCAAGTGCGACTGAAGCATTTTGCTGTTGGAAAATTCCTTTTAATCCAAGCTCATAACTGTTTGAAATCGAATCTTTCCAGATAATTTCTGCTCCAACCTCTTCAACTTTTTTGTTTATTAATTTTTCAACTTCAATGTTTTGGTTGAACGATATGACAACTGAGTTTTTTTCAATAACTGCTAATTTCTCTTTGGCAATTTTTTCAATGGTATCTCCAAGAAATTCTTTATGATCTAGGCCAATATTCCCAATAGCAATTATTGGTCTAGATTTATGGGCTGTTGTCGCGTCCAATCGTCCCCCTAAGCCAGCTTCAAGAATGAGTAATTCAACTTTTTTATTGTCAAAAAAATTTAGTGCGCAGCAAATGATTTTTTCAAAAGGAGTTAATTCAAATGCGGAAAAATTTTTTTCTACCAATCCATAGATTTTTTCAAAATCAGTTTTTTTTATATTTTTTTTATTAACTCTAATCCTCTCGCATACGTCCAAAAGATGAGGAGATGTCGTTACACCAAAATTCCTTTCGGCTTCAAAAAGTATACTTTCTAAATATGCCGCGATTGATCCTTTCCCATTGGTTCCGATAATTTGTATTGCAGGGATATTCTCACAAGGATTACCAAGTTTTTGAAGTGCTTTTTTAATTCTTGATAAACCTAACTTGATATTATCCCTTTCGTATTTAGGAGATAATAATTCAAAAGTTTTTAAATTTGCATTTTTCAAAATTTAAATTGCTATAACTCTTCAAAAATTGAATTTAGTTTATCCAAAAGAATATTAATTTCTCTTCGAGAAATAACTAATGGCGGGACAATCCTTACAACATTTCCTCCTGCAGGAACTACCAGTAATCCTTTATCAAAAGCTTTTGTTGTAATTTTTTTTGCATCAGCATAATTATCATTGATTACAAGACCTTGTATTAAACCTAAACCTCTTTTCCCATTAATAATATTTGGAAATTTTTTTGACAATTCTTCAAACCCAGCACTTAATTGTTTCCCTCTTAGATAAACATTATTGATAATATTTCTTCTATTTATTTCTTCTAATACAGTTAGGGCAGCTTTACAAGCGAATGGGTTCCCTCCAAAAGTGCTTGCATGATCTCCTGGAGAAAAAATGTTGGCTTTTTCTTTTACCAATAATGCTCCAATTGCATGACCTCCTCCTAATCCTTTAGCAAGGGTGAATCCATCAGGTTCAATTCCTAAATTCTCATAACCCCACATTTTCCCTGTCCGACCTACTCCACTTTGGACTTCATCTAAAATGAGAAGAGAATTATATTTATCACATATTTCTCTCAAGCTTTTAAAAAATATTTTACTACCAGGAATTACACCGCCTTCGCCTTGTATTGGTTCAACTAAAACACCGGAAATTTTTTGGTCATTATTTTCACACTCTTCAAATAATTTTTTTACCGAATCAAAATTGTTAAATTTAAAAAATTTGAACCCTTGAATCATTGGTTCGAAACCTTTTTGATATTTTGGTTGTCCAGTGGCACTCAAGGCTGCAAGGGTCCTTCCATGGAAGCTGGATTCTGCTGCGAGAATTATTGATTCTTTACCTTTATTTGTTTTATTTCCATATTTTTTAATTAATTTAATTGCTGATTCATTTGCTTCCGCACCACTATTACAGAAGAAGACGCTTTTAGCACAACTCATATTCGTTAAAGTTCTGCTTAATTGTTCTTGTTCTTCAATGTTGTAGAGATTAGAAATGTGCTGAATCTTTTTTAGTTGAGTTGATAACCTTCTTCTTAAAACTCTGTCGCTATGTCCAAGACTACAAGTTGCTATACCAGCGACTGCATCAAGATACCTTTTGCCTGTTTTGTCCCATAGCCAACAACCTTTTCCTTTTTTGAAAGATATATCGAATCGACTATAGGTATTCATCAAAGTGGGAGCGGTCGGACTTGAACCGACATACCCGAAGGTGCCGCATTTTGAGTGCGGTGCGTCTACCAATTCCACCACGCTCCCAAGGCTTTTGAAAAAATTAACTTTTTTATTATAACAAAAATCAACTTATTGACTATTGTTTTGGTCAAGGAACAGTTATCAAGATAACGTTTGTTAATAGTTAATCTTTTCGATAAAAACATAGAATTATTTATTGCATTTGCTGACAAGAAATGAGGGGGAAAAAGAAAATTTAAACATTTATGATACATTTTTGTGATTAAATGCGATTAAAAGTCTTTTTTAAAAGGAGATAGCTTCATGATTAGTAATATTGTGTTATATTTGAAGAAAAAAGCAAATGTCTAAAACTCAAGCTAAAAAATTATCCTTTAAATTTGTCCCTTTTCTTTTTATTGCAGTAACTATACTTACAACATTCGGATCCAATAGCGGAAGTTGGGCATGAACGAATTCAAATTTAATGGTTTAAATAAAATTTGGTCTAATCGCTTTCTAGTTTTGTTTATATTATTTTTGGGTTGTATCTCATTAATTAATATTGCTTACGTTTAAATAATTATCCTTATGCTCTTAAGAATTTAGGCAACTCTATATCGAGCAATATCTGCAGGGTCTGAACTGTTCTTTAATTCTTTATTTGTCAAAGTTTTTTTGTTGAATTCTCTTGTTATTTTTATACCCAAAATTTTTAATTTTGATTCAAAATTTTCGTAGCCTCTATCTAAATGCTCTAAACCAAAAATCCTACTATTGCCTTCAGCTATAATCCCAGCAATTATTAATGCAGCTGAAGACCTCAAATCAGATCCAACTAGATCCATGCCCTTAATTTTTTTAACACCTTTGATGTGAGCTATATTTTTGTTTAGTTTTATACGGGCGCCCATTTCATTAAGTAAATAAATATGATTCATTCTGTTTTCGAAAATTGTTTCAGTTATCTTTGATTCACCATTTGCTATTGTCATAAGAGTTGTAAATGGTGCCTGCAAATCAGTAGGAAAGCCTGGGAAAGGAGCTGTTTCAATATCTACTCCTTTAATTTCTTTACTCTTTATAGAAATCGAATTACCTTTAATCGTGATTTTACTCCCACTCTCTTGAAGTTTATTAGTGACAGCTTCAAGGTGATGAGGGATTACTGGAGAAACTGTTATTGAAGAGGAAGTTGCAGCAGCAGCTATTAGAAAAGTTCCAGCTTCTATTCGGTCTGGAATTACTTTATGGGTACATCCGCCAAGCTTATTAACACCATCAATAATAATTGTTTCTTTACCGGAGTCATAAATTTTTGCCCCCATTTTATTAAGCATTTGGCATAAATCCTGAATTTCAGGCTCTCTAGCAGCATTTTCAATAGTAGTTCTTCCGTTAGCTAAAGATGCTGCCATTATTAAAGTTTCAGTAGCACCTACACTTGGACAATTTAATTTAATATGAGTGCCATGAAGTCTATTTTTGTCCCCCCTTGTTTTTGCTTTTACAATTCCCTCTTCAATAATAATGTCTGCTCCTAGTGCGATTAACCCATTAATGTGCTCGTCTATTGGCCTTGAACCAATATTGCATCCACCTGGTAAAGGTACTTGAGCTTCTCCAAATTTAGTTAATAGTGCACCTATACAAAAGAAACTAGCTCTTAATCCTTTAACAAGTTCATATGGAAGTTCTTTAATCGAAATAGTTTTTGGATCTATTTCTAGTTGGTTGTTTTTACGAACTAAATTCACTCCTAAATTCTTTAAGATATTCCCCATTTTTTCAATATCAGTGAGGAAAGGTACATTTTCAAGAATTATTTTTTCATTAGTTAGCAATGATGAGGCTAATAAAACTAATGCGGAATTCTTCGCACCACTTATTTCAACTATTCCATTTAATTTGCCTTGGCCAAGAATCTTTAAATTTTGCGATTTAAGATATGACTTCGTTTTGCTCCCGCAAATCATTAAGACTTAATTTATTAGATTCATCATGACAAACTAATAATATTAAGTCCACCCTATGTAACGTCATGAATGTTAATTAAAAGTGAAAATGTATTTTTTGATTTCTTGAGAAATAAAAATTTAATAAATAATTGATCAAAATGTTTATGTAATTAAAATATAGTTGATAACAAATTTTTCAAAATACTCATAGAAAATACTTTTTTAAAAATAACTAGTAAGAACAATAATCTAGTTAAAAGATTTAGATCATTTAAAAGAGGATCATCTCCAAAAGATCAAGACTTTTTTTGCATAGAGGGTACACATCTCATTGAAGAATTGCTGAAGTCTGGAAAAAATCCCTCTAAGATTTTAGTTACCGAAAAATGGCTAAGAAAGAATCATAATCTAAGTAAAAAATTTGATGAGTCATTAATAAATATTGTCTCAGAGGAAGTCTTGGCATCTGCGATTTCAACAATTAATCCAGATGGGATAGCAGCTTTAGTAGATATTTCAGCAATACCTAATTATCAATTTAATAGAAAAGATGATTTTGTTCTTGTTCTCGACAGAATTCAAGATCCTGGGAATATGGGTAATCTATTTAGAACCGCTTTAGCTGCGGGTGTTAATGCAATTTTTTTAGCTGGAGGTGCGCATCCATTAGGCCAAAAGGTATTAAGAGCATCTTCAGGTGCTGTTTTTCATCTGCCATTTTTAAGATTTGATGGAAATGAAGAAGAAAGATTAAATTCTTTACTTAAGTCTTTATCTGAATTATCAAATGTAGGATTTAAGATTTTCTCTACTAGTAGCCATAATGAGAGTTCAAAAAAACCTTCAAAACCATATTGGGAAGTTGATTGGTCTAGACGTACCGCATTAATTTTGGGTAATGAAGGTCAAGGTATTCATAAAAAAATTCAAGAAGCTTTTCATGAAACAATTACAATTCCGCATAGTGAGATTGTAGAATCATTAAATGTGGCTTGTGTTGCAGTTCCGTTATTACTAGAACGAAAAAGAGTCGCATACACCTCTAAATAAATAAATAAAAAGTGACTGATTCAAGTTTTGATTTTGATTTAATCGTAATAGGAGCAGGATATGGAGGTTTTGATGCCGCTAAACATGCTGCTGGTAAGGGACTGAAAGTTGCAATAGTAGAATCTTCTGATATGGGAGGCACTTGTGTTAACAAGGGTTGTGTTCCCTCTAAAGCTCTTTTGGCTGCAAGTGGAAAAGTTAGAGAAATAGCTAATTATGAACATTTAGCTAAATTTGGTATACATGCTTCACCAGTAAGGTTCGAGAGATCAAAAATTGCAGATCATGCAAATAATTTAGTTTTAAATGTTAGAGAAAATTTAACAAAAACTCTTAAAAGGAGTGGAGTTGAAATTATTTTGGGCATTGGAAGAATTGAAGGAAATCAAAAAGTAGGTGTAAGAGATAAAAACGGAATTGATAAAATCTTCACATGTAAGAATATTGTTATAGCAACAGGCTCCTCTCCTTTTGTGCCCGGTGGAATAACTTTGGATAATAGGACTGTATTTACTAGCGATGATGCGGTTAAACTTGAGTGGCTTCCAAGATGGATAGCAATTATTGGAAGCGGATATATAGGTCTAGAATTTGCTGATGTATACACCGCGCTTGGTTGTGAAGTTACCATGATCGAGGCTCTGGAGAATATTATGCCAACATTTGATCCAGACATCACTAAAATTGCTAAGAAGAACCTTATTCAAGCAAGAGATATAGACACAAAATCAAATGTCTTTGCTACAAAAATAACACCTGGATGTCCTGTAAAAATAGAACTTACTGATGCAAAATCTAAGGAAGTTGTAGAAACTTTAGAAGTTGACGCTGTACTAGTCGCAACAGGCAGAAGTCCTAATAGTAATAACTTAAATCTGGAGTCGGTTGGTATCGAAACAGTAAAAGGTTTCATTCCTATAGATGATCAAATGAGAGTTAAGAATGGTGATGAAATAATACCTAACATTTGGGCTGTTGGAGATGTAACGGGTAAACTAATGCTTGCCCATACAGCTGCAGCGCAGGGTACTATTGCTGTTGATAATATTTGCGGTGGTAATGTCGAAATTAACTATAAAAGTATCCCTGCAGCAACCTTTACTCACCCAGAGATAAGTTCAGTTGGTCTCTCTGAAGTTGAAGCTAAAGAGATATCTACAAAAGAAAATTTTACTTTGGGAGTTGTCAAAAGTTTCTTTAAGGCTAATTCAAAAGCATTGGCTGAATTAGAGAGTGATGGATTGCTAAAGTTGATTTTCAACAAAGATAATGGGAAAGTATTAGGTGCTCATATTTTTGGGTTACATGCAGCTGATTTAATTCAAGAAATTTCAAACGCTATTTCAAGGAACCAAGATGTAATTGAATTATCTAAAGAAGTTCATACTCATCCTACTCTTAGTGAAGTAGTTGAGGTCGCATATAAACAGGCTGCTTCTCAAATAAAATAATATCTAAAATTAATGGAGATAAGACGCAGGCCACCAAATCCAACAGTAAGGGTAGAAAATTTAGAATATGCTGTACCTCATAGAGAAGCACAAGCAAAAAACATTCTGGAAGAAATTGTATGGCACAAGGATATTGAAATTAAGAATTTTAAAAAAATAGTCTCTTTAGAAGATCTCATCAAAAAGATTGAAAAACTTCCTACTCCTAAAGATTTTTACAAAAATATCTTGGAGTCAAAAATAAAACCAGGAGTTATTGCTGAAATAAAAAAAGCTAGTCCAAGTAAAGGAGTTATTAGAAAAGATTTTAACCCTGAAAACATAGCAATTTGTTATGAAGGATTAGGTGCATCATGTATCTCGGTACTTACCGATAAAAGGTTTTTTCAAGGTAGTTATGAAATACTCGAAACTGTAAGGAAATCAACTAATCTCCCTCTACTCTGCAAAGATTTTATTATTTCTGCTTATCAGATTTATAAAGCAAGGGTATCGGGTGCTGATGCAATATTATTAATCGCTGCGATTTTAAGTGATGATGATTTAACTTATTTAAAGAAAATAGCTGATAATTTAAAGATGAGTGTTCTTGTTGAAGTCCATAACTCTAATGAATTAGAAAGGATTCTAAAGTTAAAATCTTTTAATTTGATTGGGATAAATAATAGGGACTTAAAGACTTTTAAAACGGATTTAAAAACATCAAAAGAATTGATGCATACATATGCAGATATATTTTTAAAACAAAATATTATTCCCATTAGTGAATCTGGAATTAATTGTGCCGAAGATTTAGAATCGCTTAGATCTATTGGAATCATGGGAGTATTAATTGGTGAAACTTTTATGAGAGAAACTGATATTGAACAATCGTTCAAGAAATTATTTAACTCAATTTAATATTGACTTCAAATCGTGCTATAAAATTGAATAAACAGAGTTGTACTGAATATAAATGCAGGCTGTAGTTTTAACAGGTATAGTTGCAGGATTTGTGCATGTTGTTAGTGGCGCTGATCATCTAATTGCAATGGTACCAGCAGCGATTAATAATCCCCAAAAAGCTCTTAAAAATAGTTTCTCATGGGGTTTGGGACATTCTTCAGGAGTCCTCTTGTTGGCTTTTCTAGCGATTTTTATTAAGGATATTACTCCATTAAATAAATTTTCTAGTATTGCCGAATTCCTAGTTGGAATTTCACTTTTAATTGTTGGAGTATTTGCTATAAAAAATTCTTTTCAATTAAGTATCCACTCGCATTCCCATATGCATGAGAATGGAATTGCCCATCGTCATTTTCACGTTCATGTTAAGGAACAAAAAAATAATAATAAGCACTCACATGCTTTGACTGGTTTAGGCTTGCTACACGGTATAGCTGGAGGTTCACATTTTCTTGCAGTTCTTCCTGCTTTAGCACTACCTTTAACAAGCGCTTGCTTATATTTGATTTCATATTTGATTGGTTCACTCCTAAGTATGAATCTTTTCACTTGTTTAATATCTTTTACTACCTTCAAAGCAAGTCAAAAATTTATTAAAAGATTAATAGCTGTAGCAGGAGGGCTTTCCTTTTCTTTGGGATTATTTTGGATTCAAAGAAGTGCTTCTGTTTTTTTGAATTAAAAAATTTTTTAATTTAGGAATAATTAATTTAGAAGTGACAATCCCAATTATTTTTTCGTTATTGATTAATCCAAATTTATTACTATCTTCGCTAAATTCAATATTGTCACCAAAAACCTCAATGTTATTTTGATTTACTGAATTTATCCTTTTTATTAGGTTTTTATTTTTAATTGGATGATTAAAAATAACTATTTGTCGATTTTTAAGTATTGATTTATTCTTTTTATATTTTTTAAAAAATACAATATCTCCTTCTTTTAGGTAAGGAAACATCGAATCACCACGAATAATTGCGGTTTTTCTTAAACCTAAAAAAAATAAAATAAAATCAAAAAAACTTTTGAAAATAATTTTGATTAACTAGCTTTTACAAAAGCGTCTGATCTTCCTTTTGAGGCCCAGAAAATATTATGAATTTTTTCTACATAACTCATAAGTTCTTCAGCTTGGGCTAAGTCAACATTAACTTTGCATGCACTGCATAATTTGGCCGCCTTCCAAATGGTTTCATGTAAGTCTGGATAAGTTTCTAAGTGAACTGGTTTAAAGTAATCTGTCCACAAAATTAGAATCTCTTTCTTTGTTTCTTTTGCTTGCTCTTCTTTAACTGCAACATATCTAGAAAATGTATTACTGTATGCAGCCCACTCTGCTGAATCAGTGCTGGAAGGAGCTTCTAATGCAATAAGTTTTTTTGTCATTGATAAAACTGCTTCAGCTGCAACTCTAGTAGACGCTGGGTCGTAAACACCACAAGGGCCATCGCAGTGAGCATGGACTTTCATTGGAGATTTTTTATTTAGAAAAGAATTGATGAATTTACTTAACATTTCAAATATTTGGTGTTGTATATATATTACTTGGAGATTAACTAAATTGAAAAGTCTTAGATATTTTTCTTACTTAATTTAATTGACTTTTAATAATTCAACTTCAAATATTAAAGTCGCATTAGCAGGTATTACATTTCCAGCTCCTCTTGATCCGTATCCAAGTTCCGGAGGTATTGTTAATTTTCTTTTGCCTCCAACTTTCATGCCTGCTACACCTTCGTCCCAACCTTTTATTACTCGTCCAGCACCCAATGGAAAGCTGAATGGAGCTCTGCCGATACTGGTATCAAATTGTGTCCCATCTTCTAGAGTTCCTGTGTAATTTACAGTAACTGTTTGCCCAGCACTAGCCTCATCACCTTCCCCGTTTACGATATCTGCGATAATTAGACCACTTTCTGTAGTCCTTGAATTGTTGTCTGATGGTGTTTCTTCTGCCATAGCGAAAAGTATAGGATTTGGATCTGATGGGTCTAGTTCAAATAAATTATTATTTGAGACATTTGATGATTTTGCAGCATTTGTTCTTTGAACTGACTGAGTTTCTGATTCAGCAGCATTAACAACTTGTGGTGAATTAAATTGACTGAAAAGAGTTAATGAAACACAAAAAACAAAAATTGCAAAACTAATAAAGACTTCTTTCACTTAAATTTTGAAAGTTACTAGAACTTAGTCTACAGAATGAAGGTACAATAAACGGGTGATTATAAATTTAATTTCGTAATTTTAGATTGTTAATCCCAATTCAAATTAAAAGTCTAAGACAATATTTTTATCCTTGTTTAGGAGGGATTTTAGGAGGAATTTCAGTTTCAACTAATTTTTGGCTAATTTTTATGCCGATATCATTATTTATTTTATGGAAGGGAAGTGAAAGGAGAATAGCAAACTTTTGTTGGGGTTTTTTCTTTGTCTTGATAAGTCATTCTTGGCTTTATGATCTTCATCCATTGACATGGCTTGGGTTTTCATGGCTTACAAGTTTAATTATTGCCATTTTAATATTATTATTTTGCGCTTTTTTGGGTGGGATATTAGTTTATTTATGGGGATTGTTGGTTGAAATTATTCTCTGGAAGGAGGATGTTTTCAAAATTAAAATATTATCTTTAACAGTAAAAGTATTTTTTTTATCTTTGACTTGGGGTATTGGTGAATTGATACTTTCTCAAACACCTTTTTTTTGGATAGGTTTAGGAGAGAGTCTTATCCCAGGTGATATTTATCTTGCTGGTTTAGCAAGATGGATTGGTGCGAGTGGCTTATGCGTATTACAAATATTGATTGGATTTTGGATTTTTTATATGCAAGGTAGATGGGAAAGAAAACTTTACTTTAAAAAAATATTTCTTTTAGGACTTTTGATTTTTATTTTTTTACATTTATTTGGAGGTTTAACAACTCCAATAAAAAGAAATTATGAATATCCAGTGGCTATTTGGCAAACTAATATGCCAACAAGAGAAAAATTAAAAATAAATGATGAATTTATTGAAGAAAAGCTATCTATCGCTCAAAAATATGCTTTATCAAACAAGGCGAAACTTCTTGTTGCTCCTGAAGGAACTCTATCTAATAATTTTTATTTTTCTAAAGGCATTAAGGTTAATACCTTATCAGGAGGTTTCAGAAATTCAAATAATGAATTAAGAAGTTCTTTACTCGGATTTCAAATTGGAGATAAATCTTTTACCTCATTTATAGATAAAAATAGACTTGTTCCAATAGGTGAAAAAATACCTAGATTTCTAGATAGTTTTTCAAGAGGATTATCTGCAGTAGGAGGAATTCAACCAGGCTCTGATTCAAGATTTTTTGATCCTAAATTTACACCCCCACTAGCAGTAGCTATATGTTACGAAATTAGTGATGGACTAGAAATAAGAAAGGCTATTAATAGCGGTGCAAAACTGATAATAACTGCAGCAAATTTAAATCCATATCCAGCTAAGCTTTATAATCAATTCCTATCTTTGGCTAGATTAAGAAGTATTGAAAATAAGAAAAATAATTTAATAGTATCAAATACAGGACCTTCGGGCTTAATTCAAGATGATGGAAAAATAATTAAACTTTTAGACTATGATGTTGAGAAAAATGAAATATTGTTCCCTAATTTTTCATCCGAAAAGACTTTCTATACAAAATTTGGAGATAAACCTATTTTGTTTTTGTTTATATTATTTATGGGATTAAATATCTTTTGGAAAATTAACTAATTAATCCACCACCTAATAAAATTTCTCCTTTATAAAAAACTGCAGCTTGTCCAGGCGTTACCGAACTTTGACTTTCTTCAAAAATTAATTTAAATGTTGTAGTTGTATTATCTAAATTTTTCAAAGGTATTAATGTACCTTTTACTGGATTACTTCTATATCTGATTTGTGCTTCTACTTCTATCTCTTGCTCAGGATCTTGGATTGAAACCCAGTTAATCTTACTAATAATTGCTTCTTTATTAAATAGATCACTTTTGTCTGCTACATAAACTGTGTTTTTTACCCTGTCTAAACTTTTTACATATAGTGGTTCAGGCCAAGCGATGCCCAACCCTTTTCTCTGACCTACCGTAAAGTGCTGAATTCCATTGTGCGTCCCAAGGACTTTCCCATTTACATGCACAATTTTTCCTTCTTTGGGTTCTATGTGTTTGTCGATAAATTTTTGCATTGATCCATAATGCTCAACTAAACATAAATCTTGACTTTCTGGTTTTTGAGCAGTTCTAAGGCCTAATCTGATGGCTTCCCTTCTTGTTTCTTCTTTTTTCATTTCACCAAGAGGAAATTCTAATCTGCTTAGTACTTCTTGAGAAAGAGAATAAAGAAAATAACTTTGGTCTTTGTTTTCGTCAGCACCTCTAAGAAGAAGGTATTCCTTAAATACAAGGCTCTTGCAATCAAGTGCTCTAGCATAAGATGATTTTTTTATCCTTGCGTAATGTCCCGTCGCAATATGAGTAAAGTCTTTTTTGCTTATTGCGTAATTGAGCATCTCTTCAAACTTCACATTTTTGTTGCACATCGAACATGGAAGTGGAGTGAATCCTTTCTCATAGCTTTCAGTTGTTTTTTTAATTACCTCTCTTTCGAAAATTTCTCTTGAGTCTATTATTTTATGGTTAATTCCCAAATCTTCACAAAGGCCAGCAGCATCTACTAATCCTTCAGAACAACAGGAGCCTTGTCCTTTCATTAACCAAAGAGTTAGTCCCTCAACATTCCAGCCTTTTTCTACAAGAAGAGCAGCTGAGAGGGAACTATCTACGCCACCAGAAAGACCTACAATAATATTTTTCTTCTTTTTAGTTTTATTATTAGAAGAAAAAAAGTTCTCTAATTTTTTATCCTTTTGTGTCTTTAACATGGAAGTTTAAATTTTTGAAAAGTACTTCAATTGCTTTGTACTCATTATGAATGAAATTGTATGGCCAACAATTGACTCTGAACATTTAATTGTTGATTCAAAGCAAATGTTGAAATTAGAGAAAGAAATGTTTTCTGATGGAATGCCACAAGAAGCATTGATGGAAAAAGCTGGTATCCAAATTAGTAGATGGCTCTTAAAAAAGAAACCTCTTCTCAAGCATGGAATAACTGTTTTTATAGGTCCTGGCCATAATGGTGGGGATGGTGCAGTAATAGCTAGAGAGCTTTTTTTGAAAGGTTTTTATGTTCAGGTATGGTGCCCATTTCCGATAAAAAAAACATTAACAAATAAACACCTTAATTATCTTACATCTATTGGTGTCACAAAATTAGTAGAACCTCCTGATGCAAATAGAAAAGAGCTTTGGATTGATGCAGTTTTTGGTAATAATCAAACAAGAAAAGTTGATGATAAATTAATTAAACTGTTTAATCAAAAATTTTATAAAAAATCTGGAAAGGTAATAAGTATTGATATTCCAACAGGATTATGTCCTGATAAGGGTGAGCCTTTTTTAGATAACGCAGTAAAGGCAGACTATACCTTAGCTATTGGTCTTTATAAGCTTGGGTTAATTCAAGATTCTGCTTTGCCTTTTATTGGAGAATTGCACCATATAGATATTGGGATGCCTGCTAGTAAACTGTCCAAAGTTGATGAAAAAATTTTTAAGGTTACTTACAAAGATATAAAAAATATTGATTTACCTTCTTTACCAAAAAATTCCAACAAATATCAAAGAGGTAGAACATTAATAATAGCTGGAAGTGAAAAATATCCTGGGGCTGCATACTTAGCATTAAAAGGGGCCATATCAAGTGGAGCAGGCTTTATCTCTGCAGTCCTTCCGGGGATGGTTGCTGAATCTATTTGGCAAGTTGCCCCAGAAATAGTTTTAAAAGAAACTATGCAATCTAACCAAAATGGCAATGCATCTTTATATAGCGCATTAAAGAATATTGATTTAAGCGGGTTTGATTCATTAGTTGTCGGTCCAGGAATAGGAATTGATAAGGATGATTGGCAAAAATCAAAGGACTATCTTATTGCTTTTGAAGGACTATTGATCTTGGATGCAGATGCACTTAATAGGATTTCGGATTCTAAATTGGGGTCAAATTTCTTTTTAGAGAGAAAATTTAAGACATGGATTACACCGCACAGCAAAGAATTTGGAAGGTTATTTCCTAATATCAAAGCTCAGAACAATGTTGGGCTTGCTAGTTATGCGGCAAAAAAATTCAATATCAGTATTTTGTTAAAAGGAGCTAACAGTATAGTTGCTGATAATAAAAAAGTATGGCAACTTTTTGGAACCGATTCTCAGACAGCTCGAGCTGGATTGGGCGATCTTTTATCTGGTTTTATAGGTGGTAGTTCTGCGATGGATTTAACCTTGTGTAGAAATATATCAACAGATTTTTTTGCTAAATACGTACTTTTACATTCATTTGCCGCATCGAAGAGCAAAAGTGGTTCAAATGCTTCTGCTATAGGTGATGGACTGACAAAATTAATGAGAAATATAAAAACGAGACAAATATCTTGAAAGAAACAATTTAATAGAGTTATTTATAGTTTTAAACACATAAGTGTACAAATATTACTTGAAATCTGAAGCGCGCATTAAATATTGGGGTATTTTCAAAAAACTGTAGGAGAGTTTTAATACCTTATTAGGTCAAAAAAAATGGTTTCATCAATACCAGCTCAAGCTGAACCGCAAAAAAGAAAAGGTAATGATCCAATAAGTTGGTATTTGCAAAATATCGGTAGAGTACCTTTGCTTACACCCGCTGAAGAAATTGAGTTGGGTAACCAAGTGCAAAAAATGATGATACTCACAGAAGATGGTCAGTTGAATGAAAAAAATAAAGAATTTACAACGCAGCAAAAAAGAACAATAAAAATTGGGAGAAGAGCAAAAGAGAGAATGATGAAAGCTAATTTAAGGTTAGTTGTTAGTGTGGCAAAAAAATATCAAGGTAAGGGACTTGAACTTCTTGATTTAGTCCAAGAGGGTTCTCTAGGTTTGGAAAGGGCTGTTGAAAAATTTGACCCTACGAGAGGATATAAGTTTTCTACTTATGCTTTTTGGTGGATCCGACAAAGTATGACAAGAGCAATTGCTTGTCAATCACGAACGATTCGTTTACCAGTCCATCTAAGTGAGAGATTAGCTTCTATAAGAAAAGTTAGTAGGGACTTGGCACATAAACTAGGTGCTATGCCAAGCAGAATTGAAATTGCAGAAGCAATGGAAATTGATGTTGAAGAATTAGATTCTGTTTTAAGACAAGCTTTATCAACTAGTAGTTTAGATGCTCCAGTTAGTGGTGACGATGGTAGAAGCTTTTTAGGGGATTTAATTGCAGATAGTAATAATGAAGAGCCCTTAGACCAAGTTGAACAGAAAATGCATCAAGAGCAACTTGGGAAGTGGTTAAGCCATCTAAGCGAGCAAGAACAACATGTTCTTAAATTGAGGTTTGGATTAGATGGTAATGAAAGACATACACTTGCTGAAATAGGAAGATTATTAGAAGTTTCTAGAGAAAGAGTTAGACAGGTTGAACTCAAGGCATTAAGAAAACTAAGAAATTTAACCAGAAAATTGCCCAGTGGTATTTAATCTAATCTTCAGCCCAAATATATTTAGTTAATTCTTGTGAAGGAGGTTCAGGTGCTTCTAAAGCATTTTTGACTGACTCAGAGATTTCTGTGTCTATTTTTTTTTCAATACTTTTTAACTCTTCTTCCGTTGCGAATTTACCATCGATAATTTCTCGCGCTAATTTTTTAATAGGATCTCTTTTTCCCCAAAACTCCTTTTCTTTCTCAGACCTTAATTCATCTGGATCTGCGAGAGAATGCCCCCTGTATCTATAAGTCAAGCACTCCAAAAGTGTTGGCCCTTCTCCTGCCCTAGCGCGTTCAATTGCTCTTTGTGCTGCTCCTCTTACTGCTAGTACATCCATCCCATCAACTTCCTCGCCATGCATACCAAAAGCGGAAGCTTTTCTCCAAATTTCAGGATTGCTAGTTGCTCTGTCGTGAGCCATACCAATAGCCCATTTATTATTCTCAACAACAAAAATTATGGGTAATTTCCATAATTGAGCCATATTTAAACATTCAAAAAACTGCCCATTATTGCAAGTCCCATCTCCAAAAAATGCTGCAGTTACTGAATCACTACTATTATTATTAGCAACATCCTTTTTATATTTACTTGAAAAGGCTGCTCCTAAAGCGACGGGAATCCCTTCTCCAATAAATGCATACCCTCCTAGTAAGTGATGCTCTTTTGAAAATAAGTGCATCGAACCCCCTCTGCCTTTGCTGCAACCTGTAGCTTTACCAAAAAGTTCACTCATTACTTCAAAGGATGGAACTCCTGCACTTAGTGCATGAACATGATCGCGGTAAGTACTACAAAACCAATCATGTTTTTTTTTCATGGCGCCAATTACTCCCGTGCTTATAGCCTCTTGGCCGTTATATAAATGAACGAAACCGAACATTTTTCCTCTGTAATACATCTCTGCACACTTATCTTCGAATCTCCGACCAAGCGTCATGTCTTCATAAAGAAATAAACCTGTTTCACGATCTAACGTGGCTTTTTTAATGTCTTGAAGATTTGAGATTCTCTCTACGTGTGTTTCCAAGAAAATACCTTAATGAAGTTTTGATTTGTTAACATTCTAAGCTGTGAAGGGCGATTTTCATGTTTTTTTTTAATAACTCTGTAAGACCTTATGAAAAAAATTTTTAACTTGATAAAATTTGTCTAAGAATTTTCAATAGGATATTTGTTTGGAACTTCCTTTAGACCATTTCCGTTTAATTGGCGTGAGCCCCTCTGCAACATCTGAGGAAATACTAAGAGCATTTCAATTACGGTTGGATAAAACGCCTGATGAAGGTTTTACTTATGAAGTTTTAACCCAAAGATCTGAGTTGCTTCGCCTGACTGCTGATTTACTTACAGATCCAGAAAGTAGAAGAAATTACGAAAATTTGTTATTAAATGGATCATCAGGACTAGAGTTTCCCTCAAATAGAGAAGTAGCAGGATTAATACTTCTGTGGGAATCAGGTTCCCCAAAAGAAGCTTTTAAGATCACAAGAAAAGCTTTGCAACCCCCACAAACTCCAGCTTTAGGAAGTAGTAGAGAAGCTGATTTAACTTTATTAGCTTCTTTAACAGCTAGAGATTCAGCAATTCAAGAACAACAACTTAGATCTTATTCAAACGCAGCAGACTTTTTATCTGAGGGGATACAACTTCTTCAGAGAATGGGGAAGCTTGGAGAAAGAAGGAAAGAACTCGAAGAAGACTTGGCGGCTCTTCTTCCTTACAGAATCTTAGATCTACTTAGTAGGGACCTAAATGATCAGGATTCTCATAAAAAAGGCTTAGATATGTTGGAAAATTTAATAATTAAAAGAGGTGGTTTGGAGGGTAATAATAAATCTGAATTTGGAGATTATCTAAATCAGCAAGAATTTGAATCTTTTTTTCAACAAATAAAGCCTTTTTTGACAGTGCAAGAACAGGTAGATTTGTTTCTTGAATTACAAAAAAGAGGATCATTAGAAGCAGGATTTTTAGCCTTTCTATCATTAACAGCTATTGGCTTCTCGAGAAGAAAGCCCGAAAAATTATTTGAAGCAAGGAGAATTTTAAAGAAACTAAATTTATCAGGTTTAGATTCAATGCCTCTTATGGGTTGTTTAGATCTGCTTTTGGCAAATATTGATCAAGCTTCTGCAAGATTTTCTAGCAGTTCTGATGAAAATTTACGAGATTGGCTTAACAATTATCAAGGAAACAAGTTAGAAGCAATATGTGTTTACTGTAAAAATTGGTTAGAGAACGATGTTTTAGTTGGTTATAGAGATATTGAATCAAAAGAGGTGGATTTGGATTCTTGGTTTGAAGATAGGGAAATTCAAGAATTTATTGAAAAATTAGAAAAGAAATCCACCAAGACTACAATAAAATCAAATCTTCAAAATCAACAGATAAAAGAATCATCCTCGATAAACAGTACTGAAGATATTGATAGTTCATATGCGAATGTTGATGAAAGGGGATTACCTTGGCCTGGCGGTATTAAACAAGTATATGAGAAGTTTGATATTCAAGAAAATAAACTTAATCATGAAATGATTAAGAATAAACCAATAGAGTTTTATAGGTTTTTAATTGAAAAAATTGCAGAATTAAAATTTAGTTTTGGAGAATTTTTGAAGGATCAAGAAATTATTGGTAAGTCACCTTATTTGATTTATCTATACGCGTTTTTGATCTTATTCTCATTTGGTATTGGAATTGGATTTTTAAGGAATAATTTTAAAAATTCAATCCAGGATGATGCTTTTATAAATAAATCTTTTCTTGCTGCTGATAAAAATCAAAAAAAGGTTAGTGAGAAAAATATTATTCAAGAAATAAAAAAAAATCCTTCAAACAAATTGAACTCTACTCTAAATAAATCTAATTCTATTAATACTTCTGAAATTAAAGAACTTATTACAGCCTCGCCCTCTTTAGGAGAGATTAGAAATTTAATTAATATATGGCTTTCAAATAAAAGCAATTACTTAGCTGGAAAGAGTGAAATTAATCTCTCTAAGGTTGTTACAAATGGTTTGATTAATAGGACTATCGAAGAAAGACAAAATGATATAAATAAAGGAATTTATAAAGAAATTAATTCCCAAATACAGAACATAGATTTGAAATCACAAACTTCCTCTAGGATTGTTGTTTTAGTTGAATTAAATTATTTGGAGCGAATAATAAAGAATTCTGGAGAATTAATTAATGAAACATCATTGAATCCGCTTAAAGTTAAATATATTTTGGGTTTTTCTAATAAATCATGGAAATTGGTTGATTTTGTAAGTGGAGTGTAAGTATAAACTTCTAGATCATCTATAATAATTAAAAATTCTTTTTTATAATGTTTGATGAACTCTCATCACGCTTTGAAGACGCAGTAAAAGGTTTAAGAGGCGAAGCTAAAATTAGTGAAAATAATATCAATGATGCCTTAAATCAGGTAAAAAGAGCACTTCTTGATGCCGATGTAAGTTTATCTGTAGTAAAAGAGTTCATATCAGATGTCAAAAATAAAGCTATTGGGGAAGAAGTCGTTAGGGGGGTAAACCCAGGACAGAAATTTATAGAAGTTGTAAATAAAGAATTGATTAACATCATGGGGAATGAGAATTCTCCATTAAATGAAAATAAAAATAGTCCCACAGTTATTTTAATGGCTGGACTTCAGGGGGCTGGTAAAACAACTGCAACAGGAAAATTAGGTCTTTATTTGAAAGAAAAAGAAAAAAAAGTTCTTTTGGTAGCTGCAGATATTTATAGACCAGCAGCTGTAGAACAGCTTAAAACTTTAGGTAGTCAATACGACTTAGAGGTTTTTTCGGCTAAAGAAAAAAATAGCAAACCTGAGGAAATAACTAAGGACGCATTGAATTATGCGAGCGATAATAATTTTAACTCAATCATTATTGACACTGCAGGAAGATTGCAAATTGATGATTCAATGATGAGTGAAATGGTAAGGATAAAAGAAGTTTCTGATCCTGATGAAGTTTTACTTGTTGTTGATTCTATGATTGGACAAGAAGCTGCTGATTTGACAAAGTCATTTCATGAAAAAGTAGGAATCTCTGGGGCAATACTAACCAAGTTGGATGGTGACTCAAGAGGAGGTGCTGCTTTATCAATAAGAAAAATAAGTGGTAAACCTATCAAATTTATAGGTGTAGGCGAAAAAATAGAGGCACTACAACCATTCCATCCTGAGAGAATGGCTAGCAGAATTTTAGGAATGGGAGATGTATTAACACTTGTTGAAAAAGCTCAAAAGGAAGTTGAGCTTGCTGATGCAGAAGCTATGCAAAAGAAGCTTCAAGAAGCAACTTTTGATTTTAATGATTTTGTTAAGCAAATGAGATTAATCAAAAGGATGGGATCACTTGGTGGATTAATAAAACTAATACCTGGAATGAATAAAATTGATGAAGGGATGATAAAAGATGGAGAAGATCAACTTAAAAAAATAGAATCCATGATCTCCTCAATGACTCTTGAGGAGAAACAAAAACCTGAGGTTCTGGCTGCCCAGCCTTCAAGAAGACAAAGGATCGCTAAGGGTAGTGGTTATGAAGCAAAAGATGTAGACAAAGTACTAGCTGATTTTCAGAGAATGAGAGGTTTTATGAAACAAATGTCGAATGGAGGAATGCCAGGAATGGGAGGAATGCCAGGAATGGGAGGAATGCCAGGAATGGGAGGAATGCCAGGAATGGGAGGAATGCCAGGAATGGGAGGAATGAGTGGTAACAAACCGATGAAAAAACAAAAAAATAATAAAAAGAAAAAAGGGTTTGCTGATTTGTAGTATCTAAATCTTTACCTTTGAATGATATTATTAATAAAAACGTATTAATTTAAAATGATTAAATTGCGCCTTAAGCGCTTTGGAAAGAAAAAAGAGGCAAGTTTCAGGATTGTTGCATGCAATAGTACTTCCAGAAGAGATGGTAGACCTCTACAAGAATTAGGTTTTTATAACCCAAGAACTAAAGAAACTAGGCTCGACACAGAAGCTTTAAGATCAAGACTTACACAGGGTGCTCAGCCAACTAACGCAGTTAGAACATTGTTAGAGAAAGGAGGGTTATTAGAAAAAATAGAAAGACCATCAATTGCCATTGGTAAGGCTAAGTTAGAGAAGGAGAAATTAGCAAAAGCTAAAACTAATGACGAAGAGAGTGATAGTGGTAAAGCTGATAGCGTTATTGAGGAAGCCGAAAGTTAGTTGCTTGTCTAATTTTTATTCAAATACATTATCTAAATGAAAGAAGTTTCCAAAACTGGTCACTTCACTATTGATTTGCCAAACTCTGATGCTGCTACAGCTTTGTCTGGTCCTGGGAATTCTTTTTTAAAAAAGTTTGAGTCTCTTACAGGGGTTTCTTTGACTATAAGAGGTTTACAACTTGAGATGAATGGTGTCATATCTAAGCTTGAGAGAGCTTCTGCCTTAGTTGAGCTGACAAGACCTATTTGGGAACAAGGATTAGAAGTTCCAGAAGTGGACCTTAAAGCAGCTTTAAGTTCTTTAAATATGGGAGAGTCATCTTCACATGCTGAACTTGGTAAAAAAGTCCTTGCGCGTTCTAAAGAAGGAAGATATTTAAGACCAAGGACTATAAGGCAAAAAGAATATGTCGAATCAATTGAAAATTTTGATCTTACTTTCGCAATTGGTCCAGCTGGTACTGGCAAGACATTTTTGGCAACTGTTTGCGCGGCAAGATTATTGAACGAGAAAAAAATTGAAAAAATCATCCTAACCAGACCAGCTGTTGAGGCTGGAGAAAGTTTGGGATTTTTACCTGGTGATTTGCAACAAAAAGTAGATCCATATTTAAGACCCCTATTTGATTCTTTACATAGTATTTTCGGATTTGATAGGACAAATTCTCTTATTGATAAAGGAATTATTGAAGTTGCCCCTTTAGCATTTATGAGAGGCAGAACCTTAGACAATTCGATGGTTATCCTAGATGAAGCACAAAATACTACTTGCTCTCAAATGAGAATGTTTTTGACCAGATTAGGAGAGAGATCAAAAATGGTTGTAAACGGAGATATTACACAAATTGATTTAAAAAAAGATCAGGAAAGCGGTCTAATCGAAGCATCAAGAATTTTCTCTGAGACTCAAGGTATAAAATTTTGTTATTTAACTATTCAAGATGTAGTTCGTCATCCTTTAGTTCAGAAAATTATTGAGGGTTATCAATAAATTTATAACTCTGGTGATCCGTACCCTGAAATTTTAAAAATCAAGTAGAATAAAGACATATTTATTAAAAAAATGCCAGCAAGTAGTAATTTCAATCAAGCTATTCGTGAAGCACAAACTAGTTCAATTGTTGGACCTAATGTTGTTCAAAAAGCACTACCCTACGTTGGTGGAGGTATGGTGTTAACTTCTCTAGGGGTTTTAGCAGGTGTCTCACTCATAGCAACAAATCCTAGGCTTTTCCAGCCTCTATCAATAGTTGCTCTAATTGCAGAATTGATTTTGTTTTTTATCGCCACAAGTGCTGCAAATAATGCAAATAATGCAAAAGCTTTGCCTTTACTAACAGGCTTTAGTTTGTTAACTGGATTCACTTTAAGTGGAATAGTTGCTTTAGCAATAGGAACCATTGGTATTGGTTCGGTTGGGACAGCTGCTTTGGCTACAGGTATTACCTTTGTTATTGCCTCTTACACTGGCCAAAGAATGAGTGATAGTGTTGGTCAAGCACTAAGTGGAGTGGTTGGTCTTGGGCTGATCGGATTGCTTATAGCAATGTTTGTTCAATTAATTGGAGGTTTCTTTGCTCCAGGAGTTTTTGGAGGTTCAGGACTTGAATTGATAATTGCAGGTTTTGGAACTGTATTATTTGTTGCAATGTCTTTTGTTGATTTCTACACAATGCCAAGAAGATATAATGATGATCAATACCTAGCAGGAGCTTTAGGTATGTATCTAACTTATATTAATCTTTTTGTTTTTATATTGAGATTAATGATTGCTCTCCAAGGTGGTGGAAGAAGAGACTAAGAATTAAGTAATTTTCTAAGTAAAAGCGTAGATTTATTTCTACGCTTTTTTATTGGGCAATATCATAAATTTGTTTTTTTATAAATTCCTTCTGCTCTGAATCATATTTTACCGAATTATCAAAACTATTCCCCATATTATCTAAGTTTCTTAGGACTTGATTAACAGACTTTGTAACAGATTTGGTTTCAAGTATTCTCAAAATAGTTTTACATCTATCAGAGATAATTTCTGAGGTAATCTCATATTCATTATTATTATCTCTTCGATGAATAATAATTTGAGCGGAACTCATTATTAAATTTTTTAATACTATGTCTACTACAGCATCCCCACCTTCGTTCAGTTTGTAAATTAATGAAAAAGGAAGTTTATCTAACAAAAAACAATCTTTATCTGATAAAGCATACGCAAAAAAACCTCTGAGTCCATTTCTTGTTTTAATTAGCTCTGCAATTCTATCTGCTAAAACCTCTTCGCTGACTAAGTCTTCACCCCACTCTTTACACCATTTTGCGGATATATTTATTGCTTGTGTAAAAGAAGCTTCCTTTAAATTTATGGTTTTTTTTTTCATTTTTGATCAGAATTTTATTATTGATGCATTAAAAGTCTTTGACTAATTATAGATCTGGGTTTGTAACTTTACTAGGAAGACCAAATGTCGGTAAATCTACTTTAATAAATAAATTGATTGGAGAAAAAATAACAATTACTTCTCCAATAGCGCAAACTACTAGAAATAAATTAAAAGGGATACTTACTACAGAAAATGGGCAAATAATTTTTGTCGATACACCAGGTGTTCATAAACCTCATCATAGACTTGGAGAAATATTAGTAAAAAACGCAAAATCTGCAATTAATGGAGTTGATATGGTTATTTTTGTAATTGATTCAAGTGAAGAACCTGGTAGAGGTGATGAATATATATTAAACTTTTTAGTCGCAAATAAAACTGAGTTTATTGTTGCATTAAATAAGTGGGATTTGGTTAATAAAGAATTTAAGAATTTACGATTAGATCAATATAGAAGATTTTTTGGAATTAATAGAAACTTTCAAATTGTAAGTGCTTCTCAAGGAGAAGGATGTTCTGAACTGGTCGATATGGTACTTAATTTACTTCCAGAAGGACCAAAACTTTATGGCGAAGAGACGATATGCGACCAACCATTAGATAATTTATTATCTGATTTAGTAAGAGAGCAGGTATTAATAAATACAAGAGAAGAAGTGCCTCATAGTGTTGCAGTAAAGATAGAAAAGATAGAGGAAATGAAAAGAAAAAATGGCAAAAGTTTTACAGCTATTTTGGCTAACATTATTGTTGAAAGATCAACTCAAAAAGGGATTCTTATTGGAAAGAAAGGTTCAATGTTAAAAATTATTGGTCAGTCAGCTAGATCAAATATGTCAAAATTGATTGATGGTCCAGTTCATCTGGAGTTGTTTGTGAAAGTTATTCCAAATTGGAGAAAAAATGAATCAAGGTTAATTGAGTTTGGTTATGAGGAAGATTTCTAGATGAGTAGTTTTAATTTTGATGTGATTACATTGTTCCCTAAAGCTTTTGAATTAATAAATAATTCAGGGGTAATAACAAGAGCTCTTGATAAGAATTTGATAGATGTAAATTTACATGATTTAAGAGAACATGGTGAAGGTTCTTACAGACAAGTAGATGATAAGCCTTATGGAGGAGGAGCAGGTATGGTACTAAAACCTGAACCTATTTATAAGGCATATGAATCAATTACAAAATCAACTAAAAGTAAAACTTTGTTGATGACCCCACAGGGTAAAGTCTTAAAACAAAAAGATCTTGCGAGATGGTCCACTTTGAATCAAATAATAATTATTTGTGGTCAATACGAAGGTTTTGATGAGAGGATTAGATGTTTAGCTGATGAAGAGATATCGATAGGCGATTACGTACTTTCTGGGGGAGAAATACCCGCTATCTCAATAATTAACGGTTTGACTAGATTGTTACCAGGAACTCTTGGTGATCCAGACTCCTTAGTGGATGAGAGTCATAATTCTTCTTTATTAGAATACCCTCAATACACTAGGCCATTGACTTTTAAAGATATGAAAGTGCCAGATGTTTTAGTAAGCGGTAATCATGAAGAGATTAAATCGTGGAGAAGACGAAAAAGTATTGAAAGAACATTGGAGAGAAGAAGTGACTTAATTTCAAATGAAAACTACAAAAAATCCCCACAAAGTAAGAGAATAATAAAAGATTATAATCAATTCATGAAATTTAGAATAGGTAATGGATATGATATTCACAGACTAGTAGAGGATAGAGATTTAATTATTGGAGGTGTGAAATTGCATCATCCTGAAAATTTAGGCTTGGATGGTCATAGTGATGCAGATGTTTTAAGTCACTCATTAATGGATGCATTATTGGGTGCACTTTCATTGGGTGACATAGGAAAGTATTTCCCCCCATCTGATGAAAAATGGAAAAATGCTAATAGTTTGTTTTTGTTATCAAAAGTAATTGACTTGGTAAGACATGATGGTTGGGAAATAAGTAATATTGATAGTGTTCTTGTCGCTGAAAGGCCAAAAATGATGCCACATATAAAACTAATGAAAAAAAACATTTCTGAGATCTTAAATATTGATGAAAATTTAATTGGTATTAAAGCAACTACGAATGAAGGACTGGGTCCAGAAGGTAGAGAAGAGGGTATAAGTTGCCATTCAGTAGTATTACTTGTGAAAAAATGAATTTAAATTTAAATTTGGAAAAAAATTTTCAAAGATTTTGTTTAGTTTTAATATGCTTAGTAGTTTTATTTTTTCAATCTGATATGTCCAATTTGAAAGCTCTTAATATGGATAATTATCAAGGTGAAATGGTTATTGAGGAATTAAGACTTAAAGTCCCTGCTGATTTAAAAGCAGCATGGTTGAATGCTGAAAAAGAAATATGGGAGCCATGGTTATCTTCTCAAGATGGTTTTTTGGGGAGACAATTATTTTGGGATAAAGAAAAAGAAGAAGCTTTGATATTGGTAAATTGGAAAAGTAAAAAATTATGGAAAAGTATACCAATGTCAGAAGTAAATGTAGTCCAACAAAGATTTGAAGATAATGTTATGGCGGCTATAAATGTAGGAGAAAATCCTTTTAAATTAATTTATGAGGGAGAGTTAGATAAGCAAGGATGAATTTTGATATCAAGTTTGATTTCCAAAGAAGAGAGAGGCTTGGAATCATTGAGGCTATTTGGGGGGAAGACAAGAGTATCGACCAATTAAAGAGATTATCTGAAAGTGTCTTAAGTAAAAATGAGGTTGTTTTCATTACTAGGATTAATAGTGAAAAGGCTATTTATCTTTTAGATTTGTATGATGATGCACGATTCTATGAAGAAGCAAATTGTCTAATAATTGGGAAAAATCTGAATAAAATAAATACAAATAAAAAAGTTGCCATAATTTCTGGAGGCTCAAGTGATTTGGCAGTAACACTTGAAGCGCAATTAGCGCTCGAAATTCATGGAGTTAATTTTCAATCTTTTATAGATGTTGGAGTAGCAGGACTTCATCGATTAATGAGTCAGTTAGAAGAAATTTATAAATATGATGTATTAATAGTTTGTGCTGGAATGGAAGGAGCCTTGCCAACAGTTGTGGGAGGGTTGTTGCCACAACCCATAATTGCAGTACCCGTCTCAGTCGGCTACGGCGTTAGTAAGAATGGAACTGCTGCTTTAAATAGTATGTTGTCAAGTTGTTCTCCAGGTATTGCAGTTATGAATATAGATAATGGTTACGGAGCAGCAATGGCGGCTCTAAGAATTATTAAAAGTATTTCCTAATTGATTTACTTTTTTTCTATTTCTAACAGATTTTCTATCCATAAATTAAGTTGTTTTGAAAGCATTCCTTCTTCTCTCATTTTAATTGCTTTTATCACCACCTCTGTATTTACCCATTCTGGAAATCTTTTCGGCATTTATTTATATATTCAGTAACTTTAATTTGGTACATTTTTTTATAAAGACAAGATCTAAGTAACAAATTTAATCTTTTATGTTTGATTTAGTACCTAATCTAGAAAGCTCAGAAGATGTATGTTCATTTTCTACATTTTTTAGTCTTTCAATTAATTCAGAAAGATCTTTATGTGCCAACTCCCCATTTTGCTCCCATTTTAGGGACCTTGAATTACTATCAATTTTTTCTTTCATTATTCTCTTGAAGTAATATGAATATAAAACGAAACTAGGAAAAATTTGGTTAATGTTTCAGGGTTAAACTTAAAAAATTATGAAGATTTTAAATATTCGAAAATTTTATCGTTTAACCACCACCAACTATTGAAACTATTTCTAAATTATCCCCATCTTTAAGTTTTACTTTTTCCCATTTTATGGAATTAATAATTAAATTATTTAGCTCCACGACAATTGTGTTTGGTTTATATCCCATTAAATTTAGAGCTCTAGATAGTAGAGCATCTTCTTGATCAAGTTCTATTTTTTTTTCTTCTCCGTTTACCCTAATTTTCATGAGACAATTCTTTTAGAATAATAATAGCGTCTTCTTTAGGATCTTCAGAATTCATTAATTGGGAAACTAAAGCAACTTTTTTCAACCCATTTCTTTTTAAGTATGAAATATTTTTCGAATTAATTCCTCCGATAGCAAACCAAGGAATATCTAAATCTTTTGTTAATGTTTTGATCTTTTCAATACCTATAGGTTTTTTGTCCTTTTTTGTTGCTGTTTCAAATACTGGCCCTATTCCTATGTAATCACAACCATCTTTAAGAGCATTAGAAATATCAATTTGATTATTTGCGGTTATACCAATAATTTTTGAATATCCTAATAATTTTCTTGCGATTTTTAATTCTAAATCATCTTGTCCAAGATGAATTCCGTCTGCATTAGAAGCAAGTGCAATATCAATTCTGTCGTTAATGATGAACAAAGAATTATATTTTTTACATAGATTTTTAATCTTAATTGCTTCTTGAAGATTATCTTTATCAGTTCCTGTTTTAAATCTATGTTGAATAATTCTTACTCCTGCAATTAAAAGCTCTTCTATGATTTCTAATAAATTTTCCTTTTGATCTGTGATTACATATAAGTCATTTTCTATCAATATTTCCTCAGAATTCTTACACTTGCTTAAACTTAATAAGTCAATTTCTATATTATAAATTTCATATCTAATTTCCGAAGCGACTGTGGAAAGCTGATGATTATGTGGCCTTGAGAATTCTTCTATTACTCTTAATGCTTCTTGAATTCTGCCTGAATTAGAACTTATAATTTGATCAGAGCTTTTTCTGTTGATTTGCTCTCGATGAGTCAATCCTTTGCATTTGTCCTCAATATGATTTCTAGATTGTTTATAAATTTCTAAATGATTTTTTCCTAAAATTTGTCTGAAATTTTTAATCCTTTTAACGTATTTTTCTTTGCCTAAACCAAATCTGGCCCAATCCTCTAGTACTCTTAATCCTTCTCTAGCCCTATCTAAATTAGCGTCAATAATCTGATAAATTCTTAAATCTTCAGAGTTTGTCTTATTGGAATTCAGCATTGGTAAATTATTTTTTGTTTTTTTTAAAAATTCTTAGGGCATTATCTCTATCTTTTTTTATTTGATTAGAAAGTTGATCTATACTCTTGAACTGGATTTGAGATCTAAGCTTTTCAACTGGTTCTACAGATAGATTTAAACCGTATAAATCGATATCTTT
The DNA here is from genome assembly GCF_017695975.1 of Prochlorococcus marinus CUG1417. Classification (NCBI taxonomy): domain Bacteria; kingdom Bacillati; phylum Cyanobacteriota; class Cyanophyceae; order Synechococcales; family Prochlorococcaceae; genus Prochlorococcus; species Prochlorococcus marinus. The sequence goes on along the minus strand of NZ_JAAORN010000002.1, from coordinate 206,658 downwards.
ATTAATTAAATGAACTTCAACTGCAGATGGCAATAAAGGATTTATTGTTGGTTGAGAACCAAGATTCATAATAGATTCAATTTTTTGGTTGGAATTTTCTATAGTTGCCCAAGCTGCGTAGACTCCTTCTCCAGGTAAAAATTTTCTGCCATCTATTTCAAGATTTGCGGTAGGCCATCCTATACTTTTGCCAATTGCTTTACCTTTAACAACCTTTCCATTAAAACTATAGGGCCTATTAAGCATTTTGAAAGCATTTTTCAGATCACTTTTCTCTAGTAAATCTCTTATTCTGCTGCTGCTAATTCTACCTTCTTCGTCTTCTAAAATTGGAGTAATTTTTAGCTTAATGTCCGTATCTTTAATCGTATTTTTAATAGTATTAATGTCTCCACTTCTTCTAAAACCAAATTTAAAATTCGCACCTACAGAAATATTTTTTGCTTGTAATTGATTTATTAAAATATCTCTTACAAATCTTTCTGCACTTAATTTTGATAGTTCCTTATCAAAAGGTATTAGAACTAATTGTTCAATCCCAAGATCTTCAAGAATAGGAAGTTTTTCATAAGGGAGATCAAGTCTAAGACGCATTTCTTTGTATAGAACTTCTCTGGGATGTGGCCAGAAGCTTGCGATTGTAGGGGTATGTTGAGTTTCTTCAACTACACTTTTTATTAATTTTCTGTGACCAGCATGTAAACCATCAAAACTTCCGATAGCTATTGAAGTAGAGTTCTTAATTTCAGATGGCGATATTAAAGAGATCAAAAGATTACGTGCAATTTTATGATTTTGATGGCAAATTTGAATAGATTATAGTTTATTGAATCAAATGAATGTCTGACAAAATTGATTTTCAGTCCCTTTCATTTGGAATGCGGCGCATTGGATGGATACGCTTTTGGGTTCAATCCATTTTAGGTGTTGTTGTTGCAGCTGTTTTGCTTTTTTCAAATGTAGTAAATAATAGCGAAGGACAGCTTGGCTTGGCGCCTGGGCTATCACTTACAACAATATCTTTGATCTTACTACTTATTAGTCTTTGGCAAGGTTGGCTAATAGTTAGAACAGGAAGAGCAATCGCAAGCAACGCAAGACCCTCAAGAGGACAAACCAGTAAATTAATAAAAAGAGGTCTAATAGTTGATTTAATAGGGATTTTGTTTGGATTAATTGGATATCAAGCTCTTATGGGCGCATTATTTATACAAGCATCATCTCAGACGACTGGACAATTAATAACAGCGACATCTGATATCCCAATTACTGGACTTGAAATATTATCAGTTCTCAGTAACACACAAGTTATTGCTGCTCATTTTTTTGGACTTTGCTTTTCTTTATGGCTTTTAAGAAGGATTTACAAATGAATTATTAATTTTAGGTAAGTCTTCTAAATTACCCCTCCAAAATAAATCTGGTTCTACAGGTGTAAGAGATATTTTATTATCTTGTATTTGAGATACATCACTAGGCCAATTCTTAGGACCATAACCTTTTGATTTGAGATCTAAAACTACCTCACCTGCTAACCAATAGTAATCATCACCCCTTGGGTCTTCTCTCTTTGAAAATTGATTTTTATATTTTCTTACCGATAATCTTGTCCAAGATAATTCTTTTATTTTGCTTTTCTCGCAAGGGGGTATATTCAAATTTAATAGAAGTGATGCTGGCCAACTATCGTTAATTGCTTGTTCAGCAATATTCATTGCAATTTCTCCAGCAAATTCAAAATTCTTCCATTTAAAACTAGCCACACTTATTGCCATGGAGGGAACATTTTCTAAAGTACCTTCCATGGCCGCAGCTACTGTGCCTGAACAAAAAATATCTGTTCCTAAATTTGGACCGTGATTTATTCCAGATAGAACCAAATCAGGTTTATTATCCAAGAGTTCAGATAGTGCTAATTTGACGCAATCTGCAGGTGTGCCCGAACATCCCCAAGCTTTAATGCCTTCCCCAAATAATTCGTCCGCTCTCTCCACTCTTAATGGAGATTGTAATGTAAGTCCGTGACCAGTAGCTGATCTTTCTTGGTCAGGACATACTACTTTTACCGAATGCCCTCTTTTTTGTGCTGATTTTGCTAAGGCTCTTATTCCCGCTGCAAAAACACCATCATCGTTGCTAATTAATATATTTAACGGTTTCATTAATCAATAAATTTTATTTATGGACGATATTTAAGTAAGATAAAGTGATACCTATTTTTACTATATCAGTGAGTCAGATTGAATCATTAAGTCAAATTGAGGAAAAACTAAATAATCTTTCTCTAACAGCAAAAAATAATATAAATAATGCTAATACTCATGAAGAACTTGATCAATTAAGAGTTTCATTGTTAGGAAAAAAAGGCGAATTATCGATTCTCTTGAAAAAAATGGGTCAATTATCTGCTACTGATAGACCAATTATTGGCCAGAAGGCAAATAAAATAAAGATAAATTTGCAAGAATTAATAACTGATAGAAAAAATCAACTAAATATTGAAGCCCTAGACAAAAAGATTAAATCTGAAAAAATTGATGTAACTATCCCTTCAATTGGAACCCCTCCTGGAAATAAACATCCTTTAATTTCAACTCAAGATGAAATAATAGATATTTTTTGTGGTTTAGGATACTCAGTTGAAAGTGGTCCTGAAATAGAAACTGATTTTTACAATTTTGAATCTCTCAATATACCCAAAAATCATCCTGCAAGAGATATGCAGGATACTTTTTATTTAGATGAAAATAGACTTTTAAGGACCCATACTTCTCCTGTTCAGATTAGGTTCTTAGAGAAAAATCCTCCTCCAGTCAGAATTATTGCCCCTGGAAGAGTGTATAGAAGAGATGCTGTAGATGCTACTCATTCTCCTGTATTTAATCAGGTTGAGGTTTTATGCATAGATCAAGATATTAATTTTAGTCATCTAAGAGGAACTGTTCTTACATTTTTGAAGACCTTTTTTGGAGATATTCCTGTCAGATTTAGAGCTAGTTATTTCCCATTTACTGAACCTTCGGCAGAAGTAGATGTTCAATGGAAAGGTAAATGGTTAGAAGTAATGGGATGCGGAATGGTAGATCCAAAGGTCTTAGAAAGATTAGGAATAGATTCCGAGAAATGGACCGGTTTCGCTGCTGGATTAGGAGTTGAAAGATTTTGCATGGTAAGACACCAAATTGACGACATCAGAAAATTTTATACAAATGATCTTAGATTCTTAGAACAGTTCTAATAGAATTGAAATTTTAAATTAGGATTGTCAAGCTAATTAGTCTAAGATAGATATAGTTTTAGTGTTTTGATTGTCACGTAAAGCAGGACTAATAATTAATGATGGGAAAGAACTTGCCGTTCAAACTGCATGTTCTGTTGAGAAAAAATTGGAAGAATCAAATTATGAAGTCGTAAGAGTTAGTAGTTCCGGTGGAATGGTTGGATTTGCTAATCCTGATCAACATGTTCGTCCTTTGGGATATAAGAACTGTGTTCCCGAGGGGTTCGACTCGTCAATGGAATTTGCAATTGTTCTTGGCGGAGATGGAACCGTGCTTTCTGCGGCAAGGCAAACAGCTCCCGCTAAAATACCAATCCTTACAATAAATACTGGTCATTTAGGTTTTCTTGCAGAAGCTTATTTATCAAATATTGATGAAGCAATAGATAAAATCATTTCTGGAAATTGGGATATTGAAGAAAGAACTTGCTTTATTATTAGTGTAATGAGGAATGATCAGAGGAGATGGGAGTCTCTCTGTCTTAATGAAATGGCTCTTCATCGAGAGCCTCTAACAAGTATGTGCCATTTTGAGATTTCTATAGGCCGACATGCTCCTGTCGATATTTCAGCTGATGGAGTTATTTTATCTACTCCAACTGGATCTACAGCATATTCTCTAAGTGCTGGAGGACCAGTTATTACACCTGATTGCCCAGTGGTGCAATTAACTCCAATAGCTCCTCATTCATTGGCATCAAGAGCATTAGTTTTTAATGATTCAGAGCCAGTAACTGTTTTTCCCGCAACACCTGAAAGACTTGTAATGGTTGTGGATGGAAATGCTGGTTGTTATGTTTGGCCTGAAGATAGGGTTTTAATAAGAAAAAGTAAACACTCAGTGAAGTTTATTAGACTTGAAGATCATGAATTTTTCCAAGTTTTAAGAAATAAACTAGGCTGGGGTTTACCCCATGTGGCTAAACCTAACAAATAACATTTGTTTAAATTTATTTTTTCCCTTTTAATAGAAAAACAGGATTATTTGGTTCTAATCTTATTCCCTCAGAGATACTTAAGCTTTTATAGGTCTGAATTAAATTTAAATTTGTTTTAAAATTTTTATCTTCTAATTCCTCTTTTAATTCTTTAATAGTTTGAACGTCAATTATTGGGATAACGATAATATCTCCAATACACATACCTGTAGCCAGTTTTTTAATAATTTGAAGTTTAGTCTCTTTATCACATCCTCCAATTATTAATCTATTAGGTTTTTCAAAAGCACTTAAATTTCTCGTATTCAATATATTATTTATGTCTTCTTCAAAAATAAATTTTGGTTTAACACAAAGCCTTTTTGAGTTTTCTAGTACTAATGACTTTGAACCAATCCTTTTATCAAAACAAAATAAATCTAAATCAGGCCTTAATTTTAATGCCTCTAAACCAATTGACCCACAACCTGCTCCTACATCCCAGATTACACCATTTTTAGGGAGCTCTAAATCAGCCAAGATTTGAACGCGAACCTCCCTTTTAGTAAATAAATTTGGTCTATCATCAAAAGTCTTTAAAATGTGGTCACTGATTCCGAAAAGAGGGAGATTATCATTTGAGTAATTTTTCTTCGTTTTTGTAAGAACAACAATATTCAAACTTGATATATCAGCGGGAAATGATTCTTTAAGATTTAATTGTCTAATCTTTTCTTTGTCGAAACCTATTTCTTCGAAGAGCCAAAAATCATAGAAGTCAATCAGATTTAATTCTGATAAGTTTTTTTTGATTATTTCTAAAGTATTATTATTTGAATCTGTAATAATAGATATGCTTGGAGTCCTTGCTTTAAGAGCTTCAACTAACTTGGTAGAGTCTCTGCCATGCATACTTAAATTAACAGTATCTTGCCACGGAATCTTTAACTTACTAAATGCTAATTGAATGCAAGTATTTGAAGGGTAAAAACTTAATTCATCTTTTGAAAAATTTTCTAATAATATTCTCCCAATTCCAAACCAAAGCGGATCTCCTCTGGAAATTAAAATAACATCAGTTTTTTGAGATCTAAGCCAGTTAAGAAGTTCGTTATTACTTTTGCTTGAAAAAAATGATTTCTTTTTTAATAAACCATTTTCGCTCCATGATTTAATTTGTTCAAAATATGTATTTGGAACTGCAATATTTTCTGTTTCTAAAAATAAATTTTGTAATTTGAAAGATAGATCCTCAAATTTATAAGAATTAATCCCAATTACATGAATTTTTCTATTAACTTCAGTCATCAATATTTAATGAAATGGAACTTAATTGTTTGAATGTTTTATTAAATTATCTTATTATTATTCGAGTTACTATAGTAAATTAATTGTCTGAAAGGAGAAAGAGATTACATGATTTATTGTTAACTCTAATTAATAAAGATAGTGAATTTGAGTTTATTGAAGAAGATTCTAGCGATTTAACATCTAGCTATTCTAAAAAAGACACTTTGAATTTATCTCGAGTTATAGAAAAAAATCGTAAAATAATCAAAAGATACCAATCTATTGTAAGAACAGCTGTAACTTTAGATGCCCTGATGGATTCTGAAAATGAAGAAAATTACAAGATCAAATAAAAATATTTTTTTAAAAGGAATATTACCTTTACTTTTACTACTATCCTTTATTTTTAACCCATTAAAAGTATCTGCAGAAGTTGTAGAAACAGAAATAAATGGGGAATTAATGAATGCCAGCACTGAATTTTTAAGGGACTTGGATTTTGAAACTTGGCAATTAGTAGCTTATAAATCCCCTCTTTTTGAAGATAAATTGATTTTGAGAGTGATAGGATACCCAGGAAATCTCAGGATTGATCATCCCACTAACTTGAGGGTTGAATCTGGGATAAAAGAGTGGCTTTTAGATGATAAAACATTACTTAATTTTGAATTAGCAAATGATGGAAGACAAGCTGCTGCAGAATTTGATCTTGATGAATTGATTAAAAATTTAGATAAAAATAGACCATTAAGATTATCTTTGTCAGGAGTTTTTTCTGAGTTACCTGTTCCTCCTTTTGTAGTTAAAGAATGGAGATCAATAAACTGAAATTGATATTTGGAGATGTCTGAAAAAAATTTAAGCCATACAAAATGGATGAAAAGAGCAATCTTTTTAGCTTCTTTGGGCAAAAATACAACTAGTCCTAATCCTAGAGTGGGAGCTGTGATACTCGATAAGAATGGAAACCTAATTTCAGAAGGATTTCATTACAAGACTGGAATGCCCCATGCAGAGGCAATGGCTTTTGATAATTTAAAAAAAGATGCTAAAGGTGGAACAATGTATGTGAATCTTGAACCTTGTTGCCATCAAGGTAAAACACCTCCATGTGTAGATAAGGTGATATCCTCTGGGTTGAAAAAGGTATACATATCTATTAAAGACCCTGATAAAAGAGTCTCTGGTAAAGGTATTAAGCTTTTAAAAGAAGCTGGAATACAAGTTTACTTAGGATTATGTAAAAAAGAATCCTTAAATCTTAATAAGGCTTTCATTCATAGGAATACTACAAACAAGGCATTTGGTGTTCTTAAATGGGCAATGAGTATAGATGGAAGAATAGCTTTAAAAAATGGGAAAAGTAAATGGATTTCTAATGATGAATCAAGGTCATTAGTTCATGCTTTTAGAGCAGAATTTGATGCAATAATAATTGGGGGAAACACATTAAGAAGAGATAACCCATTATTGACCACTAGAGGTTCCAAAGAACCTGAGCCTTTGCGAGTTGTTTTCACAAAAAGTTTAGATCTCCCTTCAGAATCTAATCTTTGGGATTGTAGTAAGGCAAAAACTTTAGTTATTTATGATTCTTCCACAGCAAATGAAAGCTACCTCCCAAGGATTCCAAAATGTGTGGAAGTTGAAAAGGTGTCATCAGATAATCCAGAGTTAATTTCAAAAATACTTGCAAAAAGAGGATGTAATAAAGTGCTGTGGGAATGTGGCCCTAGTTTGGCTACCGCCGCTATCAAATCCAATTGTATTCAGGAAATTATCACCTTTATTGCACCAAAAATTTTAGGCGGAGAAAATAGTATGAATCCCTTTGGAGATTTTGAATTTAAAGAAATGCATGAAATTATTAATTTAAGTGATTCTAAGTTTAGTTTGGTTGGAAATGATATATGCGTTAAGAGTTCATTTGAAAATTAATTTTTTATTAATTTTAATTGGTTAAAGTACCGTTCGGTTCTTACCCAAAAAAAATAATACAGATACGGAATCTCTTCGTTTAGTTTATAATAAGTTCAAAATTGCCCACAACCATGCCAATAAGACAAGATGATAATCAACCTAATAGAAAGTTTGGAATTGTAAATATCATTTTGATAGGAGTAGGTGCCTTACTATTATTCAGCAGCCTTTTCCCTAATCAAAATATGCAAATCCCTAGAGTTCCTTACTCTTTATTTATTGATCAGGTAAATGATGGCGAAGTTAAGCGTGCGTATATTACTCAAGAACAAATTAGGTATGAGTTGAATGGGGCAGAAGAGGGAGCTCCCTCTGTCTTGGCAACAACTCCAATCTTTGATATGGACCTTCCTCAAAGATTAGAAAGTAAAGGAGTGGAATTCGCAGCAGCCCCTCCCAAGAAGCCTAATTTCTTCTCAACTATCCTAAGCTGGGTTGTACCACCTTTGATTTTTATACTTGTTTTGCAATTCTTCGCTAGAAGAAGTATGGGTGGAGGAGGAGCGCAAGGCGCTTTAAGTTTTACCAAAAGTAAAGCTAAGGTTTATGTCCCAGACGATGAATCCAAGGTTACTTTTGCTGATGTTGCTGGTGTAGATGAAGCAAAAGACGAACTAACCGAAATTGTCGATTTTTTAAAGAGACCAGAAAGATATACAGAAATAGGAGCTCGCATACCCAAGGGTGTACTTCTTGTTGGACCTCCAGGTACAGGAAAGACTCTTCTTTCTAAAGCTGTAGCTGGAGAAGCTGAAGTTCCTTTCTTTATTATTTCTGGTTCTGAATTTGTTGAACTTTTTGTAGGTGCAGGTGCGGCAAGAGTAAGAGATTTATTTGAGCAAGCAAAGAAAAAAGCTCCATGTATAATTTTTATTGACGAATTAGATGCAATCGGTAAAAGCCGTTCTGGGTCAATGGGGGTAGTTGGTGGTAATGACGAAAGGGAACAAACCCTAAATCAGTTACTTACTGAAATGGATGGTTTTTCTTCAACCGATAAGCCAGTAATTGTTTTAGCGGCGACAAACCAGCCAGAAGTCCTTGATGCTGCTTTATTGAGACCAGGGAGATTTGATAGGCAAGTTTTAGTCGATAGACCAGATCTCTCTGGAAGAAAGACAATTCTTGAAATTTATACAAAAAAAGTCAAACTTGCTGAATCTATAGATTTAGAATCAATTGCACAAGCTACTAGTGGTTTCGCAGGAGCTGACTTAGCCAATATGGTAAACGAAGCTGCTTTATTGGCCGCAAGAGCTAAAAGAAAGAGTGTTGAACAACAAGATTTAAGTGAAGCTATTGAAAGAGTAGTTGCTGGTTTAGAAAAGAAAAGTAGGGTTTTACAAGATGATGAGAAGAAAGTCGTTGCGTATCATGAAGTTGGCCATGCAATTGTTGGTCATCTTATGCCTGGAGGCTCAAAAGTTGCAAAGATTTCGATTGTACCGAGAGGAATGAGTGCGCTTGGTTATACTCTTCAATTACCAACTGAAGAGAGATTTTTGAATTCCAAAGAAGAACTTAAAGGTCAAATAGCTACACTTCTTGGAGGGAGATCTGCTGAAGAAGTTGTCTTTGGAAAAATTACGACTGGAGCTTCAAACGATTTACAAAGAGCAACTGATATAGCGGAACAAATGGTTGGTACATTTGGAATGAGTGATATTCTTGGCCCCCTTGCTTACGATAAACAAGGAGGAGGTCAGTTTTTAGGAAATGGAAATAATCCAAGAAGATCTGTTAGTGATGCCACTGCTCAAGCAATTGATAAAGAGGTTAGAGATTTAGTTGATGATGCTCATGAAACTGCCCTTAACATTTTGAGGAACAATTTGCCTCTTCTTGAGTCTATTTCTCAAAAAATTCTTCAAGAGGAAGTGATAGAAGGGGAGGATCTTAAAACTCTCTTAGCAGAGAGTAAAATGCCTGCATAGTAGAATCTAGATCTTACTAGAAATTTTCATGCTTAAACCAAATAAGCTTGCTAATAATAATTTCCTATCAAGCTTGGATTTATCAACTGATGAGGTTTTTCATATTTTAGATCTTGCAAATAATTTTAAGAATAAAAAAATAAGTGTTGATCTTAAAAATAAAGTTTTAGGATTGATATTTGAAAAGTCATCAACACGCACAAGAGTTAGTTTTCAAGTTGCCATGTCAAGGCTTGGTGGAACTACTATTGACCTCGATCCAACAACATCGCAAATTGGAAGGGGCGAGCCAATTAAGGATACTGCAAGAGTTCTGAGTAGATATTGTGATGCTATCGCGATTAGAACTTTTGATCATTCAAATTTAGAGGAATATGCAAAGTGGTCTACTAAGCCAGTTATTAATGCACTTACAGATTTAGAGCATCCATGCCAGGCCTTAGCTGACTTTTTAACGATTCATGAGGAATTTCTCGATTTTAAAGATGTAGTTTTGACATTTATAGGTGATGGGAATAATGTCGCAAATTCTCTTATTTTATGTGGGGCATTATTAGGAGTAGAAGTTAGAATTGCATGCCCTAGAGGTTATGAACCTAACTCTCTGGTGGTCAAAAAAGCATATGAAATATATAAAAATAAGGACTTATTGAAAATTACTAATGATCCTAATACGGCTGTTTGTGGTGCGAACGTTCTTTATACAGATGTTTGGTCATCTATGGGGCAAGAAGATAAAAAAGAAGAGAAAGACAAAATTTTCAGCGGATTTTCTATTGATAATGATTTAGTATCTAAAGCTGAAAAAGAGGCAATCATTCTTCATTGCCTTCCTGCGTATAGATCTAAAGAAATAACTGATGAGGTTTTTGAAAGTAAAAGAAATAGAATTTTTGATCAAGCAGAAAATAGATTGCATGCTCAACAAGCACTTTTATCTTGCCTACTGATATAAAAATACTTGCGAACTATTTAATAAAAAGGTACAAATGTATTAGAGTACATTTGTTTCATGGAAACTTTTTCGGAGGATAGTCTTACCCCGGCTCAAAATGAGCTTTATGGATGGATAAAAGATTATATGAAAGAATTTCAACATAGCCCATCTATCAGGCAGATGATGCAAGCTATGGGATTAAAATCTCCTGCCCCAATTCAAAGTCGCTTAAAACATTTACAAGAAAAAGGATATATTTCATGGCAAGAAGGTAAAGCAAGAACAATGCAAATAGTTGATGAAATTATAGAAGGAGTGCCAATTATGGGATCAGTCGCAGCTGGAGGTTTAATTGAAACTTATTCTGATGTTCAAGAAAATTTAGACATTTCTGATGTCTTGAAAAATAAAAATGTTTTTGCTCTTACAGTGAATGGAGATTCAATGATTGATGCTTGTATTGCAGATGGAGATATGGTGTTGATGGAACCAATTAAAGATTCTTATTCCCTTAGAAATGGAATGATTGTAAGTGCTCTCGTACCAGGTTTAGGTACAACTTTGAAATACTTTGTTAAGAGAGGGAATAAAATATTTTTAGAAGCTGCAAATACATCATATGAACCAATTGAATTAAATTTAGATGAAGTAGTCTTCCAGGGAAAACTATTAGCCGTATGGAGAAAAGTTTAAAAATTTTTAAAAAAATTTCTACAGATTATTTTTGAACCAATCTATGGTTTTTAATAATCCATCTTTTAATTCAATTTCAGGTTCCCAATTTAATAATTCTTTGGCTAATTGAATGGAGGGCTGTCTTTGTTTTGGATCATCATGTGGTAGCTTTTTATATTCAAATTCTAAATTTGGATTTATCAAAGTTCTTACCAAATTGGCTAATTCTTTTATTGAAAATTCATTAGGATTCCCAATATTAATTGGATGATTATAATTACTATTCATAAGGAGAATCATCCCATTTATTAAATCGTCCACATAACAAAAGGATCTAGTCTGAGTTCCATCTCCATAAAGAGTTATTTTTTGATCTTTTAATGCCTGAACTATAAAATTGCTTATTACTCTTCCGTCGTCAAACCTCATATTTGGCCCATAAGTATTAAAAATTCTCATTATTCTTACTTCCACTCCGTGAACTCTTTGATAATCTGCACATAAAGTTTCAGCAACTCTTTTCCCTTCGTCGTAACAGCTTCTTATCCCAGTTGTGTTTACTGATCCTGTGTAAGATTCTTTTTGTGGATGTTCTTTTGGGTCTCCATAAACTTCACTTGTGCTTGCTAATAATATTTTGGCCCCTACTCTTTTTGCTAAACCGAGCATATTATAAGTGCCAATAAAACTAGTTTTGGTGGTTTTAATTGGATTATATTGGTAATGAATAGGTGAAGCAGGACATGCTAAATGCCATATATTGTCCACTTCAAGTTTTATTGGTTCGGTGACATCATGTCTAATAAACTCAAAATTTTGATATTTGAATAACTCTTTAATGTTTTTTTTTGTTCCTGTAAAGAAATTATCTAAACATATAACTTCTTCCCCTCTATCTAGTAATTTTTTAGCAAGATGTGAACCAAGAAATCCAGAACCTCCTGTAATTAAATTTCTAATATTTTTATCCATTGAGAAAATTGTGAATTTTTTTTTTGTTACTCATTATATTAAGTCTTTGTTAGTAGTATTATTCTAATACTTACAATTATTGGAAAATTAAGTTTTTCTAAATTAAGAATATATTGACTAAGAATTAATAGTTTGAACTCAACATGAAAAATAAATTTATTAAAAATATTTGCTGTATAGGTGCAGGATATGTAGGTGGCCCAACTATGTCAGTAATTGCCTTTAATTGTCCTGAATTAAGAGTTGATGTAGTAGATATTAATAAGGAAAGAATAGAGGCATGGAATAGCGAAGATTTTTCCAAACTCCCTATTTTTGAGCCTGGATTAGAAGATATTATAAAAAAATGTAGAGGTGTAAATCTTTTTTTCTCAAATAATGTGGAAGAAAGTATATCTAAGGCAGATATTATATTTATCTCAGTAAATACTCCAACAAAGAAAAAAGGAATTGGTGCAGGTTTCGCAAGTGATTTGAAATGGGTTGAATCTTCTGCACGACAAATAGCAAAATTTGCAAGAAATCATACAGTTGTTGTAGAAAAAAGTACTTTGCCCGTCAAAACTGCTGAAACAATAAAATCTATATTGAATTCATCAGAACAAAATGAAGGGATTAATAAGATGAATATCCAGAATAATCAAAAATCTTTTTCAATAGTATCCAATCCAGAATTTTTGGCTGAAGGAACTGCTATTAATGATCTCCAAAAGCCTGATAGAGTTTTGATTGGGGGCGAGGATCATTATTCAATTGATTTAATTTCAGATATATATCAAAATTGGGTAGATAAAGAAAAAATAATAACTACAAATTTATGGAGTTCAGAATTATCAAAATTAGTTTCTAATGCTTTTTTGGCTCAAAGAATTTCATCTATAAATTCTATTTCTGCAATTTGTGAAGCAACTGGGGCAAATATTAATGAAGTAGCAAAAGCTATTGGAACTGATACGCGAATAGGTAGTAAATTTTTACAACCTGGACCGGGCTTTGGAGGAAGTTGTTTTAAAAAAGATATTTTGAATCTTGTTTATTTGTGCAAATTTTATGGATTAAATGAAGTAGCAGATTACTGGGAGCAAGTAGTTGATATTAATCAATGGCAACAAAATAGAATATCATCCTTGGTAATAAGAAATTTATTTGGAACTTTATCAAATAAGAAACTAGCAGTATATGGATTCTCTTTTAAGGCAAATACGAATGATACAAGAGAATCACCAAGTATAAATGTTTCAATAAACTTACTTCAAGAAGGAGCAAAGTTGAGTTTTTACGACCCTAAAGTTAGTGAAAAGCAAATTTTGTCAGAGTTCGAAAATAATATAAATGAAAAAAATGTTTTAGTAAATAATACAGCATTAAAAGCTGCTGAAGGTGCAGATGCAATTATTGTTTTGACCGAATGGGAAGAATTTAATCATCTAGATTGGGAAGATATTTTCAAGATAATGAGAAAACCTGCTTGGGTATTTGACACTAGAGTTTTTCTCGATAAACAATATTTAAAAAATATTGGTTTTAAGGTTTGGTCATTAGGAACTTAAAACGAGAAATTTATTTTTAAGAATTATTTTTAAAATATGCTTAGTTATAGAAAATTATTAAATAAGATTTTTATTAAATTTGGAAATAATGGTAAGAAAAGATTATTTTTAGTAATTGGAATATTTAATATGTTTCTTACTAATATTATTCTCCAAATTTTATTATTTCTAGTATCCACTTTTCTAGCGACTGTCATTAGTCAGATTTTTAATTTTATAATTGGGTATTATCTTTATGGAAAAAAAGTTTTTAAGGTTAATAAATTAGATAAATTTTTCTTTAAGAAATATTTATTACTTGCACTAACATTATGGATGTTAAATTTTGGACTTATTCAATCATTTTTCTATTTCGGAGTAAATAAGAACATTTCAGCCTTACTATTAATACCTTTTTTAGCTTTATTTTCTTATTATTGTCAAAATAAATTTGTTTTTAAAAAAAATTAGAATTTATCTAAGATAAAATTCTTTAATGATAAAAAAATAAAAATCTTAGAGATATAGTTAACTGAGAATTTAAAAGTTTTTTCGAAATAAACAAAAAATATACAATTTTTAAGATTTTAAAAATTAATGTATGTAAATCAATTAATATAAAAAAAAAATTTTTGATGAAAGAAGAAAATAATGAAATTATTGTTATTGGGGCAGGTCCAGCAGGACTCGCTGCTGCAGTAAGGCTGGCAGAGTTAAATAAGAAAACAAAAGTTTTTGAATTTTCTGAAAAAGTTGGAGGCATGTCTGGGAGCATGAAAATTTGGGGACATATAGTAGACTTTGGACCTCATAGATTTTTCTCTTCAGATAAGGTTGTTGTAAATTTTTGGCATCGTTATGTAAAAGATAATTTTGTTATGGTAAAAAGACAAACAAGGATATATTTCAGAAATAAGTTTTTTAATTATCCTTTAAAACCCTTTAATGCTCTTAAAAACTTAGGCATAAGAAATTCCTTCTTTTCTTTGATTAGTTATTTCAAATCTAAAATTCTACCCCTTGAGGAAGATGGGTCAATGGAAATATGGCTTTCTAATAGGTTTGGTTATAAATTATTTAAAACATTTTTCAAAACTTATACTGAGAAATTATGGGGTAAATCATGCTTGGAACTTGATGCTGACTGGGCAGCACAACGAATTCAAAAATTAACTCTAGGTGGGGCTTTAAAAAACGCTTTAAAATTAAATTTCAATAAAAAAAATAATCATAAAACTTTGGTTGATGAATTTGCATACCCGAATATTGGTAATCAATACTTTTATGACGAATTAAAGAATTTTGTAGAGGATTTTAATAAACAAGAAATAATGTTTAATTCCAAAGTATCAAAAATCTTAATTGATAAAAATAAAGTAATTGGAATTGAGTTATCTAATGGGAATAAATATAACTGTAATTGGCTAATTTCCTCTATGCCAATAACTTCTTTGATTTCGGGTATGAAGGATGTTCCCCAAGAAGTTATTTCGGCAATTAAAAAATTGAGATTTAGAAACACTCTGCTTGTATATCTTTTAATTGAGGGCAAAGATATTTTTCCTGATCAATGGTTATATATTCATGATCCAACTGTTCTACATGGTAGGATAACTAATTTTAGAAATTGGTCCCCAGATATTGTTAATGAAAATGGCACTACTGTAATTTGTATGGAATTCTGGTGTTTCGAAGATGATGATATTTGGAGGATGCAAGAGGAGGATTTAATAAATTTGGCTTCTAAAGAAGTTTCGAAAATAGGGCTGATTAAGAAAGAAAAAATTTTGGAAGGTAAATTAGTTAAGATTCCAAAATGTTATCCAATGTATGAAAGAGGCTATAAAGAAAATCTTAATATTGTTATTGAATTCTTAAACAAAATTGATGGTTTGATTCCTATTGGAAGATATGGATCTTTCAAATATAATAATCAGGATCATTCTATACTTATGGGCATTATGGCAGCTGAGTCAGTAGCTATCAATAAATCTCCAAATCTTTGGGAAATAAATACTGATTCAAAGTATCAGGAGGCAGGAGATTCTTCAGATATTTCAAATACCTAAATGAGAAATAAATGTAAGTGGATGATAGTTGGAGGCGCTGGCTATATTGGATCACATGTATCTAGATGTTTTATAGATAATGATTTAGATGTGGTAATAGTTGATAATTTAGTTACTGGTATTAAACAAAGAATTCCTGAAAATGTAAAACTCTTCAATCTTAACTGCGAAAATCATAGTAAATTAAAAAAATATATCTTAGAGAATAAAATTGATGGAATAGTTCATCTTGCTGCATTTAAACAAGCAAGAGAATCATGCATAGATCCTCTAAAATACTGGGATAATAATGTAAGGTCTACTTTAGGAATAGTAAAAGCCATCAAAAATACTAATGTTAGATACTTGATATTCAGTAGCTCTTGTTCTGTTTATGGTCAAGGAGGAGAAGTCCAAGAAGATAGTAAGCTTGACCCTATAAGTCCATATGGGTGGACAAAATTTGTTTCTGAACAAATAATTCAAAATTGTGCTGATCAACTTAATTTTTCTTTTATTAGTCTACGTTACTTTAACGTCATAGGAAATGATAATTTCCCAATGGCTTTTGATAATAGTGAAGAATGCCTAGTCCCCAAAATTTATAAAGCAATTATAAATAAGAAATTACCAAAGGTATTTGGGACTGATTTTGAAACTTCTGATGGTACTGCAATAAGAGATTATATTGATGTAAGAGATTTGAGCTATATTCATTTTCTTGCTGCTAAACACTTAATGGAAAGTAAAAAAAACTTAAATAAATTTTTTAACGTAGGTTCAGGTAAACCAGTTTCTGTTTTAGAAATTATTAATTCTTTTTCTAGATTATTAGCAATAAAAATAATGTATGAAGATGTAGGTAGGAATCCGGCTGATCCTAGTAAGGTTTGGGCAAATAATGAAAAGTTTTTTAGGAATTTCGGCTGGCAACCAAAACACAGTATTGATTCTTCTATTAAATCCTTTTTAGAAAGTCCAGAAATAAAAGAGGAACTTGATAAATTATTTAATTCAAGATCATGATATTTAAAAAATAATGATATCTTTAATTTTAACTTTTCTAATTTTTTGTCCTTTTTTTACATTTAGGGATAATTTAACTGCCTCAAAATATATTACTTTTGCTACTTCTTTAAGTTTCGCATATGCCAGCTTGGGTCTCTTGGGTATATGCATTACATTTTTGCAATTAACTTACATACCACTTTTTATAATTTTTCTTTTTGTATTCTTAACTTTATTATTGAAAAAATTATATAGAGATAAATTATTTTATCTTTTTAATCAGTTTAAAGAAGAAATAATATATTTAAGAAATTTAGAAAAATATAAAAAAACATTTGGTATTTTTTGTCTTATCATTTTACTTCTATTGATAGTTTCTTTTGGCCCTATAAATCACTCTGATACTGCAAATACTTATGTGGGCTATCCTTATCAATTTTGGAAAAATAATTCTCATTTTATTGATGGCAATCTTAATCAAGGGTTAATGGGCCTTGGAGATTTCGCTAATATTTTTTATTTTCAAGATAAAACAACTTGGTTAATAAGGACAGCACAATTTATTACAGTGCCTTTTATATTTATTATTATGTTGCGCAGAAATATTAGTAATTTATGTTTATTCATTTTTTTAACATCTCCAGTTTTTATACAATGGTTAACTATCGGAAAAAATAATTTCTTAAGTGAATCTTGCTTGGCCATAGGTTTCCTGGCATGGGATCTTAACAAAGAAAAAAAATACATTTCTAACATATTAGTCTTAGTTGCTTTAGCTATATCATTCAAGGTATCAGCTTTACTGGTTTCTTTGCCGATATTATTTTATTTATTTTATTTTTATAGAAAAGAAATAAAAAATATTTCCTTTGATAGAGTTTTAAAAATTTTTTCTATACCTCTAATCTTTTCTATTTTTTTTGTATGTTCTATTTTGTTATATAGATATTTTCTAGTTGAAAATCCTTTTTATCCTTTCTTGTCAAAATATTTTAATCCGGGTGATCAACAACTTTTAGATTGGGAGCAAACCTTAAGAGGTTGGGATAGAGATGGTTTATTCTTATTTTGGATTTTTATTCCAAAAAGTATTGGAAAAATTTCATTTGTATTAGGTCCATCAAATCTTTTATTAATAATTGCCTCAATAATTTATTATCTAAGAAATTTGAATTCTAATAACCCAAGATTAACTGTTGGTCTTTGCCAGTTTATTTTATTAATATTTTTTTCTCAAGGGAGAGCTGATTACTATATGACACCTTTAATTCTTATTTGCTCTGGTTTTCCTAAAAGTTATTTAAATAATTTTGACTTAAATTTATTCAGATTTAGATTTAGTCTTTTAAAAAAACAAATATTTTCTCTAGTAATATTTATTCAGCTTAATATGTTTATAATTGCATGTTTTTATTCAATAGGATTAGTTTTCTATGTACTTTATGATTATGATGCTGCAATGGATAAAACAGCATATAATTTTTATAATTCAAGAAAAATAGAAAAATTTGCCGAGACACCTGTAGTTAGTGAGATAACTGACATGACACATTTGTATACTAATAAACCTTTTATTGCAATTCAAAAATTTCATAGATGTTTTTTTTACGAAAAAAATATGCCCGAAGATGAAAAGTATAAATATTGCATGGAAAAAGAAGCTATAAAAACTATAATTACAAAAAAAGATAAATTAAAAAGCAATCCATTTTTTACGTGTGAAAGTAATAATTTAATAAGAGCCTCTAGAAATATTTTTTTAGAAGAAAAACTTTCAGTAGATTTCTGCAAATTAAAGTAGATTTTTTTACTTTTAGAAATATAATTTATATTTTTGATAATGTGCCAAATGGGGTATGGCTTATTTAGTAGGTTAGCTGCAAAATATCAAAAACCAAAAGCCTTAATCTCTTGATTTATAGGGTTTGCATCTCTCACCTGAAAATTAAGGTTATTAGCTAGTAATAGTTAGCTACAGACTTTAAAAACTTTTCTTATTAGCTTATGATATGCGAAATATTTTTTTAATAGCTATAAATTTAATAGATAAAAATTAAAGTGATATTTACCTTTGTTGTTAATTAATCTACAATCTAGGAACTACTTAAAGATGCCATAAATGAATAAAATAAAAACTCCTTGGGGATCAATATCAACAGAGGTTAGTTTATTGCCCATATATTATCTAATATTTATATATGGTTTTGTTTATATTCTCCCTTATGGAAAAATTTTGATAGGAGTAAGTTGGTTTGACTGGCTAAGAAGTGAGGATGGTCCACTTGAATGGCTTCAGTTTTTTGAATATGCATTATCATCATTAATATCTTTTTTAATTTACTTTAAAATAAAAAACAAAAGATCAATAAATTCCATTATTTGGTTGATTATTGGCTCATCCTGTTTTTTTATCGCTGGAGAAGAAATAAGTTGGGGAGAGCGAATTTTTGGTTATAGTATTGAATCATTAGCAGAATTGAGCATACAGGGTGAAACTAATTTGCATAATCTCCCTTTTTTTCATAATTATCTTCTAGATCCAGTATTACAAATAATATGTCTTTTTTTAGGATGGGTGGGATGGAGAAAATGGCCAAATTTAACTTCTTTACCTAGCAAAAAATTCAGCTTATTTTTCCTAATAATATCTTTATATTTCTTTTATTATGAGGTCTCTTGGTTTTCAACAGTCCAGCACATCAGAAATGATCAAGAAATTTTTGAACTTTTGCTTCCTTCAGGATTATTTTTACATTGCTGGGAATTTTTTAAAAATTTATTTAGAAATTAATAAAAAAATAAAATTTAAAGAAAAATCGTTGAGTTTTTTTTTGATAAGCATAATTATTATGGCTATTTTATTAGGGACATTAACCCTTTTTCATAAGATTAGTGTTTATTTGATTTTTAGTATAAATTTCTTGTCATTAGTTTTTAGACAAATTAATTAGAAATTTACTTAATTTCTTTACATATATTTTTTTATCAATATAAATTAATGATCTATTCCTAATTTCATCCCTAGAAAAAGAAGATACATATTTCGCAAACTCTAATATTTTTTCTATACTAATTGGCCCATTAAAATAAAAGGGAAAATCTTTTGGTATAGCCGTATCTATATGAGCGGAATATACAGGTAATCCCATCCCAAGCATTTCACGAACTTTTAATGTTGATCCTTCTCTAACTTTAGCTCTATGCATAGCTAAAGATCCTAAACCAACATCACAAAAAGATAGTATTTTTTGATAATTTTCGATATCTAATACTCCATAATTAATAATTATTTTATCTTTACTTTTGGAATTAATTTCCTCAATCTTTTCAAAATATTCTTCTGATACTTCGCCTATTAAGTGTAGTTTAAAAATTTTTTTTGAATTTAATTCTTTGTATTTTAATATAGCTTTTAATATTAAATCTAATCCATGCCAAACTTTAAAATTACCTGCCATAAAAGCGATATTGATTTCATCTATTTTTCGATTATCATCAATAACTTTAACTAATTCTGGAGCTATTGCATTTGGGTAAAAACAAATAGGAAAATTTTTAGGAAGATGTTTAAATTCTTTTTGAAAATTACATATTTCATTTGTCACTCCAAGTATTCCTGCAGAAGTTCTTGTTGAAAGATAACCAGTAAATAATTCAATATAAGCTGCTATTTTTCCTCTCCAGCCAGATTTATAATATTTTATTTCAAAAAACTCCTTAGCATGATGAATAATTATTCTATTTCGAACAAACCATCCAAAAAACATTACGAAAGGATCAAAGACAATATGTCTTATGATTACGTAATCAAATTTTCTTGAAAATCTTAATAGCCAAATCCAAGCGAATAATTTTTGGCCAATTAGACTTTTAAATGGCCTAGGTAAGTCAATTATTTTCTTGTGACTTTGTCCATTTACGAGAAATGCAAAAAAATTGAAATCTATTTCTTTTAATTCAGAGAATATTAAATCTTCGTATTCAATTTGCTTCGCAAGGCCAGGGAAAGAACGGCCGACTATTAGATATGCAATTTTCAATTTACTCTTCATAAGAAAAATAAATTCTGAAAATAAAATTCATTTAGAATTAACATGTAAATTTGAAGTTAATAATCGTTATAAAAATTATATCCAATTTAAATCCTTTACCATTCTAAGTGCTGAACCTTTATCTCCATAGGGATTTAGTAATTCAGTTGAAGTATTTGGTGGGTTTTTAATAAATTTTGAAATAGAATCTTCAATCTTATTCGTATTTAATCCTGCTAATATATTCCAGCCTAAATCAACAGTTTCTGGCCAAGTAGTCACATCCATGAGAGTAATACAAGGAACTGATGACCAGAATGATTCTTTTGTTAATCCACCTGAATCAGTTATTACTAATTTAGCATTTATAAGTAGATAAATCATTTCTAGGTATCCTAAAGGTTCAATGATTTTTAAATTCATATTTGATTCGAAATTATAGCCATTTGAAGTTAGGAAGTTTTTTGTTCTTGGATGTAAAGGCAAAATAACTGGATAATCAAGGTTTGAGAATAAATTAAGAATCGACTCTAATCTTGAATAGGATTTTGTTGACTCCTCTCTGTGAATAGTTGAAAGGATAAATTTTTTAGGGTGAATATTATATTTTTCTATAAGATTATTAGGATTTTTTATTTGTGATCTCGCTAAACAATAAGTATCAAA
Organism: Prochlorococcus marinus CUG1417; assembly: GCF_017695975.1. Lineage (NCBI taxonomy): Bacteria > Bacillati > Cyanobacteriota > Cyanophyceae > Synechococcales > Prochlorococcaceae > Prochlorococcus > Prochlorococcus marinus. The sequence continues at coordinate 185,391 of NZ_JAAORN010000002.1, read as the reverse complement.
CATAAAGTCACCAACAAAATTTGCACTATTAAAAATACCTTCTTTATGAAGATTATCAACTGCTAACTGACTAGGACAAGCATTATAAAATGCTAACTTATCAATAATTGCCCTATTTATTTCTTCTGGCATTTTCTTATTTTCACATCGAACACCTCCTTCAACATGGATAATTGGAATATATAATTTTGCTGCTGCTAAAGTAGCACCTAATGTTGAATTGGTATCCCCATAAACAATAACGAAATCTGGCTTTTCATCTATTAGTATTTTCTCAACTCCAGTCATAACTTGAGAGGTTTGGGTGGCATGAGTACCAGATCCAACTCCTAAATTTATTTGAGGAGTTGGTAATTTAAGCTGATCAAAAAATATATCAGACATATTAGTATCATAATGTTGACCTGTATGAATAGTTTTCAATTCTAATTTTGACTCACTTAAAATTTCCATTAATGGAGCTGCTTTTATAAAGTGTGGTCTAGCGCCTACTATAGAGAAAATCTTTTTCATTTTATTCCGTAGTTATTCATACTTAGATTACTTGGATAAATCGAGAAAATTATATTAGTAATCAATTTTACTATAAAATTTAAAACCCATTTTATTTTATTTTTTAAATAAAACTTTTTTCTTTACCATTAGGAATATCTAACGTTTTTCTAGAATAATTATCAGGTATTTATCAATTTTTTGTGTTGCTGAAAAAATAAATATCAAAGATTAATTTGCTATACCCAAAGCCAATTTTGTAAAAAAGTATTCAAAATAGTTCTATAAAATTTAATTAAAACTTACTAAAATATTTTTTCTAAATTTTAATAGAAAATATTTTTAATTTGTTTCATTATTGATTTCTTCAGCATTAATACTTAAATTACTTTGTTTATCAAGTCCATTTTCTTCTAGATCAAACTTCCAACCGTGAGCTGGACAGATTAACTCATTTTCATACAATTCAGCACGAGATAAATTCGCTTTTTGATGGGGACAATATTTATCTACTTTAAAACATCTACCTTCTTTGGATTTTACTATTATCCTTTCTTTTACTCTTTTTTTTGTAGTTATAAAATTATTTCTAATATTTGAAAGATCAGAAAAAAGAAATAAATTTAAGTCATTATTAAATTGATCAGGCTTAACAACTATTTTTGCCTTAAAAGAGAGAGAAACATTTTGCCATCTTTTGGAGGTCATTAAATTAAAGTACTTTTTAGAAGATATAATTTCCATAAAACTAGACGAATAATTAAAATTTTCTAATAAGGTCTTCGTATTTAAATCTATAAAAACTTTATGATTCCTTGTTGAATCGTTTTCGTTAAACAATCCTGAATAATTAAATATTAAAATGGGACAATTTTGTAGTTTGATATCTTCAATTTTTGCAAATCTGTCAAAAATAGATTTTTCAAGTGCATTTCTATCTAAATTATTAGGTATCTGATCCCAAGTATTAAAAATCTTCTTTTTATAAGAACTAATTTCTTCTAAAGTTGGAGGAGGAATGGGATCAACATATTTTTTTTTGAAAAAATTTCCAGGCTTCAAATAAATAGTATTCTTCACACCATTTCGCAAAAGGAATTTATTTAAATAATCTTGATGTATAAAAATATTATTTTTACCCAAAGATAGATCGGAATCTAAAAAAGGAAAAATAGCAGGTCCTGCAGCAGGTAAAAAATAAGAAGGTTTTAATGTCTTTATACCTTTTAAAACATTATTTAATTTTGCATTAACTTTTTTAATTGATAATTCAATTTTTTTTTCGTCTGAGAACATGAATGTAGAGGGATGGGCATTTGCTCCTGAAAATTGAGTTGAATAAAATGTGATATCTTGTTTAATCTCTGATAACCTATCAAAAATTTTGCAATCGTTTTGATTAAAAAATGAAAATTCCTTAGTATTTATTAAAATAGATGCGTCATTATTTACTCCGACATCAGAAATTTTTAAAACAATCTTAATTTCTGAATTCAAATAGAATTCTTCATTATCTTTACACTCGATGATATTTTTAGTATATTTCCCAATAATTTTCTTTAATGTTTTGTCAAAATAATTAGGAATAATTAAATTAGTTTTAGAAGGTATAGATTTTAAGAAATTTTCGTCCAAATGATCCTCATGCTCATGAGAAATAAATATATAACTATTATTTTTTTTCGATAATAATCTTAAAACATCATCTTTAAAAAAATTATTTTTAGGATATTGATACCAAGAACTAAAAAAGGCTCCTTTTTCTGAGAACCAAGGGTCAATAATTAAAACATTAGATTTTGATTCTATCGAAAAGCAATTATGTCCCCAGAATTTAAGATTTTGGGTTTCAATTTTATTAAATAATTTTGATGATTTTTCCATAAATACATTTTGAGATTTCTGGAATTTATCCCTTTTTAAATCTAACTCCATTATCTTAGTAAATAAATATATTTTTTTTTATTGTTATTTAACCTTATAATTTTTTCATTACAAAAAAAAATTCTATTTCTTAATGTTATACTATTGATCTACGATTTGGGGCCATAGCTCAGCTGGTAGAGCACCTGCATGGCATGCAGGGGGCCAGCGGTTCGAGTCCGCTTGGCTCCATTCTAATTACTATCAAATAATTTATGAATGAAACTATATCTAATGCATAACGAAAAATTTTAAATTAATTATTTTTGGTAGAATTATATTTATGTTTTTTCTTATTAATTTTTATGAGTAATATTAAATCTATGTCAGAAAAATACTTTGACAAAAATGCTCAAAAATATACAGAAGATTACTACCTAAGTCAAATTAGACACCCTAAGTGGCAAAGACAAAAAACAATAGAGAAATTAGTTAAGAAATTTTTTAAATCATCTTCTTGCAAAATTCTAAACTTAGGATGTGGGCCAGGTCTTCTAGAAGAAGACCTTTCATCATTTGGATTTTTTGGAATAGGTATAGATTCATCGCCCGCAATGATAAACCTTGCAAAAAACAGATCATTGGAAAAAAATTTTTCAGATAAGTGGCAATTTTTTGTTGGAGATTGTGAAAAGACAAAATTAAATTCAGGTGAGTTTGATTGTGTTATTGCCTCTGGGTTAATTGAATATATGCCAAGTGATGAAAAACTTCTCAAAGAAGTGAAAAGATTATTGAAAGATGACGGAATATTAATATTAAATATTACTAATCTTTTTGGATGGTCAACTTGTCTAAATAGAATTGGCCACTATTTAAAAAAATCTAACAAGATAGTTAGTATCGCTAATTTTATAAAAAAAGAATTTTTCAAGGAAAAAGTTACAGTCAATAAATTGAATTTTAACCCAAGAAAACATTTCCCAGCACTATTTATTAGAAGAGCAAATATAAATGGCTTTGAATTATTATTTTCAGAATATCAAGGCTTTACAGTTCTACCATCACCTTTAGATCTTATATTTAATGTAATCCCTGGAGATTTAAATAATAAACTAGATTTCCTAAAAAAAACCCCACTAAAGTTTATAGGTGCTAGTAATCTTTTAGCTATGAGAAAAAAATAAATGATCGACAATCTCAAACTAAGAAATGTTTTTAGTAGTCTGGCATATAGAATTTTTTTTTCCAAAAAGAAAAGTTTAAAAAATAAAGTAGTAGCTCTTGATTATCATTATTTTACCGATAATCCAATAATTTATCCTAAATTGGGATTAGAGGTATCTTACTCTGCATTGGATAAACAACTCAAAATCTTTTCAGAATTTTTCGAACCATTAGAAACTGATTTTGCTTTAAGAACCTTTGTTAAAAAAAAATCAAATAATAGTAAGCCTGGGATTTTAATATCTATTGACGATGCTGATAAATCAATCAAATATGCTTTAAAATATTTTATCAAATATCAAATACCAATAACCCTATTTGTTCCTGTAGGTTTATGTATAGATAAAAATGAAGAGGATGGCATAAAAAGCAGAATTTTATGCCGATATCGTGAATTATTTCCAAGCAGTGAAAGATTAACATTAAACGAAAAATCAAAATTTTTTGATCGAATAATAAATTCTAGTTTCCAAGAGTTGTACGAATACGAATTGAAACTAGGATCTCCAAAAAAAGAAAATAACATTACTGCCTCAAGAGAATTACTTTCCTTGAAGGAAATCGAAGAAATTTCAAAAAATCCCTTAGTAACAATTGCTTCTCACTCTATGAGTCATAATTCACTAGCCGAACTTCCTGATAACTGGCTTAAGTGGGAGATTAAAAAATCTAAACAATACATAAAAGATTTGCAAGGCAAATATGATCTATTTGCTTATCCTTTTGGGCATAATCAATCATATAATTTAAAAGTAAAAAAAATTCTTCAAGAAGAGGGAATAAAATATGCATTCACAACAAGTTCCAAAATAATAGAAAAGAACTCAGATCTTTTATCTTTAGGAAGAGCACCAATGTTGAATTTTGATAATAAAGATTATGTTTTTGGTTCCGCTTACGGAGCTTTTCATTATTGGGATAAAATATTACAAAGATAAATTGTCCAATAAGCTGTTGTATAGATTAAATTAAATTCCTCTCTTAATAAATTCGATAACTTAATTAGGCTATTTTATTTAAGGGAATGAATAAGCTTTTTATTGAAAAATGATCCTTGCTAAAAGTATTCTTCCAAAATGTAAGATTCTATAAATTTAATAAAGCATTTAAAAAACAATAATACAAGATATATTAAAATAGGCATCAAAAAGTTATGCAAAATTTTCAAACTAGAGTAAAAAATATAGTAAATTATATTAACAATTCTGGATTAAATTCTTTTAAGGATTTTTATGATGGTAAGACAGTCTTAGTTACAGGAGGAGCTGGTGGTATCGGGAGTAATTTAATTATATTTTTAAGCCAATTAGTAGGAGAAAATGGAAAGATAGTTGTTTTGGATAATCTTTCAGCAAATAGAACAAAGTCAAATTGGAATATTTACCCCGCATCTAATATACTTTTTGTTCAGGGTGATATAAGAAATAATATAGATTTACAGAGATGCTTTAGAGAAAGAATTGAAATTGTATTTCATTTGGCTGCTTTTTTTGCTAACCAAAACAGTATTGATTATCCAGGAAATTCAGCTGATGTAGATATTAAAGGACTAATAAATATTTTAGATTATTCAACAATTTGCAATGTTAAAAGATTTATTTATGCTTCAAGTGGATGTGCGATTTATGGTTCTTATCCAGAGCTACCTTTGAAAGAAGATTTTATAAGTATGCATTTAACTACACCTTATCAAATAAATAAAATGGCAGGAGAAATGTACTGCAACTATTATCTTCACCACTTTAATTTGCCAATAGTAAATTGCAGATTCTTTAATTCATATGGTCCAGGTGAAGTTCCAGGGCAATATCGCAATGTAATTCCAAATTTTATGTATTGGATGAAAAAATCTATTGAAATACCCCTAACTGGAGATGGTTCAGAAACAAGAGATTTTACATATGTTTATGATTTGTGTCAGGGTCTTATTAAGGCAGGTTTTGAGACCAGAGCAATAGGACAAAATTTTAATTTGGCTTCTGGTAAAGAAGTTAAAATTATGGATTTAATTAATAAGGTTGGAAAGGCGTTTGGAAAGGATTATAAAATTGTTAAAAGGCCAAGAAGAAAATGGGATACAAAGCCAAGATTATTAGCATCAATTAAAAAGGCTAAGGATTTAATTAATTATGAACCAATAATTGAATTTAATAAAGGCCTTGAAGAGACTTTCAGTTGGTATCATGAAAATTGGGAATTTATCGAAGAGTTAGCCGATTTCAAACCAGGAATGAATTCAGCTGTAAGAAAGAGAATTTAAGTGAAATTACTTTTATTACTTCAGAATTATGAAAAATATCTATCTGGATATTACCATCAGGATTGGGTAAATGCTTTAAAAAAAAGACACTCTTGTTACCTCTGGGGTAAAGGTTACTCGAATTATGATAAGAAAATGGAAATAAACCAAGTTATTAGTTTGGCAACAAAATCAATTGGTTCTATTGATTTTGTTTTTATTATGAGTTCTTGGTCAGAAGTGAATTCAGATGATTCATTTAATCCAGAACCTGCTATTGATCTTAGAGAGATTGAAATCCCAAAAATTTTTTTTCTGAATAAAGAGTATAAGCAACTTGAATCGAAAGTCTCTTATATTAAAAAGAATAGAATAAATTTAGTAATTAGTGTTCTAGAAAATGTTAAAGAAAGGTTTGACTTTACTGAATTTATACACCTTCCATTTGCCGTTAGTATTGATAGGGTTGAGACTTTATTAAGTAAAAAAAATATTTATAAATATGATTTTGCATTTACAGGTGCTCTTCATTCTTCATATCTGGATCAAAGAAGAAAATTAAAAGAACTTATAATTCCTAAAAATAAGAAATTTTTCAGGGGTAATATTTCTTATTTAGATAAGAAATATAAAATCTATTGGGCAGAATGGGGTTCCAAAAATTTATTGACCAGACAATCAAGATTGCCATCTGGTTTTAAATATTTTAAATTTTTATCACAATGTAGAACTTTTTTGGCTACCACTTCTGCTATGGGAATTATTGGAACTAGATTCTTTGAATTAATGCTTTTAGGGTCAATTCCTTTAGTTCCTGATGATGAGAGTTTAAATTATTTTGGTAAGACTTTAATTAAAGATATGAAGTCTTGCATTTTATTTGGTAAAAATACTAGGAGTTTTTATGAAGCTTTAGAAATAGCTCTGAGTGATAAAGATATCATTCAAGAAATATTAATTAGGAATAAGAGGACTATAATTGAGAATCATACTTATGAAAATAGAGTCTCTTCACTAGAAGAAAAGCTAAATCTATTAAATAATAATTTTTATAATAATAAAAATGAAATAATTTCATGAATTAGAAACTACTCTAACTTTATTTATGTTAAAGAATAAGAATTCAGTCAAGAAAATTACTTTTATAATTGGTACTAGACCAGAGGCAATAAAGCTAGCTCCTGTTATAGAGAAATTTATTGATTGCAAATATTTCTACACAAGAGTTATTTTGACGGGGCAACATATAGATTTGGTTAAAGATGTTTTAAATTTATTTAGTATTAAGTATGATAAGAACTTGAAAGTTATGAATAAAGGTAATTCTTTATCGGAAATAACAAGTTTAATAATTAATTCTCTTTCCAAAGAATTTGATAATTTCAGACCAAATCTTGTAATAGTCCAAGGAGATACTAATTCTGCTTTCTCAGCCGCTTTAAGTGCTTTTTATAAAAAAATTAAAATAGGACATATTGAAGCTGGTTTAAGAACAAATGATATTTATAATCCATTTCCTGAAGAAGTAAATAGAAGATTAATTAGTCAAATATCAAATTTGCATTTCGCACCAACAAAAATCTCAAAAGATAATTTAATAAAAGAAAATGTAGATGGAAATATCTTTGTTACCGGTAATACAGTTATAGATTCTCTACTAAAATTCTCTAAAGGCTTACAATCGGAAGTGCTAGAAAAAATTGATTTTAATAATAAAAAAGTTGTATTATCGACTATACATAGAAGGGAAAACTGGGGAATTAACCTTAATAATATAATTCAAGGTTTCGAAGAGATATTAGAGAAGAACCCCAGCTGCTTTTTTATTATTATTATGCATCCTAATAAAAAAGTAAGTGATCCAATAATTAAAAAGTTTTCAAATAATAAAAAAGTGTTATTGCTTAACCCCCTTAAATATACTGACTTAATTCATATTATGAAAAATTGTTATTTTATAATGTCTGATTCTGGTGGAATTCAAGAAGAGGCCCCCACTTTTGGGAAACCTGTTTTAATTTTAAGAGATACAACTGAAAGGCTAGAAGCTATAAATGCTGGAGTTGCTAAATTGATAGGAACTAATAAATCTTCAATAGTTGAAGAAGCTGATCAATTATTAAATAATAAAGAAAAATATCAATCAATCTCTAATCGGATAAATCCATTTGGGGATGGTAAAGCAAGTCAAAGGATTTTTGAACATATTAAAAAATATTTCTTTAGTTAAGAAATTGAAAAATTCTGTCCCTAATAATTCTTCATGCTTGAGCATAAGTTATTTATATATCAGAATAGTAATAGGAAGCTGTAAAAAGTAAAAATTCATGAGTACTTTCATATCACTATTGAATAAAATTTCCTATAGATTTTATTTTGCTTGGCAAGCATCTCCTAAATTAATAATTGGAGCAATTATCGCAGCTTTATGTGCAGGCTTTTCTGATATTTTTATTGTTAATTTCTTTGCATATCTAATAGATAAATTAGATTTTTCAGGAGAAGCAAATAAACTTTCAACTAATTTCTTTCTTTTATTTAGTAGTCTTGTTTTATTAATAAGTTTTTTGAGAATATATTCAATTTTTTATCAGAAAAAATTTATTGCTTTGTTAACTACTCAAATTAGTAAGGATATATATAAATTTATACTTTTACAAAATCCTGCAGATCTCACTAAAAATAAAACCTCTTCAATCATAAACTATATGACACTCCAGTTAGATAAGTTAAATGACGCTTTAGATTGTTTTACTAATATTATTTCAAATTCGATAGCTTTTATTGGAATAGGGATAACATTAATTATAGAAAATTTCCAGATTACTATTTATGCAGTAATAGTATTATCTTTTTATTATTTAATTGTTGGATATCCGCTATCTAGAATTACGTCAGATAAGGGTGAAATTAATACTAATCTTGAGGAAAATCTTTATGGATTAATCAAAGAAAGTATAGAACGCATAAGAGAAGTAAAGACTACAAAAAGAGAGAATTATTTTACTAATATGCATAGAAATGTTGATATAAAACTGAGACAAAATAGATCTCTACAATATGTTTTCCAATATATTCCAAAGTATGGTTTGGAGGCATTAGCAATAATAATAATATCTTTTTTATTTATTGATACTTCAAAATTAGATTCTAAATTTTTTGCACAAATTTTAATTTTTGCTTTTGCAGGACAAAGATTGTTACCTGCTTCACAACAATACTTCGCTTCTGTAAATCAATTGGCATCTGTTCAAAAAAGTTACGATAAGATCGTCAAATTATACTTTAAGTTAAAGCAAGATTATTTAAAATTTAATTCACAAATTAAATTAAAAAGAAGAATTTCTTTAAAGAAAAGTCTGATAATCTCAAATGAAAATAATTCAAATTTCAATAATATAATAATTAATAGAAGAGATAAGGTTTTGATTTATGGACCTTCGGGAGCTGGTAAAACAAATCTTTTAGAAAATATATTTGGTTTGCAGACCAATTTAAATGTAGAAATCCCTAAAACTATGGATCAAAGTAAATTTTATTTACCTCAGAATTGTGGAATATTTAATTCATCCATTAAAGGTAATTTAGTGCACCCAAATCAAGAAATATCAGATAATAAAATATTAAAATTATTAAAAGAACTTAATTTCAACGATAAAGTTATTAAAAGATTACTATCTGTAAGTTGCAATTTAGGAGAGCAAGGTTCTACCTTGAGTGGTGGAGAAAAACAAAGAATAGCTATAGCAAGAGCAATTTTATTTAAACCGCAATTATTATTACTCGATGAAGCGACATCTGCATTAGATCAAGAGACAGAACTTCAAATACTTAAATATCTTATAGGTCAAAGTAACATGACTTTATTATTAGTATCTCATAACCAAGATTTAAAAAATTTATTTGATTATGCCATAGATTATCATGGAAATAATTAATTTAATTTAAAAAATATAATGATAAGTAAATTAAAATTTCATTTAAAAAAATGTTTTCAATATATAAGAAATAATAAAAATATAGATTCCTTTATTAAAAATTTAGATGTTAATAATTTAAATATTGTTTTAACCAGTGATTGTGATCATGCAACATTAAAAAGACATAAATCAATTATCCAACCTCTTTGTTCTAATGGGATTAAGATAACGGTAGCTACTTTTTTATGTTTAGAGGATGATAAAAGTCCCTTAGCCAAGCATTGTTATAAAAATGAAACTACTGCATTAGATAATAAGGAATTTAGAGAATTCTTATTGAATATGCGAGATAAGTATGGATTGGAAATTGCTTATCATGGTTTTTCCCAAATATCTAATAAAAGAATAATATTCGAAAAAGGTTTAAAATTATTTAGGGAATATACAGGTGAAATGCCATACACTTATGTTGAACATGGGGGCTTAAAAAATCATCATATTGATGGGATGTGTAAAAAAGAAACATTAGCATTTGAAGGAAAGAATATTTCTAGTGATTATTATATTCTTGATATATTAAGAGAAAATATTAAGGCTGTTTGGGCTGAGCATGACTATCTTGATCAAAATAAAGAAAATTATCTTTTAGAAGATTTTTTTTATATAAAAGACGGATTAAATAGATTTAAAAGGCATAAAGCTTCTATGCTATCTAATCAAATTTCCAGAGCCTCAAATAATTCATATTTTTTTCCTTATACCCATTTCAATTACGATTTATTTGATATTAATGTGGGCAATATTTTAGAAAGATGGGATATATATAGCAGGTCAAAGGCATTTGAATTTTTGTATAAACTAAAAGATAATGGAGCTAATTTTTTAACCGTAAAAGATGCTCATAAATTATGGCTTTCCAAATAACATATTTATTTTTACAATTAAATAATTAACCATTAAATTTTTTTATTTTTTTTTGATTTCAATTAAAATTGATTTAAAAAAACAAGAATCTATAGAATAAGATGTTTAAATTTATACGCATATTGATTTTTTTAATAAGGTATCTATTTTTGCTTGCCATAAAGATTTATTTTCATCTGAGATTTATACTCGCACCTATTTTAAAAAGGAAATTAATTAAAAATCCACCTAGCGAAGAATGGCTTCAAGCTTATTTGAATCTGAGAGATAATGGATATGTGAAATTACCATCTTTACTTTCTGAATCTGAATATAAATTACTTACAAAAATAAATGATCTTAAAAAGTTTAAAATGCTTTCAAAATCGGAATTCCCTTATATGACTTTTAGTGATGAGATAAAAATAAATTCAAATTTATATGGTATTGAAGAAAGGAGAATTAATTCTAATTCAAAGATTTTACAGAAAAAAAAATATTGGGAAAAATTAGAATGGTTAATAGAGTGTTATCTTGGACACTCTAGATTTTGGATAAGAAATGGACCAATGCTATTGTCTGATATTAAAGATCTTAAATATAAAAAACATCCTTCTAATTACTATCACATCGACTTTGGAATGCATCAATTAGGATTTACTATGCTTCTAAACAAAACAAATTATAATTCCACTTGTACTGAATTAATACCTAAAACAAATAAAAATTTTAGACCCCAAGCTGAATTTTATAAATTAAGAATGCAAAAAAAATTTATGTCTTATGCAAAAAATGAGGAGAAAGAAAAAGGAACAGTTAAATTATATGGTGAAATAGGTTCAACATTTATTTTTGATGCTGGTAATATGTTGCATAAAGGAGTCCCAGGTTCAAATAGATTAATGTTTCAAATAAATTTCACTTCTTTTGCTTCAAATAAAAATGAGTTAGATAAAAAATTGAATAAATATAATTCAATTGGAAAAAAATCCTCTGTTATATTTTCAGAAAGTAATTAATTAATATTTAAAAATTCATCTTTCGAAAAGATAATTATCAAGTTCTATTTAATTTCTTATGAGCTTCTTTTATTATTTAAAAAATTATATTCAAATCTTTTATCAGAATTCTTGGAAATAAAAAAATTTTCTAGCTTGTTAAAATTTAGAAATAATTATTATTGTTTTATTTTAAATTCAATTTAACATCTAAATATTGATCTCTAGAAGTCACTATTTTAGGAAAATTAACCTTTCAAAAAGGTATTTACTATTTTAAAAGACCTTCTGTTAAATTTATCCATTTTTTACTATTTTCCTCTAACGAAAATTTATAAATAATCTTATATCTTGGTTTGTTTTTAAAAATAATATTTCCATTAATAAAATTATCAATTACCTGCAACCACTTCTTATGGCTACTTTCTGAACTTAGAGGCGGTAATAATTTTATAGGTGGCTTATTTTTAGAGTCAATTTTTTTAATAGTGTCAACTATGAACTTATTCCCAGGACAATTTGTTGCGATAATAGGCACATTACAGAGGATAGCTTCTAATAATTGATTGGATAATCCTTCATCAAATGAAGGGAAAACAAATGCTTTAGAATTTTTTATGTACTCTAAAGGATTTTTTTTATAACCAAGAAAAAAAATACTAGTGTTTTTATTTTTCCTATCTTGTAAATTAGTTGACCATGATATGGAAAGTTTATTACAGATCAATTTGCAATCATTCAAAATTGGTCCATTCCCAAGAATAATTAATTTAATTTTTGGATTATAAAATTTTATATATGAATTAAATATATTAATAAATTCAATTATTCCTTTATGTTTCAAAATAGCTGAACTTAAACAAATATATTTACCAATTTTCTTTAGCTTCAGATTAAGATTCGATTCACTTGAGAATTTATTTATTAATTCTTTTAAATCAATTAAGCCGTTTATATAATAAATTTTTTTAGCTAAATAAGATCTCTTTATTTGCTTAGGTATTAAGTGTGGAGCAGCAGGAACAATTGCTGAGGTTTTTAAGAAAATTATTGGTTGTAAAAAATATGCCCAATAAAATTTGGAAATTATATTAGATTCTCTATAATTAAAGGAAGAACCACTCATGAAAAATATATGTTTTTTAGATGAAAAAACTGAAACTAAGGCAGGCAACTGACTGAAACTTATTACTAAATTATAAGTTTTAAGTTTTTCTTGGAGTTTTATAAAATATTTTATTTTGTAAAACCAGTTAATTAAAAATAAATTGCTCTTATTTATATTGTGAATTTCAATTTTTATTAAATTAATATCATATTTATTACTGAGAATTTTTTTTAAAGTATTTGCGTATTTTTCAACTCCACCTGGATTCTTCCAATTGATATAAAGTATGCATACCTTATGTCTCATATTTATAATAATTTTAGTTTACTTTAGCATCATCAATTATGAATATATCAAATTAATTAATTCTAAAACTAATACTTATGAACATTTAAATATATAAAAAAACTTCTAATTAAAATTTTATTCATCTTTTAATTCTTCTTGTTGCTAAAAATAAAAGTTTTAAAATACTTTTTATTATTACAATAATTGATAACTTAGTAACTTCTTTAAGAATAAGTAAATGATTATAAAAATTATTTCTTGAAAAATTTAGAAGCCATAGATTAGCTAATAAATATGTTTTGGGTGAACCATAAGAAGTATGTTTTTTATTTTTATGGCGAGTTTTTGTTATTCCATCTAACTGATAATTTTTTACTAAAACTGGATTTATAATGAACGCAACTTTTGATTTAAAATAATCTGCGAGGAAATAACTTATAAATGCTGAAGGGGCATAGTTTTCATCAGTAAAAATTGGATATCTGAAGTGATCGATTATTGGTTTGGCGGGAAAAATATCAAGAAGATCTCCTGAAATCCAGTTCGAGAATCTTGCTGAAATATAATCTGCTAAATAGATATTTTTAGAGATCCTTTTTCCTTTTTTAATTAGTTTTTGATAGTTATTTAGGCTTTTATTGGTTATTGACTGTGAAAGTAATGAAAAGGCATAGACCTCATTAATAGAATATATTGATCTGATAATTGATATTGATTCATCTATTTCCTTTAAAGAATCTTTTAATAAAAAATCATCTGAATCTAATTTAAAAAAGTAATCTGACGTAATATATTTTAAAGCTAGGTTTATCGAATGAACCATGCCTTTATTAGTATGATACTGATATATTATTGGAAATAATTTTTCTTTTTTGAATTCATCAATTAAATATTTAGTATTATCTTCCGATCCATCATCTATTATGATCCACTCTTTGATATAACTTTTTTGTGGAACAAGGGAAAGATATACTCTTTTGAGAAGATGTGATCTATTGTAGGTTGGAGTTATTATACTAAAGAGCATTTTTTTATTTAAGTTATTTACTGTTTGAGATTTATAATTTTGACTATATCGTATACATTTAATAAGAACTAGAAAAAAATCTTATATAAAGGTAATCTTACTTAACGTTATAATATAAGAATTGAATTTTTTATAAGATTTATTATTAATAAAAAAATGAAATCAATAACAATAGTTGGCGAAAATCTAGGTTGTGGTGGTACAGAAAAAGTTATTATAAAATTAATAAGATATTATGAAAAAAAAGGTTATAAAACTAATATAGTATTACTTAGTAAAGCAAAAGTTTTTAAAAGGTTCAATATTCCTAGAAAAACAAGAATTACAGAACTTAATAGATTTAATTCTGAAAATTTTATCTCTAAAATATTAAATCCATTTTGGTTAATTATACAGTTAAGGAAATATATTTATGCAAATAAGGAATCTAAATATATTTCCTTTCTTACTGTCCCTATAATTTTAACTATTATTTCTTCCTTAAATTTAGGGATTCTACATGTCGCCTCCGAAAGGATAAACCCAGAAAAAGTAAATTTATCCATACATTGGAGATTTGCTCGCTTTATGCTTTATAGAAATTTGTCAAGATTAGTAGTTCAATCTAATGAAATTGCAAAGATATTTCAGAAATACGTACCCAAAAATAAAATTAATATTATCCCAAATTCTGTGGATTTAGAACTTATTAATTACCCTTTATTTTTTAATTATAGTAAGCCATTAAAATTATTATTCATAGGTAGGCTCGAATATCAAAAGGGACTTGATATTTTGATAGAGGTATTAAAAATAATATCTGAAGAATATAAAAATTTGCCATTTCTAGTTGAAATAGTAGGTAGTGGTAATTTATATGATTATGTGAAAGATTCAATAAATAATTTATCCCTAAGAAATTGGGTATCTTTAAAAAAAAAGAGTTCGGAACCTATTCAAACTATTCTTAAGTCAGATATTATTTTGCATACTTCTAGATATGAAGGAATGTCTAATGTTGTTCTAGAAGGTATGGCTTGTGGTAAATGTGTTGTAAGTAGTTATTATACTTCTGGCGAAATAATAACAAATAATAAAAATGGAATACTTCTTACTAAATTAGATCCACGACAAATTATTGATGTTCTTATTAACTTGAATAAAGAAAGGATAATATTAGAAAAAGTGGGAACTGAAGCAAGAAAAACAATTATAAGTAATTACTCAGATCTAAGAGTATTTAAATTATGGGATAATGTATTATGAAAATTTTTTAATATTATCATTGATTTTATTTATATGAATGTTGCTTATTTCTTTATTAATTTCTTAAAATGAATAATATTAATAATGATCATATTCTCGTAACTGGATCTTCAGGTTTTATTGGAAGCTCAATTGTAAGAAGTCTAGTTGAGTCAGGAAGGTTGGTTAGACCAACCTCGAGGCGGTCTATAGATAAATTGACTAATGAATTTGGCCTACCTGTTACTCGTTTTGATGTAATAAAAGATATAGAATCAAAGAATGAAGTGTTTTATGGAGTTAAAACTCTTATTCACTGCGCAACTCCAAATGATATTCAGTCTCGTGAAGCTGATGGAGGGATGCCCCTTGCAGTTTTCGGGACATTTCGTTTAATAGAAGAGGCTATTCGTTATGGTATAAAACGTATTATCTTTCTTTCAACTCTTCAAGTTTACGGTACTGAACTTACAGGAGTTGTTAATGAGTTATCTCCAATAAACTGTGAGAGCACCTATGGACTAAATCATTATCTTGGTGAAGAAATCTGTAGATTAGCCGCTAAGCTTCATGGAATAGATATTGTGGTTCTTCGACCATCTAATGTGTACGGTGTCCCATGCGTATCTACAGTTTCTCGTTCGACGCTAGTGCCCATGTGTTTTATTTCTGAGGCATTAAATAAAGGTTCTCTAACAATACGTTCATCAGGTTTGCAACGTAGAAACTTTGTTTCTTTATATGAAGTTTCTCAATTTACAGAAAGGATATTAGATCAATTCCCAAAAGGATTTAATGTAATAAATGTTGTTTCTGCTTGGCATCCAACAATATTAGATATTGCTAGATTAGTTTACAAAATTTGGAATAATAATAAAGATAAACCTATAGAGTTAAAAATTCTCTCAAATATGCCAAATTATTCAAATGAATTCATTGTAAGCTCAAATTCTTTTAAACCTATTTTCCAAAAAATAAAATCTGTTAATCATATGGAAAAAGTAATTTTTAATCTTATAAATAAGTATTAGAATTCTCAAGAATGGATTTAAATTGGAACACTCAACTCCCTATAGCAAAAGACCAAATATCTTTTTATAAAAAAAATGAAGATGTAACTCCCCGGGTTACTATTGGAATGCCAACTTTTGCCCGTCCTCATCTTATAAGACGTGCATTGGCTTCTGTAGCTTCTCAGACTTATCGTAATTTTGTCTTAGTTGTATCTGATAACGCTGGATTTGATAAAAATACTCATCAAGCTATAAAAGATTATTCGCATCATCTTCCTGAAGTCTTTCTTATCTCTCAGGAGAAAAATATTGGATCTCTTAATAATTTCAAGTTTGTTTTATCGGTTGCCAATACAGAATACTTTATGTGGCTTTCTGATGACGATGAGATTTCTCCAAATTATCTTCAAGAGCTAGTTCAATTATTAGATTCTGATCTAAGTACCGTTACTGCTATGGGAAGGTGGAAGGATATGCTCAATCCAAATGAGGGTTTTTTTAGGAAACAAGTCCGTCCAGATATGAAAAATATTATTCTTCGTTTGTTATATTTTGTTATCTTTGCTGATGATGATAGTGCTTTTTATGGATTACATCGTATTGATAAATTAAGACAATGTCGATTTACAGGTTATTTCCCTCCCAATCGATCAATAATTTCGAACTTTTGTTATTTAATACTTTTTGATATTATTCTTTTAGGGAGAATAAGTTTCAGTAATAATGCGACTTGGATTTGCCACAACTATACATCAAAATTTTATAAGAATGCTCTATCTCGAGGTATCAAAGACAAATTAAGAACTTTACTTAGAAGGATTAATGTTCATTTTCTTTACATTTTTAAAGCAATAAGCTTCAATTTCTTATTGCTACCTTTTATCATCTCTGCATCGTTAATTGGTTTTTTCAGAGAATTAATAATATACATTTTTAAGGCAAAAAATTTAACTAGAGATTGATTACTAACAAAAAAAATAATCTAATAAAAAAATTTCTAAAATTAATTTATTATTTAAGTCTACTGTAATATTTTGAAAATCTTAATTTGAAAAATTTTATATTTTTTACTTTTTTTATCATAAGGACCAAAAATAAATATTTATTTATAATTGCAAATTAAGAAAAAATTTTTACTATAGAATTTCTAGAAAATAAAGTTTTTGCTTTACTTAATTTTTTTTTTAATTATTCATAGATTACATTTATCTATAAATTAAACCTTAATTAAGGTAATATAAAAATGAAAAAAAAAATTCTGTGATTAATTTTCAAAAAAAATTCAGAAAAATTAAAAGATATATACAAGAATTTTTAGTTATATTTGGATTTAGGTTCCCAAAGAAAACCAAGGATAGATTTTTTCTTGAGAAATTTATTTTTGATTATCTAAATTCTTCTAGAAAATTACTTTTTATTGGGGTTGATATTTACACAAAACATTATTACGATCAATTATTATTTGATGTTTATACTATCGATATAAATCCAAATAAAAGGAGATATGGCAATAAGGGAAAACATATTACTGATTCTGCAGAAAGACTTTCAAAAATATATAAATTCAAATTTGATGTAGTTATTGCTAATGGATTGATTGGTTTTGGAGTAGATAAGTTAAGTCAATTTAAAAAAGTTTTAAATGAAATTTATTCAATTTTAAATGAAAATGGTATATTAATATTAGGCTTTAATGATACTTCCGAGTTGCTACTGTTTGATATGCCAAAAAATAATTTTTATGATAAATTTTCTGAATTTATTCCTAATAATGAGATGCTAAATAAGTCAAGAATGATGGTTGATAATATAAATAAACATACTTTTATTTTTTTAAAAAAAATTTAATTTTAGTCTTTAAGTAACTTATTTGTGACTAATTCTCTAATTGGTAAGAAGTATGCGGTTGTAGTCGCTCATCCAGATGATGAAATATTGTGGGCAAGTTCAATTTTAGAAAATGCAGAAAAAATAATTATTTGTTTTAATGACCTTGCTTCGAATGAAAAACTTTCATCATCTAGATCTAGATTACAATTAGAATATCCTTTAAAAAATGTCCACTTTCTAAATATTGATGAGGCTTCAATAAATAATCAGAAAGTAAATTATGAAAAAAAATATGAGACTATCTATGGAATTAAAGGTAAAAAAAATCAAGACGAGTATAAGAAAAGTTTTCTTGAAATAAAAAAATCCCTGGTTACTCATATTTTAAATATAGACACTATATACACTCATTCTCCGTGGGGGGAATATGGCAATGTTGATCATATTCAAGTTTTTAATGTTATAAAAAATCTAGCCGAAATTTACAATTATAAGATATTTATATTTGGTAGTTTTTCAGGTAAAAATTATGATTATATGAAATCTAAACTAACCTCAGTAAAATCTTCTCTGAAATTTCCAGTAAATAAATCCATATATCAAACAATAAAAAAAATTTATATTAAATATAATTGTTGGACGTGGGATAAAAATTATAATTTAAACAATTACGATATATTTTTTGAAATTTCTCCTTTTGAAATAAATCAAAAAAAATTTTGTAATTTAGATATCTATGCAAATTATATTTTCCCAGAAAATTTAGGGATTTTTAAAAAAGGTTATTTTACTAGTAAATTAGTAAGGATATACTCTAAAAAAATCATCTTTCACATAATAAAAATAAAAATGATTTATAGTCTTAATTCCTTAGTCATATTTTTATCAAAATTATTTTGTATTAAAAAATAATTATATTAATATTATTAAGAAATTTTTGTGATTTTTATAGTCAATCCAAAAATAATTTTGTTAGTTTAAAAAAAATTATAATTTATTACTTTTAACGAATACCTGCGCCAAATAACTTCAGAACATATTCTTTTCTGAATTTTTCATAATCTATTCCAAAAAATTCTAAGAAAGGTTTTAATATTGATCTTAAATTTTCTCTTATAAACCTTTTTATATCTTGATCTAATGGTAAAGGAGTTCTTTTTTTTATGCTTGTATCATTCCAATAAATATATTGAAGATCGTCTAAATGCCATTGTACTAAAACAGACCAAATTGTTTGACAATGTGGCTGACGTAAATGCCATAAAGTTTCATAAACATTTTTTAGAAATGGTATTAACTTTTTAAAGTCTTTATACATTATGAAACCTGTAGCATATTCTTGAGGTGGACTAGGAATATTTTTGTGACTTAATTGATAATTGATCCAATCTTTAGTTTGTTTATAAGAGTTTCTATAACGTTGATGACTTTTAGATGCTTTATCTAGGGTTTCAGTTGCAAGATGTCCCTTTCGCGAACTAATCATAAAAATTCTTTTATTTTTATTAAACAAAGCTTTTAACCTTTTAGATTCTTCTTTTGTAATTTTAATAGTATGGTCTATATAAGTAATAGATCTGTATTTTTTATAAGCTGGATAATCATCTAGAAATTGAAGAAATTTAATATATTTCGATTGAAGAGACGATAAAAGATGGTCTTTCGATAATTCAAATTTATCAACAAATTCAAATTCCCAACCTTTTTTCAGAGCCTCTTTTTTTAATTTTATATTGTTAGAAAATAAAACACATCTATAGTTATCTAGTGCTGGATATAATTTGGAAAATTTAACCCCAAAAACACATGCAACTAATAAATCTTTATTTAAATTATTCTTCAATTTAGAGTTCATACAATTTATTTTAAGATACTCTTTAAAACAGATTATAATCTTCAGGTTTCAATTTTCATATTATAAAGAAATTATCCAAAAATATCATTTATTATATGAATCTATGATTTATGTTAAATCATTATAATTATAATTAAATAGTTTAAAAAAAGAAACTCAGATCAATTTCACAATTAAATATGAGTAAATCTACAAAATTTCTTTCTTTAAATTTATATGTCTAATATTTAAAAAATTAGAAAAATAAATTTATAAATATTTAGATTTAAAAATTTACATTTTAAGAAATTTCAGATTAAAATTCATCTACTTGAGTTTGTGTTATCTTTATATCTATATATTTAATATTTATCTAAAGTATTTAATTTTTTGAAAATCTTATTTGTAATGATTTGATAAAAATTTCTACCTTAAAATTAATAAATTTAATGAATAACAATTTCTGGCAAAAAAAAAATGTTTTGATTACTGGTCATACAGGATTTAAGGGCAGCTGGTTAACTTTGTGGTTATTAATGCTTGGAGCAGAAGTAAATGGATATTCATTAGAATTAAATAATGAACAAAAATTTTTTAAAGATCTTTTTCTTGAGAATAATCAAAATTTAAAAAATTTGTCAGGAAATTTAAATCATAATGAGGGAGATATAAATAATTTTAATTCTCTAAAAAAATTTGTAGAAAATGTAAATCCTGAAATTGTTTTTCATTTGGCAGCAGAGCCCTTAGTACTAAATAGTTATAAGGATCCTTTGAAAACTTGGAATACAAATGTCATGGGTAGTTTAAATTTATTAGAGTGTTTGAAAAGTCTTAATAATAAATGTTCTGCTGTTTTTATAACTACTGATAAGGTTTATAAAAATAAAGAGTGGTTTTATGGTTATAGAGAAAATGATGAACTAGGCGGTCTCGATCCATATAGTGCAAGTAAGGCAGCTATGGAAATTGCAATTTCTAGTTATAGAGAAAGTTTTTGTGGTAATCATAATTATCAAAATTCAAACCTGTTAATAGCAACTGCAAGAGCAGGCAACGTTATTGGAGGAGGAGATTGGGCTAAAGATAGACTGGTACCAGATATTGTTAGATCATTATCATTACAAAAAAATATTCTCATAAGAAATCCTAAATCAATAAGACCTTGGCAACATGTTTTAGATCCATTATATGGATATTTATGTTTAGCTAAAAAATTACATGAATGTCAATTTAATAAAAAAGAAGACAAACAACTCTATGCAAGTTCTTTTAATTTTGGACCAAATATTAGTTCCTCTAAAACAGTTGAAGATTTAGTTAAGGAATTTTTAATTTTTTGGGATGGAAGTTACGAAATTGATACTGGCATTTCTGAATACCATGAAGCAAATACACTGAATCTGATAAGTGACAAAGCAATTAAATATTTAGGCTGGCGTGCAAAGTGGGACTTTCAAAAAACTATAAAAAAAACATCTGATTGGTACTTTGAAGTCAATAAAGGGGCTAGCCCTTTTATTAAATGTTCAGAAAATATAAGGGAGTATAATAATGAAAATTTTTAGTTAAATCTCTGTGAAAAATTTCTTAATAAATAAGACTCCTATCAACGATTTGTTGCAAGGAGAAATAATATCAAAAAAAGATGAAAGAGGATATTTTGAAAGAGTATTCTGTATTGATGAATTTAAAGAAAATTTCAATTTAAAAAAAAATATTTCTCAAATTAATCGGTCTTTATCAAAATTAAAAGGTACTGTTAGGGGGTGTCATTTTCAGCTTTATCCATACGCCGAGACAAAAATTGTTTCTTGTTGTAATGGTTCTTTATTTGATGTAGCAATAGACTTAAGAAAAGGTTCAGAAACTTATTTAAAATATTTTTCGCAAATACTTACACCAGAAAATAAAAAATTTCTTGTCATACCTGAAGGTTTTGCTCATGGTTTTCAAACATTGGAAAATGATACTGAAATAATTTATTTCGTAACTGAAAAATTTTCTCCTGAACATGATAATGGAATTAATCCATTTGATCCTGCAATAAATATAAATTGGCCCTTACCATGTTCATTACTATCCGAAAATGATAAAAAAAGAAAATTTATCAAAGATAGAAATTTTAAAGGTATTGAGTTATTTGATTTCAATACTCAAGAATAAGTAAAATCTTGCTTAATATAAGATTTTCAAAATGTTCTGAAATTAAGCAGTTTTTTCTTAATCCTTTGTAGGGAATTGGTAAAACTTATTTCTATTTTGAAGTAATCAAGATCAATAAAAATATTCTAATTTTCGTTAATTTTTACCATCTATATTTTATGAATTTGAGCGTTATAAATGATTGACCATAATAATATTCTTTTATAAAAATATCATAATCAGTAATTACTAACCTACATTTTTTAGTAGTTTTATAATTTCTAGATTACCTTAGGTGATATTATGTTTTAATTTAGAGGGTGATTGAATTTTTGCAATGAAATTAGACGAAATCTTATCTATAGAATCTAAATCGTTAATAATTGCAGAGATTGGTCAAAACCATGATGGATCTCTTGGTATGGCTCATGCATATATTGATGCGTGTGCAGATGCAGGGGTAAACGCAATTAAGTTTCAAACTCATATAGCAGCAGAAGAGTCATCATTTGATGATGAATTTAGAGTAAATTTCTCATATCAAGATAAAAGTAGATATGAATATTGGAAAAGAATGGAGTTTACTAAGAAAGAATGGTTAGAATTAAAAAAACATGCTGATGAAAAAAAAATATTATTTTTAAGTACACCTTTTTCTTTAGCGGCAGTAAAATTACTAAAAGATATTGGGGTAGAAGGTTGGAAGATAGGTTCTGGTGACATTTCTATCAATGGTATTTTTAGATCATTATTAAAATTAGAAATGCCTATGATAATAAGTACTGGGATGAGTAGTTGGGCTGAAATAGATCAATTAATAAAATTACTAAAAAAAGAGAAAAGTAATTTTTGTTTGATGCAGTGCACAAGTAAGTATCCAACTAATTTGGCAGAAGTTGGTCTAAACATTCTGCATGATTTTAAAAAAAAATATAATTGTAGGGTCGGATTATCTGACCATTCTGGATCAATATCTCCTTCTCTAGCAGCATTAGCAAATGGTTTTAACATTATTGAAGTCCATGCCACATTCGATAAAAGAATGTTTGGTCCAGATGTATCATCCTCTTTAACTTTAGAAGAAATAGAATCAATTGTTAGTTTTTCAAAAGACTTAGAAATTATGAGATTAAATCCAATCAATAAAGATCTTATAGCTAAGGATCTTAATAAACAAAAAAAACTTTTTGGTAAAAGTCTTACATACAATGGTGATTTTGAAAAAGGTCACATAATTAATGAAAAAGATCTTTCTCTAAAAAAACCTGGTTCTGGGGTCCCAATTCAAGATCTTCATAAACTCATAGGGAAGAAATTAAAAACCAATGTTAAAATAAACAGACTTTTAAAATTAGAAGAGATTGAATGAAAAGAAAGGTTTGTATAGCTGTTCATAGTAGAGCTAACTATGGTCGAATAAAAACAGTAATGAGAGAAATTGATAAACATCCTCTCTTAGAATTACAGTTAATAGTTGGTTCATCAGCTCTACTAACAAGATTCGGTTCGGCAATTAATAATATACGTGCAGATGGTTTTAAAGAATTAGCAACTGTATCATCAATAATAGAAGGCGAAAATCCAACAACAATGGCTAAATCTACTGGTTTGGCGATTATTGAATTAGCTACGCATTTTGAAAATTTAAAACCCGATATTGTATTGACAGTTGCTGATAGATTTGAAACTCTTGCCACTGCAATCGCATCAAGTTATATGAATATTCCTCTTGCTCATACTCAGGGTGGTGAAGTAACCGGTTCTATTGATGAATCAGTTAGACATGCAATAACAAAATTAGCTCATATTCATTTCCCGGCAACGGAAAGAGCAAAAGATTTTATTTTACGATTAGGTGAAGATCCTAGTTCAGTTTACTTAACCGGTTGTCCAGCAATTGACTTGGTCGCAGAATCTGATCTGAAATTAGACCCTGAAATTTTTAAAAAATATGGGGGAGTTGGTGAAGAGATTGACCCAGATAAGGACTTTATAGTAGTACTACAACATCCAATTACTACAGAATACGGAGAGGGATTTGCTCAAATTAATCACACTTTAAGTGCTGCTTTTAAGCATGCCCAGAAGGGAATGCAAATTATTTGGCTTTGGCCAAATGTTGATGCGGGTTCAGATGATGTCTCTAAAGGGATAAGATCATTCAGAGAGAAAAATAATACTATAAATATGAGATTTTATAGAAATTTTTCACCTGAGGATTATATATGTTTATTGGCAAATGCGAAATGTATTGTTGGAAATTCTTCATCAGGACTTAGAGAGTGTGCTTTCTTAGGAACACCTTGTGTAAATATTGGTTCAAGACAAGAAGGAAGAGAAAAAAGTGATAATGTAATTGATGTAAATCATGATAGTAATAATATATATGAAGCTATAAATTATCAGATAAAACATGGGAAATATAAAAAATCTACTATTGTAGGGGACGGAAAATCTGGTAAAAAGATTGCAAATTATTTAGCTACTTGTAAAACTACCATACAGAAAAAAATACATTACATAAAAGAATAGTTTTATTATGGATAAAAATTTATGTATTATTCCAGTAAGAGGTGGAAGTAAGGGTATTCCTGGAAAAAATGCTAGGAAAATATATAAAAATATTTCTCTTCTAGAATGGACTATTAATCAAGCAAAATCGGCTTTTCCATTAAATAATATTTTCGTATCAACAGAAGATCACGAGCTTAAAAATATTACATTGAATAATGGTATTTTTTTAGTAAATAGACCAATGGAACTGGCTACTGATGATGCTACTACAGCATCTGTTGTAAAACATTTACTTAAAGAAGTTGATTTCAAATGTGAAAGATTTAATTCAATTACTATACTTCAAGTAACTTCACCTTTAAGGCAGAAAAAAGATATTTTAAATGCATTAAATATGATTAATCAAGAAAATTATGATTCAGTTTTAAGTGTTTATAAATCTGATAATAGCGCCGCAAAAACTTATATTTTAGAAGAAGGTAATGCTAAATCTCTCCTTCCGAATTATGAATTCTTAAGCAGGCAAAAGTTACCTATTTTTTATAGAAGAAATGGAGCCATTTTTTCTGTAAAAAGAGAATTATTTGATTTAACAGGTAAATTATGGGGAGGGGATTTAGGACTTGTCATTATGGAAAAAGAGAGGTCTATAGATATTGATAATTTTGAAGATTTAGAAAATGCAAGAAAATATTTAAATAATTATCAAGAGAAATGAAAGATAATATTTCTGACAACTTAGAAAAGTTTATTTTGGATTTTAATTCTTTTGAGAAAAGAAATAAATTATTTTATATTTGTATTGATTCAGAAGGATTTAAATGGTGGGATATTGTAAGGTATGATGTTCAATTCGCGTTGTGTGAATTTAATGGTATTTACAGTTATCCTTTAAAAACATACGAGGATTTAATTTTAAAGATCTTTAGATTGACAAGGAAGTTTTTAAATTTAATAGGTTATTTTATCAAATTTTATTTTATGAAAAAAAATCAATATAAAAGAATATTTATCTTTAATAGAAACTTATTTTGTATTAATCAAGAAATTAATAAATTTAAATCTCAATCATTTTTGATTACTAATAATAACTTGATAAATCAAAACGGTCTTAAAAAAGAAAGTGTTGATTTTATTATTAAATTATTAAGTAGATTTGTATTTGTACCAAAATCTCTAATCTCAGAATTTAAATATATTGATGAAAAAATTAATAATAATTTCAAAACTGAAATTGATTTTGTAAAAATATTTACAGAAAACTATAAAAAATTTAAATCATCATATTTTATTTGGAAAAACATATTAAAAAGATTTAAAAATCTTAATTCAGTAGGACTAATAAATGATGGTTCTCTTAAAAGCGTTTGCTATCTTACTAATAAGCTAAATATTATTTCTCAGGAATTTCAACATTCCATTATTGCACCAAATCATATAGGGTATATGTATCCTAAATTATATGAAAAGATTCTTACTCTTCCTTCCGAAATAATTTTAACAAGAAATGAGTTTGAAGTTAATTATCCCGTTAAATCAAAAGTTTACAAACAAAATAAAAATATAAAAAACAAAGCTAAAAATTTTAAAAAGGATATAGATCTGCTTATAGGTACTTCTAGAGTGATGTATTCAAACCTAAAAACTTTAATTGAAAAGCTACAAATAAATAATATAAGTTTTGCTATAAAATTACATCCCGCACAAACAAAAAATGATTTTTTATCAACAATAAATTCTGAAAATAAAAATTTTGAGATATTTGCAGGCAATGAAGATTTTGTAGAACTTGCTAAAAGAACAAAAATATATATACCTTGTAATCCCACATCAACTACCGTTATTGAGGCTTCTGAAAACGGCGCACTAGTTTATATTCTTGAAAAATCTAAGGAATTAATAACTAGTTCTACTAATAAGTATGTTGATAAATATTTTGATAAAATAGATCAATTGACTGATGCTATAAAGTTAATTATTTTTTGAATAATTTAAAATCATTATAAATTATATTTAAGATCTTTTAGATATTATTTTTGCCGGCGGAGTTGAAACAATTGATTTTGGACTGATTTTTTTTGAAACAACTGAACCTGCTCCTATTACTGATCCTTCGCCAATAAAAGCTCCAGGTAATAATATTACGCATGTAGCAATCCAACTTCCATTTTCAATCTCGATGCGCTTGTGTGAATATTTTTGTCCCTTTATATCTCCTGGATTTGAAAATCCATGATTAGAAGTTTGAATTAAAGAATTAGGGCCAATAAGTACGTTTGCACCAATTTTTACATCTTCACCTGCAACTATCATAGTATTTCTTCCAATCCTTACTCCATTCTCTATATTTATTTCGCTATTCCTTGCTGCTACTATTCTTATATCACTATCGAAGTTTATATCATTTTTTATAATTATTTTCCCAGACTCTCTAGTTCTTAAATCTAAATCACCATTGATAGATACGTTATTCCCTATTGAAATTTTCGAATAATCATCACCTTTAAGCTTTAGAAATATAACACCTTCAATATAAAAATTTCTTCCAACTTTTATACCTTTTAATTTAAGTATTAAAAACCATATGGCGCTATTGATTTTAAAAATAAAATTTAGCCCAACAACTTTTATTAATGCTTTCATAAACTAATTTTCATTATCCATAATTTTAGGATAATATATTTTTGAATATGTTAGTAATATGTCTAATTTAATAATTGATATTCCTCCGGAAAATTGGAGAGATAATTCGTTTGAAAACCAAAATTTCAATTTATATGAATTTATTCTAAAAAAATATAATAAAAATGATGTGTTAGCGAAAATAATAAAATCAGATGGGACAATTAAAGAGATAAATAAGGATTATCTGGATTCACAAGTTAAATCTCTTGTTGGAAAAATAACTAGGCTTTTAAATAATTCTATAAAAAAACAGATAAAAATTTTAGGAATTATTGGTAGTTCAGAGGAATCTTTGATTTTTATGCTGGCCTGTGCTTATCTAGGAGCTCATCATAGTATTTGCTTTGAAGATTTATCTCATAAAGCAATACTAGCAAGGATAGAATTATTCAAACCTGATATAGTTATTTTCTCAAATAATCAATCTTCAAAAATTGAAAAATTAGAAAATATAGAAATAATGAATATAAAAGCAAAATATAAGATAAATGCTGAAAATTTACTTGAAGAATTTAATGAAAATATTAAATATACATCATTACCTAATTTATATTCAAAAGATTCTGCACTTTTTACATTGTTTACTTCAGGTTCAACAGGTTTACCTAAAGGCGTGGTTCATGGAGTTAGATCATATATAAATTACGCAAAATTTTCTACTAATTATTTTTTTGGGGCTAATGAAAATTCAATCATTTTCTGTGCGACTGATGCTGGTTGGATTAATGGCCACACTTATGCAGTTTATGGCCCACTTTCAAATGGCTCACAAACTATTTTGTGTGAAAATTTAAATTATCTTTTAGAAAATACAAATATTTTTGATTTAATTAATAAATTAAAAATTACTTGCTTCTATTCATCAGTTACTTTTCTCAGATTACTAAAAAGTAGATTTGATGAGAATAAAATTTATAATAATAATAATTCTTTTTTTCCCAGCCTAGAAAGAATAGGATCTTGTGGTGAACCTCTAGCACATGAAGTTGGTTTATGGGCTGCAGAATTTTTTAAGCCTTCAAGAAAAGCAATAGTTAATACTTATTTTCAGACTGAAACTGGGGGTATATTAGTTGCTCCGAGAGATGAGGATGGTCTTCCGGATGACTATTCATCAGTTGGTAAACCTAGAGAGGATTTAGGATTATTTATTGCAAAGGAAAAATTTAGTAATGAAAAACTAGATGCTGAAAATATAGACCCAAATGAAATAATTATTTCAAAATATTGGGAAGGAATATACAAAGAAATTCAATCTGATAGAGAAGTAAATTATTTCACTTCAGAGGGTTTTTATAGATTACATGATGTTGGATATTTTGATAATAAGGGATTTCTTTATGTAGGAGGTAGAAGTGATGATGTTATAAATACCGCAGGTCACAGAATATCTAGCGCAGAGATTGAAAGTATATGTCTCTCTATAAAAGGGGTCAGTGAAGCTTGTGTCGTATCAAAAAATGATAATATTTTAGGTGAAAAGCCTATAATTTTTATTTCATTAAACAAAAATAGAGAGTATGAATTTGAAAATATTCATAAAAATATTCTTGATAAGATTAGACAAAATTTAAGTGTATATCATCTGCCAGAAGAAATAATTTTATTTGATTATCTACCCAAAACAAAAAGTGGAAAAATTCAAAGAAGAATAATGAGAGAAATAATATCAAAGTTAATTATTGATCAAAATAAAGATTATTCAACTCTAAGTAATAAAGAAAAATTTTTCAAAATTTATTTCAAATACATCAAAGAGCAAATAGATAGATATACTTCTAATTCAGAAATATTTTCTTTAAATCTTTTTGAAAAGGAGTTCACTAAGTTATTTAATTTTGAATCAACTATTAAATATTTTATTTTAATGGTGATTGAAAAACTATTTCGACTAGGAACAGAATTTTTCCCTAAGGATTTATTCTTAAATCTTGAATTGCATAATTCAGAATATATCGAATTATCATATAAGTTGAATAATAATTCTATAAAAGATATTCATGAAAACTTTTTTGATTCTTCTTTTAAAAATGCATTGTTTTTTAAAGATATAATAAATGGATGTTTAAGAATTGATTTAAATAATAATAAAACAATTATTATAATTTTTAAAAGTTTTGATATTAAAAATAATACCTTCAAAATAAATATAATCTTTGATAATCATGAAAATGATTCTATAAAAATAATTAGGAGTCAAATTTATAATCTCATTGATAAGTTATCAAATAATAAGAGTAAGATAAATTCAAAGGGAGAATTTTTTGATATTTCTGATAAAGAAAATAATTTAAATTCAAGTTCTATTAAAAAAGAATATTTTTGTTTTAAATGCAGAGCAAATATTAATGAATTAGAGAGAGACAGAGGAAATGACGCTTTTTTATTAAAGGTAATATCTACTGAGAATAA
Organism: Prochlorococcus marinus CUG1417; assembly: GCF_017695975.1. Lineage (NCBI taxonomy): Bacteria > Bacillati > Cyanobacteriota > Cyanophyceae > Synechococcales > Prochlorococcaceae > Prochlorococcus > Prochlorococcus marinus. The sequence continues at coordinate 155,669 of NZ_JAAORN010000002.1, read as the reverse complement.
TGCTAGATATATTTGTGATTTATGTTTGGGGGGCTGGTAACATTGGAAAAAAATATCTATAAAAATTTAGTTGAAGTAATTAAACAATTTCCTTTAAATAAAAATGTAAAGATAACAGAAGAATCAAAATTATGGGAAGTAATAAATCTTTTTAGCTCCTTATTGGCAGAAAGGGTTAAAGTGAGATTAGAAGAAGTATTCCCCCAAATTGAATTTGAAGAAATAACAGCTGAAACTACAATAAGAGAGATTCTTAATAGTATTGAAAAAAATCAAACTTTCCCAAAAAATAATAAAGAAAGTTCTATAGAAAAAGATTTAAATATTTATTTTGATTCTTCTAATAATGAACAAGATCATAATTCAAATGAAATTGGAATAGGAGTAGATATACAACATTTGTCTTCTTTCCCTGATGATATATTCTCATCAGATAATGTAAACCTTAGATCTTCATTGTTTACTGAACTTGAAGTGGTTTATTCTCTTTCTAGGCCAGATCCTAAAATAACTTTATTAGGCATATATGCTGCTAAGGAGGCAGTTATAAAAGCGTTAAATAATAAAAATAAAATTCAGTTTAATTTTATTGAGATAAGACATTATTCCAATGGTAAGCCTTATGTAATATTAAAAAGTTATCCAAAAATATTTTTAGAAATATCCATATCACATTCTATTGATGTGGCAATTGGATATTGTATTAAAAGATGAATTTATATTTTTTTTAGTTTGCTTAAATAATTAATTAAAACATCTTTCCCATGAGACCTTTCGAATTTTGATAATGCAGAAACCATGGAGACACAATCCGATAATGCGTTATGGTTACTTCCTGGTTTAATTATGCTTTTTTCATTACTATAATTGTCAATTAACCCAGAAGTATAATCTTTAGTATTAACTCCATAAAGTCTAAATAGTTCTCGAATATCTGAAGATTTTGAAGGCTTAATTTTAAATTTTGATGAAATTAAATCTAGATTATCATTTATTCTTTTTATATCATTTCCCCATGATAGACAATGACAATTTTTAATAAATTCAGAAAGTAATTTTGAGCCTGATACTAAATCCATACCATTTGTCTCTATATCTTTTTGTTTGATACCCGTTAGATTTATAAAGTAATCACTTAATAAACTATTGATTTTCGGCTTTATATAAATCGAGAAAAATTGCGTATTATGAAGGGTTTCTAAGTTATAAATTTTAATGGCTGAAATTTGTACTATTTCTCTATATTCATTTTCTAAGCTCCAATTTCTCTCCATCGAACCTTCCCATGCAGTCCATTCTGCATCAATGATTAATAAATTTGAATAATTTTCCATTTTTAATTAAGCAAATAACATTTTATCTTTTAAAAAGTGTTGTATTTTAATCTCCCCATAATTTCTCTAATAGCTTTAGAACTTGAATGTAAACTGCTCGCATTTGGAAAAAAATTATATGGATTTAATAATTTTTTTTTCCCAAAGTATTTACTTGATTTGAAGTCTACAGGGTAAGGTATAACAATAATTGATTCTTTTTCAAATAATTTTTTTGCTCTTTTCATATGGAATGCACTGGTTACTAATAATATTGTTGCCTTTTTATTACTAAGTATAGATTTAACTGCTTTGGATTCTTCTATGGTATTACTTACAGGTCTTGTAGTTAAAATTTTATTAGGTTCGATTCCAAATGCTATCGCTTCTTGCTTATAAATATTTCCTTCAGGGGGTAACTCAGGAAGATAAGGACTAGACCCACCTGTAAAAATTATTTTTTCTGCTTTTTTTGCTTTTAAAAGCATCAAACCAGACATGAATCTATCAGGATCGTGCCACCACTCGATTATTTTACTTTTGCCGGGTGGTAAATGCCTTTTTTGACTCAAAACTACAATCGCATCGGCTTTCGGCATTTCTTTTACACTCAATCTTTCCCATGGAGACTCTATATATCTCCATAACATTTCCGAGATAATACCATTACCAAAAAATGAAATAAATATTGTTGGAACTAATAAAATTAAGGATTTTTTTTTTGCAAAGATAATTAAAAATATTAATGTCAAGCCGAAGGGAAGTATTAAAAGTGGAATTAATTTACTTATAAAGTACATTTACACATATGTTTTATATCTCTTTTAGCACTCTCAGTTGACCAGGTAAAGGATTTGTCCCAGGATTTGACTGCATTAAATAATCAAGGGATTGCTGAAGAGTTAAGTGATGTTCCTTCATTAACCATGCCATACAAACTAAAGGAGATCTTTCAACTGCAGCATAACAATGAACAAAAACGGGCCCAGACTTAAGTAAATTTCTTAAAATTTCTAATGATTCATTTAATTCAATACAAGTAAGAATCTTCCCTGTCTTATGATCTGGTAAAACATATCTTTTATGATCAAAAAATTCATCCAAATTAAGGTCATTTTTTACTTCATTTTCACCGCAAAGACTTAATATTGCCTTAATACCCTCATCGGCTAATTTTTCTAAGTGTTTCTGCTTTTGAGGAGCTGTTCCTACAGCAAGCTCTTCATTAAGAACCCAATTGATTTTAAATTTACTCAAGCCCATTTATTTCTTAGTTATCCAACCATTTTAGAAATTTGTCAAAATACTCTTTGATCTTATTTATTAAAATTTGTTTTGAGGTTAATTCTTCTGAAAGATTCTCTTCTTCTGCATATTGTGCGTAAAGATCACCATAACCATAACTTTTGTTGGTAAGTAAATTATTGTTAACTTCTTTCATTGAATTAATGATTACTCCTAAAAATTCGGCTCCGCTATTTTTCATAATTTTTTTAGCTTCTAAAGGAAGACCAACAGGCACTTTGTCTAATGAAACCAAAAGAATCATACCATCCGTTTTTTCAGCAATTAAAGAAGCATCTGCTAATCCAATAACAGGAGGACAATCAAATATTACTATGTCATATCTTTGTAAATTTTTTAAGGTGGATATAAATTCATTCATTCGATCAGAGCTTAAAAGCCTTGCAGGATCGGGTGGTACAAAACCCGATGTAATAACATCCCAGTTCTCATAGCCTTCAACTTTTTTTATAACTTTACTGACATCTAATGAAGAATCTGTAAGAATGTTGGAGAGGCCTAAAATATTATTCATTCCCAATCTGTAATGTAATTGTGGTTTTCTCATGTCACCATCAATAAGTAATACTTTTTTATCTAGTTCACTATATGTTTTTGCTAATAATATGTTTACTAAGGTTTTACCTTCGGCTGGGACAGAGCTAGTAATTGTAACTACATTTATTTCTTTATCACTTTCAAGAAATCTTATAGATGTAAGGATATTTCTAAAAGCCTCTTGATAAAAGAATCTTTGATAACTATTGATTTTTTCATCTTTATTGGCTGTTAAAGATTCTTTGTCCTTATTAAGGTTATCGTCTTCTATTTGTTTGTCTAAGTTTTTTAAAATGAATTTCTTTTGTTCTCTAATACCCTCAAAAAAAGATATATAAGGAATGAGACCTAGGCTAATAGAACCTATATTGTCGATAATTGTAGCTGGATCATGGTAGACATTATCCAGTCTGTCTCTAATGTAAGCAATTAATGCTCCTAAAAAAATACTTATGAAGGATCCCCAAGCGAGATATTTTAGTACATTAGGCCCAGTAGGGTCTGAATACATTTTTGGAGGAGAAATCAAAGTCCATGGGGCTGTCTTTTGAGCAATTTCAAGTCTAAACATTTCTCTTGCTCTTATAATAGATCCAAGGCTCTCATCATTTAATTCAATTCTTTGCTGAATATCCTCAAAGCCTTTTATTATGTCTGGTTGTAAAACAAATTCATTCTTGTAATTGTTTATTGCGAGTTTATAAGAGGATAATTGATCTTTATAAAATTCTGAAGCTGCATCTATAGCTTCTAATTGCGCTTTAATTACGGTAGGTCTTATCGAATCTAAATGGTTTTGTATATTTTGAACAACTAAAGATTTATCTTTATATAAACCTTTTTTCATTTCAAGTTTTTCCTCTAGTTTCAATGCTTCTTTAATAATTGGGGAGTTAGCATTCTCGATCTCAACCCCAAGCCCAGTACCTTTATCTCCAAATCTTTCTTCAAACCCTAATGATGTTAATCTTCTAGATTCAACATCTTTTTTAAGTTCTTCTAGGTTGATTATATTTCGATTTATTTCTTTGATAGAGTCGTTATGTTTTTTTATATTTTCTTTTATTCCTAATCCTTCAATTCTTGGGTCAATAAAAGTATATTTTTTTCTGAAGTCAGATAATTTTGATTTAATTTTGCTACGTCTTTGATTTATTTCAGGTACCTGAGAATTTAAAAAATCTAGTCCATCATTTAATCTTTTTCTCCTCCAGTCATTGGCTAATTGCATATAAGTATCTGATAAATTAGAAATTAATTTTTTTCCTAATTTATAGTCTTTTACATTAATAGAGACATTAATTATATTTCCTGGACTTCTAGCCAGTTTTTCATCTTTTATCTTGATTACCCTCTCTAAATACTCCATACTCAAATTCATCTTATTTGCTAATGGCTTCAATGCTAATGAACTTTTTAGAAATATTCTTAGAGTTGGAAAATCAACTTTGGAACTAGCAGTGAATGACTGTAAAGCCAAATCTTTCGCAGTAGGAGCAGATGCAGGTTCATTTCCTATCGGATCCGAGGTCATAATAATAAAAGTACCTCTGAAAATTGGATTCGTGGTTCGCTGATATATAGTAAAAAAAACTGATCCAGAAAAAAAGAATAAAGTAACTATGCCAAATAATTTTGACCTTCTTATAAGGATTGAAAAAATCTGAGATAAGGTTAAGTTTTCTTCATCGTTACTTGAACTATCTTTTAGATTTATATTTTTCTCCATTTAGCTTCAAGAATTTTTTAATTTAAAATATTTTTTTTTGGAATTAATTTATTATATCATAATAAATTTATCGTTTTCTGATAATATAAATACAAACTAATCGGAAGTAAGTTTTAGATTTATGAGGAAAAATATTTTCTTTACGTTTATCTTTATTGGAATCTTTAATATATTTTTTCCCATTTTACCTGCGGCATCTGAGGATATAAATATAAATGATTCAACTAATATAGGAAGTAATAATTTTAAGAATTCTATATCCAGTACATCATACAATTACCTGATTGGATCAGGAGACATTTTAGAATTAAAATTTACTGATTTAGAAGTTTATAACGGCGAATTTCAAGTTTTAAATGATGGATGGATTTTTCTCCCAGTTATTGGAAATTACTTTATCGAGAATAAAACTTTAGAAGAAGCGAGAAATGATTTAATATCAAAATATTCTAAAGAATTGATTGTTCCTGATCTTCAATTGAGTTTAAGCCATTCAAGGCCTTTAGATATTTCAATAATTGGTGAAGTTCAGAAACCTGGTTTGTACCAAATTGAAGATATTTTAGAAAATCCACCAAGATTAGTTGATGGATTACAACTGGCTGGTGGAATTACAAGTAAATCAAATTTAGAAGATGTAAAATTGATAAGGCTTTTTAAAGAGGATGGAGAATTAATAAAAAAAATTACATCTTTAAATCTGATATCATTAGTTGAAGATGGAGACCAGTCTAATAATATTAAACTAAGCCATGGGGATGTTCTGAAAATTAATTCGACAAATGAATTTAGTAAAACTCAGTATAAACTTGCTAAGGCCACTTTGGCTCCAGCTAAAATAGGTATTACTGTCGTTGGCGAAGTTAAAGCACCAGGAGAAAAAATGGTTGTTTCTGGGGTTTCATTAATTGAAGCTATTATGATTGCTGGGGGTCCAGTTGATTGGCAAGCAAATAGGCAGAATATTCAATTAATTAGGGAAGATGAATATGGAGCAATAAACGTATCAAGATATAAATACAATATTAATAAAAATAATTCAATTATTAATAATCCAATATTAAAGGATGGAGATATTATTAATGTTAATGCTGTTAACTACACAAAATTCAGTAGAGGTGTACAGACTATATTCGCACCATTAAGAGACATCATAACTGGAATAACATTTTATGAATTAATTAATGATGACTAATTATAAAATTTATTTATATGCTTAATAATCAATCAGGTTTAAATTCTCCAATAAAAGTTTCTTTAGTTATTCCAGTATCAGTAAAAGAAATAGAAAAATTTATTTTTTTAATAGAAAATTTAAAAAAAAATATTGACTATACTCATGAGATTATTGCTGTAATAAATGATTGCACTTATTTAAAAAAAAACTTTGACATAGATCAACTTAAACTAATAACTAATGGAAAGTTGATCAATATCTTTAAAAATAAAAAACTATGTCCAGGGGAGGCAAGAAATATTGGTCTTAATCTTTCTACAGGAAACTATATTGCATTTTTAGATGTAAATACTATTCCTGCAACAAACTGGTTGGAGAATTCTTTAAAGTTGCTTATTGATAATCCAGATGGATTTTTAGGTAGAACAATTTATAAATATTCAAATGATTTTGAGAAATTATTTATTGCTGCGACATATGGCTTTAAACCTTTATATACAATTCCTGGAGCATTAATAAAAAAAGATTTATTTGCCAAAATTGGATGGTTTTTACCTTTCGTAAGATCTGGAGAAGATTCTGATTGGATTAAAAGATGTTTACTATTTAATAAAAATATCAAAAACCAAAAATGCCCAACAATTAACTATTTTGGGTTGCGTAATAAGACCTTTTCCTATCTTTGCAAAAAATGGTACAAATATTATTGTTCCTCTTCTGCCGAAGTGCAAATTTTTCAAAGACAGAAGTATCTTTATTTTTTCTTTATAGCTCTTTGTTTGATTTTTATTTCTTTTAATTGGAATTATATGTTTTCGCAATGGGAAGAAGATAGTATTTTTTATTTGCCGCACATAACAAAAATAATGATCAATACTATAATGGCGATTTATATTGGTGTAAGAATAATTTGGTTGCCTTTATTAAAAGGATTTAACTTTAAAAATCTTAATATCATAAATTGGGCTAATTTTATTTTCATAAATATCACAATTGACTCAATTAAATTAGCTGCATTTATGGTTAGTAGTTTTAAGAACCTTCTAAAAGGTAATTCTTAATTAATATATCGAGCATAAGGAGATTTCTAAAATAAAATAATTAAACTAAAAATACAAATTACTATATTCGCTACTGTCAAAAACTTAACTACCTTATCGTGAGTTAGGCCAATATTCATTAATCTATGGTGTATGTGATTATTATCTGGATAAAAAGGTGATAATCCCTTTGATAATCTTACTAATATGACATAGGTCATATCAAAAAGAGGAATGAGAAATATTAAAATAAAAATATGAAGTTTTTGAGTATAAACATTAATCGAGTCATAAACTAAATAGGAGCTACCCCCTAAAATACTTAGATATCCTAAATTAAATCCTAAGAAATAGGATCCTCCATCGCCCATTATTAGTTTTGCTGGATATCGATTGAATATTAAAAATCCCAGGCATGAACCTGATATGCCTATTAAAACTAATCCTTCTTGAATGTTTCCCTCTCTCATAAATAATACTCCAAGACTTAGAGAACTCACCCCAACTAAAGAGCTAGCAAGGCCATCAAGACCATCAATCCAATTGATTGCATTTGTTATACCTGTTATCCAAATGATTGTAAGAAAAAAACTTATTAAACTACTTACCTGTATAAATTCAATATCTAATCTTAAAAACGATATATCAATATTATTTATTTGAATACCACAAATCCAGACAAATGCAGAAATTATGATTTGCATAAATAATCTAAAAATAGGAGATAAACTTTTTAAATCATCCGCAAATCCTAATAAGAAAGATGAAAGACTAATTATTATTGAAATTGTGAAGAAGTTTTTGTATTCATTATTTATTATTAAATTATATTTAGTAAAAAAAACTAAAATAATATAGCTAATAATAAAACTTGCGATAAAAGATATACCTCCTACCCGAACTAAAGATCTTTTGTTTATTTTTCTATTGTCAGGCCTATCAATTAAATCTAGTTTGGAGCCAATTTTTTGAAGTATTGGCGATAGGCTAGAGGTTATAAAAAAATTTATTAAAAATAAAATAAACGATACAAAAAACATTTATTTAATATTTCTCCCACATTACTTTAGTATATAATATTGATTGGCTTTAAATACTTTTGGAGATCAATATAATATGGTTGTTTTAGTTACTGGGGCAGCAGGTTTTATAGGTTTTCATACATGTAAAAGGCTCATTGAGGATGGGGTAAGGGTAATTGGAATTGATTCTTTAAATGATTATTACGATTTAAATCTTAAAGAAGCTCGTTTAGAGAACCTTAAATCAAAATCAAAGGAATTTAAAAATCTTTTTTCATTTTTCAAAGGTGATATAACTGAAAATAGTTTTCTAGAAGAAATTTTTGAAATTTATAAACCTTCAAAGGTAATCAATTTGGCAGCCCAAGCAGGGGTAAGGTATTCATTAATAAACCCCGACTCTTACTACAATTCAAACTTAATAGGGTTTGGTAATATTCTTAAAAATTGCATTAAATATAAAATAGAACACTTTGTTTACGCTAGCAGTAGTTCAGTTTATGGCGGTAATACGAAATTACCACTCTCAGAAAAAGATCCTGTGGATCATCCAGTTAGCCTATATGCTGCAACTAAAAGAGCAAATGAGTTAATTGCTCATTCGTATAGTCATTTATATAACTTACCTTCTACTGGGTTAAGATTTTTTACTGTATATGGTCCATGGGGAAGACCTGATATGGCTTTATTTTTATTTACAAAGTCAATGATCAAAGGTGAGAAAATAGACGTTTATAATAATGGTAATATGGTAAGAGATTTTACTTATATTGATGATGTTGTAAATAGCATCATTAAAGTATTAGAAAAACCACCGAAGGAAAATTCATCTTTAGAAAAATCAGGCTTGTCACCAGAAAATAGTTGGGCTCCTCATAAAGTCTTTAATGTAGGCAATTCAAAACCAATAAAACTACTTGACTTTTTGAAAGTACTAGAAGAAATCCTATGTGTAAAGGCAAATATAAATTATCTCCCAATGCAAAGTGGTGATGTAAGGGCTACAGAATCAGATACGACTATTTTAGAAGATTATATTAACTACAGACCTAATACACCAATAAAAAATGGTATTAAAGAATTTGTAAAGTGGTATAAAGAATTTTATAAAATTGGTTATGATTAAAGCTTATCATTAAAATAATCAAATCATATTAAGATATTGAAAGAAGAATTATCTCTCCCCATTAACGAGAAGTGTAAGATAGCAATAATAGGGCTTGGATATGTTGGGTTGCCATTGGCAATTGAGTTTTCTAAAGTTAGTAATTGCTTGATTACTGGAAAAAAATTAGAAAGAAAAGTTATTGGATTTGATATTAGTAAAAAAAGAATATATGGACTTAGAAATTTTTATGACTATACAAACCAATTTTCAGAAAAAGAATTAAAAGATTTAAAAAATATAGAATTTACTCTTGAAGAAGAACTTCTTAAAGAGGCAGATGTATTTATTATTACTGTTCCTACTCCAATAGATGAATTTAACATACCTGACCTTACGGCATTAAAAGAGGCAAGTACTTTGGTAGGTAAGGCTTTATCAAAAAAAACAAATAAGTTTAAACCTATAGTTATATATGAAAGTACAGTTTTCCCAGGTGCTACACAAGATGTTTGTATACCTCTTTTATCAAAATCCTCAGATTTAAAACTAAATGAAGATTATTTTTGCGGATATAGTCCTGAAAGAATCAATCCTGGTGATAAAAAAAATACTTTAACCAATATAGTTAAAATTACGAGTGGTTCAAATAAAGATGCTGCAGAATGGATTAATCTTTTGTATGGATCAATTATTAAAGCAGGCACATATAAAGTAGAAAGCATTATGGTTGCTGAAACAGCAAAAATTATAGAAAATACTCAAAGAGATATTAATATTGCTTTGATGAATGAATTATCATTTATTTGTAATCTTCTAAAAATAGATACTTTAGATGTCATTAATGCAGCGAGTACAAAGTGGAATTTTTTGCCTTTTAAACCTGGATTAGTTGGAGGACATTGTATTGGTGTAGACCCTTATTATTTAACGTATAAATCTAATCAGTTAGGTTATGAGCCATTAATAGTTAGTTCTGGAAGAAAAATTAACGATAAAGTTAGTGATCGACTTGTAGATAGAATAATTCTAAAGATAGTTGAAAAATGTCTTTTTAAAAAAGGACTAAAAATCTTAATTTTAGGAATTACCTTTAAGGAAGATTGTCCTGACATGAGAAATTCTAAGGTTTTTGATATTTTGAAAAAATTCTCTAAATATCCATTCAAGCTAAAGGTGGTTGATCCGTATATTACCGACGATACAAATATCGATTTAGATATTGAGTATAGTAATGAGCTAAGTTTTGAAGAAAGTTACGAAGCTGTTTTACTTTTAGTTGCTCATGAAAAATTTGTTAAACTCAATATTCAGCAATGGAGAAGTTTAATACATAATGATTCATTATTATTTGATCTGAAAGGCATAATACCTCGGACTTTAAATCCTATGAGAATTTAAAGCTTAAAAATCTCATGGAATCAAATAGCAAGAAATTAAAAGATTTATCAACAATTAATCTATCATTAAAATTGTGGTTGAGCCTAAATAAGAAAAGGAAATCTCAGTTTTTTGTTTATCTAATATTACTATTGATAAGCAGTTTGGCTGAGGTTATAAGTCTAGCTAGCGTAATCCCTTTGCTATCTGTTTTGTCTGAACCAGAAAGAATTTTTAATTTATCAATAGTAAATTCAATTGCTTCAAAATTTTACATAACATCAGCAGAAAATATAAGATTACCAATAACTTTGGTTTTCGGATTTATTGTAATTTTATGCGGAATTATAAGGTTGTTGAATCTATGGTTTTCTTTCAGACTAGCTGCTTCTGTTGGACATGATTTAAGTTCAGAAATTTTTAACAGAATAATAAATAGACCTTATTTAGAACATTTAAATAGTGGTGATTCTATATCAATTGTAAATACCGAAATTACTTCAGTTGTGTATGGAATAATAATTCCACAACTTTTACTTTTAAGTTCTCTTATTTTAAGCATATTTTTATGTATTACATTATTAGTAATTAATTTTAAAGCTACCCTTATTTCAACTATTTTAGTTTTCTGTTTTTATTATTATTCTTTAAGTCTATCCAAAAATGTATTAAGGAAAAATAGTCAATTACAGCCCAAAATTAACATGAAACTCGTAAGAATAATCCAAGAAAGTTTCGGATACATAAGAGAAATAATTTTAAATCAAAAATATACTTATTTTTTAAATAGTTTTAAGAAAACCAATTATAGTAAAAATTTAATAATGGCCAAATCTGCTTTTATAAATGCCTATCCAAGGATTTTAATTGAGCCTTTTGGAATAGTTATTTTATCTGTAGTTGCTTGTATAACTGTTATTTATGAAGGTTTTAATAATGCTTTGCCACTTTTAGTAACTTTAGCATTAGGATCACAAAGAATTATTCCCTTGATGCAAAAAATTTACGAGGGGGTAGTAAAAACTAGATTGTATAGAGATAGTCTAATTTTAGTTTTAGAATTTTTAAATAAATATAAAATTAAAGATTTTTTAGAAACCACTGAAAATATACAAAACTTTTCAGAAAAATATTTAAATACGTTTTCCTCTTTAGAACTTAATGATATCTATTTTAAATATCCTAATGATTCAAAGTATTTGCTAAATGGTTTATGCTTGAAAATTAATAAAGGTGATCGAATCGCAATAATTGGAGAAAGTGGTTCAGGTAAATCTACTTTAGTGGACTTATTGATAGGGTTAATTCCCCCTTCATTAGGTCAAATAAATATTAATGGCATAAATATTGGCGAATGTAGCGAAGCTGATATTGCAAACTGGAGAGAATCAATATCCCTTGTTTCTCAAAGAATCTTTTTGGCTGAAACCTCTATTAAGGAAAATATTGCCTTTGGCGTTGAAAAAAATAAAATTGACAATGACAAAATAAATAAAGTTTTAAAAACTACTCTATTAGATGAATATATCTCAAAAAAAAGATTTGGTATTGATACGATAGTTGGTGAAAATGGAATTTCGCTCAGTGGTGGCCAGCAGCAAAGACTTGGAATTGCACGTGGAATTTATAAAAACCCACAATTTTTAATATTAGATGAAGCTACAAGTGCACTTGACTATAAAACTGAATTCGAGATATTAAATAATCTATCTTCTATTAATAATGAATTAACAATGATCATGATTACTCATAGAGACAATAATCTTAAGTTCTGTAATAGAATATTCAGGGTAAAGAATGGAAATCTTATTAAGTTAAAGTAACCTAATAGAAGATTAAAAACTTTTAAATAATTAAAAATAAAGGGCAATATATTATTATGGTTATATCTTGAGGGAAAAAATCTTGATAACGATTTTAGGTATTCATGATGGTCATAACAGTGGAGCTACAATTCTTCAAGATGGCCAGATAAAATATTCTATTAGTGAAGAAAGGTTAACAAGAAAAAAAAATGAAATTGGTTATCCTAAGCTTTCAATTGAAGAGGTTTTAAAACTAGCAGATATTGATCCTAAAGATATTGATATAGCAGTTTATGCAAGTAATTTTATGCATTCTGCATCCTATTTGGAGAATGCATCAGAATGGTACAAAGCTGGCAAGGCTGATTTTATAAAAGATTCAAAAAGAGAACCGTCATATTTAAAAGCTGTTTTTGATCAGAGAAGAAAAGAAAGAATAGAACAACTTTCTCAACATATTAATATAAATAAAGACAAGATAAGATTTCAAGATCATCATTTATCACATGCATCTGCAGCTTATTTTGGTTCTCCTTTTGATTTAAATGAGGAGACTTTAATTTTAACTTGTGATGGCGCTGGAGATGGGTTATCCGCAACAGTTTCAATAGCTAATGGACTAGAAATTAAAAGAATTTCCTCAACTAATAGAAAAGCATCTGTTGGTAAAATTTATTCAAGAGTTACTTATATGCTTGGTTTAAAGCCTTGGGAGCATGAATATAAAGTTATGGGATTAGCCCCTTATGCTGAAAATAAATTTGCTTTGGAGATCAAAAATATTTTGGATGAACTTCTAAAAGTATCTAAAGATGGTTTTAATTTTGAATTAGGCAGCGAACATGAATCCAGTTACATATATGAATTTTTGAGAGAAAAATTTGAATGCAAGAGATTTGATGCTATAGCAGGGGGAGTTCAGACATTTACTGAGGAAATCCTAAAAACTTGGGTAGAGGGAATTATAAAAGAAACTGGAATAAAAAGAGTAGTTTGTGGTGGAGGTGTTTTTATGAATGTAAAAGCTAATAAAATAATTTCTGAGATAGATGGATTGGAAGAATTATTTATTTTCCCTAGTTGTGGGGACGAATCTTTGTCTCTTGGCGCATCTTGGATTGAATATTCAGAATTATTGAAACAAAAAGAAGAATTAAAACAAAAAAAAGAATTAAAACCTTTACTTTCTTTAAATAATTTATATTTAGGCGGTCTTTGTTACGAAGGCAATATTGAAAAAATTATATCTAAACACATAAATGAAGAAGATGATATATCTATAAATAAATCTGAGAATATTTCTCGCGATTGTGCAGAAATTATTATGAATAATCATATTCTTGCAAGATGTAGTGGGAAAATGGAATGGGGTGCAAGAGCATTAGGAAATAGATCAATTTTAGCGAATCCTAAAGATTGGTCAAACGTTGAAAAAATTAATTCCAAAATAAAAAAAAGAGATTTTTGGATGCCATTTGCCCCATCATTATTGAAAGAAAAAGCTTCTAAATATATTGTTAATCCTAAAAATTTGTTTTCTCCCTATATGATGTTGGCATTTGATACTACAGAATTAGCTCAGTCTGAAATATGTGCTGCTATCCATCCAAGAGATAAAACAGCGAGAGTTCAGATCGTTGATAAGTTAATGAATCCAGAATATTGGGAATTAATTAATGATTTTTATAAAATGTCTGGTATTCCATGCATATTAAATACTTCATTCAATCTGCATGGTTATCCATTGGTTTATTCTTTAGAAGATGCGATTTCTGTTTTTAAGAATAGCGGACTAAATTATTTGGTTATAGAAAGTTTTATATTAAAGAAAATTAAGAGTTAAAAGAATATGGCAACAAATAAATTTTTAAAAAGGAAAATTAGTAATGATATTAGAAACTTATTTCTTGAATATAAATAAAACAAATAATGAACTAGTATTTAATTTAATTTTTTTGAACTTAATTAATTGACTAAAAAATATAATGATTTTTTATTATCTTCTTTATTTTTTCCTAGGTTTTAAAGCAATTGAGGAAACACAAGCATTTAATACTTTTAAAAAAGAGGCCCAAAATTTATTAATATTATTTTTTTCTTTATTTATTGGGTTCAGGAATGAAGTTGGTTGCGACTGGGATCAATATCTAGAAATTTTTTTGGATATTCGAGATGGAGTAATAGAAAATTGGTTAACACTGGAACCTGCATATTTCACTCTTAATTCAATCTTCTCAAGATTCGATTTTGGTATTATTTTGGTCAATGCAGTTTGTGCCGTAATATTTTCATATTGTTTAATTAAATTTTGCGATAGCCTTCCAAGACCTTGGTTAGGTTTATGTGTTGCTTATCCTTATCTTATTACAGTTGTAGCAATGGGTTATACAAGACAATCAGTGTCTATTGCCCTATTTTTATTGGCGATTTTGATTTTAGAAAAAGGTCAATTTTATAAAAGTATTTTTCTTATAATTATAGGAATGTTATTCCATCGTTCAGGTGGTTTATTTTTTTTCGCTCCACTTATTTATACATTTAAAAGCGAAAGATCCAATAATCTTTTGAAAATTTTATTAATCATTCCAATAGGTTATTACTTTATATCCGAATTTATTATTTCTAGTTGGGACAATCTTGTATTAGGTTATTTGGGGCAAAACATGGCCTCAAGTGGTGCATTAATTAGAATTATTTTATGTTTTATCCCTTCATTTATATTTATTTTTAATGTAAATAAATTTAAAATATCAAACATTTCTAAGAAAATATTTTTTGTCATATCATTGATGTCATTCGCCGCCTTAATTGCTCTACCAATAGTACCTTCATCTACTGCTGTTGATAGGGTTGCTTTAAATTTTTTACCTATTCAATTATTGGTTGCTTCCCATTTGCCAGATACTGGTATTTTCAAATTTAATAAATTTGCTTGGAAGGTTTTAATAGTAGTAAGTGTATTTATTGTACTTTCTATTTGGTTGCTATTTGCTAAACACTCATTTTGTTGGATCCCATATAAGAATATAATTTTTTCAACAATAATATTGTAATTTCCTATATTTATGAAAATTATGAAAAAGTTAGTCCATATTTTTAGATCTTTAATTATCTTTTAGATTTATGAAAAAAATAATTATTGTATCCAATACAGGATGGTATTTATATAATTTTAGATTCAAGTTAATTAAAGAATTATTAAAGAAATATAATGTAACTCTGGTTTTCCCTTTTGATGGTTATTCTAAACCTCTTAAAGAGACTGGATGTGAAATAGTAAATTGGAAACTCAATAGGAATTCTATAAATCCTCTATTAGAAATTTTTTCCATAATTGATTTGATAAATATTTTTTTGAAAATCAAACCTGATATGGCTCATCATTTCACAATTAAAGCTTGTTTATATGGAACTATAGCTGGAAGAATAGTTGGTTTAAAGAAAATTTTCAATGCCATTACAGGATTAGGTCATGTATTTCTAGCTAAAAATACAAATGCATTTATATATAGAGTATTTATGGTATTCATATATCGAAAAGTTTTTAATCACAAATCTTCAAATCTAATTTTTCAAAATTCAGAAGATAGGAATTTTTTTCAGAGTTTGAAAATAATTTCAAAAAATAAGTCTTTTCTTATTAGAGGTTCAGGAGTAGATGTGAATTATTACAAGAGGGAAAAAGAAATTAAAAAAATTGACCTTAAAAAAACTATTAAAATATTTTTCCCTTCAAGGATTATCAAGGAAAAAGGTATTATCGAACTTTTAGAAGCATGTGAAAGTCTTATTGATGACAATGTTAATTTGTGTTTATATGTGCCAAGTGATTTATCTTTCCATAATAGAAGCTTTCTTTCTAAGAGAGAAATTGACAAATTAAAAAATAAAAGTTGGATTAAATTACTTGGTCAATTATCAGACTTAAAGCCTATATACGAAAATTCAGATATTGTTATCTTGCCGTCCTGGAGAGAGGGCTTATCGATGGCATTATTAGAGGCTTCAGCAATGGAATGTTCAATAATTACTACAAATGTTCCCGGCTGTAATGATGTTGTGAAGCATGGAGAATCAGGCTTGATAGTTCCTCCGCATGATCCAGTTTCGATTAAGCTAGCTATATTATTTTTAATTAATAATCCTGTAATTTCTGAGAAATTTGGGAAGAATGCAAGACTAAGTACAATTAAAAAATTCAATTCTGAAATGGTAATTTCTCAAACAATGAGTTTATACGAAAAATTTTAAATTAGAAACCTTGATTATTTCTCCCAAGCATTTGTTTGTACTAGTATAAATAAAGCTCTTGTTTTTTAAATGTGCGGAATAGCGGGTATATGGGATTTTAATAATGGTACTTCGGG
Organism: Prochlorococcus marinus CUG1417; assembly: GCF_017695975.1. Classification (NCBI taxonomy): domain Bacteria; kingdom Bacillati; phylum Cyanobacteriota; class Cyanophyceae; order Synechococcales; family Prochlorococcaceae; genus Prochlorococcus; species Prochlorococcus marinus. The sequence goes on along the minus strand of NZ_JAAORN010000002.1, from coordinate 138,889 downwards.
AGATCTTTTGGCTAAAGAAGTCAATGATATGGCGAAAAATATAAAGTCAAGAGGCCCTGATAGTTCTGGATGTTGGATTGATGAAAAGATTGGAATTGCATTATCTCATAGAAGATTGGCAATTCAAGATTTAAGTAAGAATGGAAACCAACCTTTTTTAAGTCAATCAGGTAGATATGTAATTGTTTTTAATGGGGAAATTTATAACCATAAATTATTAAGAAAAGATCTTTCCAAATACAGCACTGGAAACTTCTTTTGGAAAGGAAACTCAGATACTGAAACACTTCTTGCCTGTATAGAGACTTGGGGATTGAATTCAGCATTAGACAGATTTGCAGGAATGTTTTCTTTTGCATTATGGGATCGAAAAAAAAGATCTATTTATTTGGTAAGAGATAGATTTGGAGAAAAACCTCTTTATTATGGTTTGAAAAAATTTAATAATAGAAGCAGAAAAAGTTTTTTATTTGCTTCAGATTTAAGTGCTTTCAGGGCACTAAAAAACTATCAAATAAATATAAATCAGGCTGCGTTTGAGTCTTTTATAAATCAAGGTTTTATTTCTGCACCTTTGACAATTGAAGATGATATTAATCAATTGAGTCCAGGCCACTATTTGGAAATTAACTATGAAAATATTGAAAGATTAGAGTTCAGAAGTATAAATCCTATAAAGTGGTGGGATCCTTTAAAAATTTCTCAGAATAGGTCTGAATTGAATCTTAATAATGACGATTTTGCAATTAAAGAAGTCAACAATTCACTATTAAGATCAGTTGAGGAAAAGAAAATTTCTGATGTCCCTATAGGGGTTTTTCTATCTAGCGGTATTGATTCCTCCCTGATTTGTTCTTTATTAATGCATTCCTCTAAAGAACCTATAAATAGCTTTACTATCTCTTTCCCAGATAATAATCAAGGGGAAGTGGGGTTTGACGAGGGACCCGCTGCAAAATTGATAGCCTCTTATTTAGGTACAAATCATAATGAAGTGGCCCTTTCCTCCTCAGATTTGATCAAATTAATTCCCTCTTTATCAAGTATTTATACTGAGCCATTCGCTGATTCGTCTCAAATCCCTACATATCTAGTTTGTAGAGAAGCTTCTAAAAATGGTCTTAAAGTCGTTCTATCTGGGGATGGAGCTGATGAACTATTTGGCGGATACAATCGTCATTATTTAATACCTAAAATACATAAAATTTTTAAAAACTTACCTTATTCAGTTAGATCTTTAGTTAGTAGCTTATTAATAAACTTACCAAATAAAAATATAGGTCTATCTCAACAAAAAATTCAAAAGTTATCAAAATCTATCTTACATGCCGATAACTTAGAGTCTATTTATAACTCTTTAACTTGTGGATCGAATGATACATCATATTTACTCAATGAAGAATTTACTAATTGTAGTCAACAGAAGAAAGAAATATTACCATATGCTTCCTCCATTGCTGAAAGAATAATGCTTGCTGATGTTCAAAATTATCTTCATTCAGATATCCTTGTAAAAACTGATCGAGCCTCGATGGCAACTGGTTTAGAAGTTAGAGCTCCTTTCTTGGATCATAGAGTAGCTGAATTAGCCTGGGAATTGCCGCTTTCTATGAAAATAAGAAATCGAAAAACAAAATGGATACTTAAGAAGATTTTAAGCAATTATTTGCCTAATTCTTTAATTAACAATCAAAAAAAAGGTTTTGCAATACCAATTAATAATTGGTTGAGAGGACCTTTAAAAGATTGGGCTTGTGATCTGCTTTCAGACTCAACTATTAAAAGGCAAGGTTATTTAAATTCAGAAATAGTATCTAAAAATTTGACCTCTCACTTAAGTGGTGAAAAAGATAATTCATCAAGATTATGGACATTATTGATATGGCAATCTTGGCTTTCTGATATAGAACTATAAAAAAGAGTATTGTTTTGATTCAAATATTAACTAATTAAATTTTGGGGAATTTATTTATCAGCTCCAAGTTTTCCATGGGGCTTTATTTTCCTGCCATAACTTTTCCAACAGATTTTTTTCTCTTAAAGTATCCATTGGCTGCCAAAATTTATCATGTGTATAGGCCATTAACTCTCTACTTTCAGCTAGTTTTTTGAGGGGATACTCTTCCCAAGCAGTATTATCATCTTTTATGAGAGGAATACATTTAGGAGATAGTACAAAAAATCCTCCATTTATTCTACCTCCATCTCCTCTAGGTTTTTCTTGAAAGCTCTTTACCAAATTATTTTCGCAATTAAGTGCTCCATATCTGCCAGGAGGGAGGACAGCAGTAATGGTAGCAAGCTTTTTATGACTATTATGATAAGAAATTAGATCCGCTATATTTATATCTGCCAATCCATCGCCATAAGTAAAACAAAAACTTTCTTCATTTTTGAGAAATTCATACGCTCTTTTTAATCTCCCTCCAGTTTGAGTTGTTTCACCAGTATCTAGAACAGTTACTTTCCAATCTTCACCTTTCTTGTTAAGGATATTTATTTTATTAGAATCTAAATCTATTTCTAAATCTGAAAGATGTAGAGAGTAATTAAAAAAATATTCTTTGATTATGTATCCTTTGTATCCGCAACATATTATAAAGTCTTTAATTCCATAAGAGCTAAAGATTTTCATTATGTGCCATAGAATAGGTTTAGAACCTATCTCTACCATTGGCTTAGGCCTCAGGTGAGTTTCTTCAGATAAACGAGTGCCTAAACCTCCTGCCAATATAACCGCTTTCATTTTTTTTTTTTAAATTAGAGTAATTATAAAGAAATAGCAGTTTTATTAACAATATAAATTAAAAAATTTTATTAGTTTTATTCAGATCATAGGAAGATTATAAGACGGTTTAGATAAAACTTTTGAATTTAGTTATTTATTAATTTAAACCTTTATAAGATTTATTAAAGAATGGTATTTGGTAAAAAAGATAAAAATGTTTAAAATTTTTATCTTTATCTCAACCTTTATCTATTTCATTAATACTCTACTTTGGAAAAGTATAATTATTAAATTATAAGTAATTAAAACTCAGAATAATAAAATCAGAAATGAAAACTATTCTTGCTACAGGTGGCACTGGATATATAGGAAGTCATACTTGTCTTGAACTTTTAAAGAAAGGATATAAAGTCATAATATTGGACTCTTTAGTAAATAGTTCAGAAAAAGTTATTAGTAAGATAAATTTTTTATTAAATGATAAAAACATAAGAAATAATTTGACCTTTATAAAAGGAGATATAAATGACGAAAAATTACTGGACCATATTTTTAAGCTTGCTAAAGAGAAATGTGAACCTATTTCTTGTGTAATGCATTTTGCAGGATTGAAATCAGTTGCTGAATCTCTTTCAAGTCCTTTGCAATATTGGCATAACAATGTAGGAGGTTCAATAATTTTATTTAAATTAATGGAGAAATATAAATGTAGAACAGTTATTTTTAGTAGTAGTGCAACAATTTATCAAATTAGTGGAGATAAATTAATAAATGAAAGTAGCCCAATAAATCCGATAAATCCTTATGGTCAAACTAAACTTGCTATTGAAAGATTATTAAAAGATCTTTATGACAAAGGTAATAATTGGAGGATTGCAAATTTAAGATATTTTAATCCAATTGGAGCTCACCAATCTGGTTTAATTGGTGAAAATCCAAAAGGCATTAAAAATAATATTTTCCCAATCCTTAATGGAGTGGCAATTGGCGAAATAGAAAAGCTGAGAATCTATGGCAAAAATTGGCCTACCTATGATGGTACTGGTATAAGAGATTTTATACATGTGATGGATTTAGCTGAAGGTCACATCAAAGCTCTTGAATATTTAGAAAATAATGAACCACAAATTTTGAATCTCAATATCGGTACTGGTAAGGGAACAAGTGTGTTAGGTTTGATAAGGATTTTTGAGAATGTTAATAAAGTAAAAATTAATTATGAATTCACTAATAGAAGAAAAGGAGATTACGGTATTGTTATAGCTGATAATTCTTTAGCCAAAAGTTTATTAAAATGGACACCTAAAAGAAGTCTTGAAGATATGTGCGTAGATGGTTGGAGATGGCAAAATAATAATCTAAACAATCCATAAATAATTTTTAAAAATTGGTTTTGTTTGATCTTTATTAATTATTTTAAATTCTCAACTATGAGGTTTTCTCCCATATTGATCCTCAAATCTAATAATATCATCTTCTCCCAAATAATCCCCACTCTGAACCTCAATCAAAGTCAAGTTTTTCTTGCCTGGATTTGATAATCTATGCTTAGTGCCAAGTGGGATAAATGTACTTTGATTCTCATTTAATAAAAAATTCTTATCTCCAATTTGCACATCAGCAGTACCTTTTACTACAATCCAATGCTCAGATCTTTTTTTGTGCAATTGAAGGGATAAACTTGCCCCGGCTTTTACTTCAAGCTTTTTCACTTGCCAGTTTTCCCCTTGTGCAATTGAATTATAATTACCCCAAGGTCTAAAAATTTTTTTGTGAATAGAGCCCTCCTCCAAACCAGATTTTTGTAATTGATCAACTATAGATTTGATAGAGTCAGTTTTAGTTTTATCGGAGATTAAGATAGCATCTGAAGTTTCGATAATTGTTAAGTTATTTAATCCAAGAGTTACAATTAATCTACTTTCACTTCTTATGTAACAATTTTTAGAGTTTTTATCTATAACCTTTCCTGAGATGTAGTTTCCTGATTTATCTTTTTCTTGACTCTCCCACAGGGATTTCCAACTTCCAACATCACTCCATCCGGCATCTAAAGGTAATACTGTTCCAAGATTGGTATTTTCCATAACTGCCACATCAACTGAAATATTGGGAGAATCTTTGAATTTATTTTCATTAATTCTTGTGAAATCAAGATCTTTTATTTTTGATTCCATTGCTCCTCTAGAGCAATAGTATGTTTTGGGTGAATAGGTTTTTAATTCTTCTAAAAAAACTTTGGTTTTAAACATAAAAATGCCGCTATTCCACGTGAAATTACCATCTCTTAGGAATTTCTCAGCAAGATTTTGATTTGGTTTTTCGATGAATTTTTTTATTTTAGAACCTTTTAGATCTTCAATATTTAGGGTTGATTCACTTTCAATATATCCGTATCCGGTCTCTGGATAGGTTGGAATCACTCCAAAAGTAACTAATCTACCCTGATTGGCGTATTCATATCCTTTGTGGATCACTCTGGTAAACTCTTTATTGTTATCTATTTTATGATCAGCAGATAATATTAATAATATTGAGTCGCTATCCTCTTCAACTGCTTCTAGGGCTCCAATTGTAATAGCAGGAGCAGTATTCCTACCTTCAGGTTCAAGAATAATTGCTTTTGGATTAACTCCTATTATTCTCATCTGTTCAGCCACTAAAAATCTATGCTCTTCACTGCAAATTATTATGGGACTAGTTATGTTGCTTATCCCAGAAATTCTAGTTTGTGTTTTTTGTAGTAATGACTTTTTATCTTCACCATACAAAGAAAGAAATTGTTTAGGGTAGCTTTGTCTTGATAACGGCCATAATCTAGAACCTTTGCCTCCACAAAGTATTATTGGAATAATTTTAGGTTTTTTCATGATTTATTTAAACAAAATTTATTAACGTAATATTTTTTTATGAGGCGAAAATAATTTGAAGATTTGCATTTGATTTAACTGAATAATTTTTTTAATTCACTTTTTAAAATTAGGATTAATTTTTTAAAAAACACAAAAAGCTTGTTTCCTCCTAACACATGTTCTTTAGGTGATTCTCCAATAACTAATTGAGGATTGATATATATATTACCGCCAATTGAAGTGATGAAACTGTTGAAAATTACATGTTCACAAATAAGTTGCCCATTGTTATCCTTACCTTTATATGTAGCATCTCTAGATATGGCTATTTTTTTATAAATTGCTAATCCACCAAATGCAGAATTGACTTTTATTAATTTAGCGTTTGGATTAATTTTTATCATTCTGCCCTTTACAGCCTGTCTCTCTGCATCAAAATCATTATATCCAATCTCAATTAGGGCTTTTTTATATTCCCAACAATTATTTGGCGACCAAATATCGTGCCTTAATGCGTAAATATCATAATATAAACCTTTATTATTTGATGTCATTACATCCCAACCATCATGTTCCCAGCACGATGTGAGATTTTTTTCATTTAAACTAGAGCATACACCATCAAAATCGGCAACAACCAAATAATCAACCCATTTATAAATCGAATTTTTAAATAAATAATTTAAATATTTGTTCCTGCAATAAGCAATTCTTTCAGTCCTATTAGGTAGTTTATATTTTAAAAAACCACAAGATTCGAAATTAAAATCTTTTCTTTTTTTCTTTAAATTTCTCAAGATTTGTAATGTATTGTCAGTACTATCAGATTCAACCAAGAAAAATTGATACTTTAATGTTTTTGAAAATGCTTTATCAATGCAATTTACTGTATTTAATAAAGTTTTGGAGCAGTTTTTAACTGTGCCAACAATTAAAAATTTCTTATCTTGCATCAGATGACTGGGGAAAGCTTATAAAATATAGTTTTAAAGTATTTTTAAAAAAAAGATAATCTACAATTTCAAAAATTTTATCTTATTAAAATTGTTTTTCTTAAGTATATAATAATACGAGTTATCAATTAGATTCTTGAATTGTCCAAATTGTAATGGAACTAATTTGGTTTGTAAAAAGAGAGTAGAGGTTACTAAAGATTATATTAAATCAGACTTAATGCACTGCAACGATTGTGATATCCTTTTTCTTTGTAATCCTACCTGGCTTATTAATGCTTATGAAGAATCCTTTTCATGTGATACGGGTCACGTTATTCGAAACAATTCTTTGGCATCGAAGACGATCTTATATTTTAGAATTTGGCAAATAATTAATAGAACGGCTGATTTTGAGAAATGTTTGGATTTAGGAACTGGAATTGGTATTTTCCCAAGATTAATGAGAGACAAAGGATACTTATTTTACGGATTTGATGAATTTTCATCGATGTCATTAATAAAACCTTTTATAGCTTCTGACGAAATGATGTCAAAAATTAAAATAAAGACTTCTTTTGAAGTTATTGAGCATATTCCCTCTCTACCATCATTCTTAAGAGAAAAAGTAGGAGATGTCAATTTGTTTTTATTTTCGACAGAACTTAGAGATGTTGGCAAGATACCAAATTTAAATTGGGATTATTATAACTTTGAAGTTGGACAACATATATCATTTCACAGCATTAAAAGTCTTAAGATTGCTTTCAAAAAAGAAGGTTACGATCCTGATAGAATCTTTAGTTTTGGAAAATCTCTACATGTTCTTGCGAATACAAGAAAATGGATTATAGCTTTCCGGCTTGCAAGAATAATTTGGAAAATTAATTTACTATTTGAAAAACTTCAAAAAATTCTGCTAAATTTAATTTTCAAAGAAAAATCTCTTACACAAAGTGATTTTAGTTATAGTAAAAAACTAATTAAAAATATAAGGTAGTATATTTCCTTGATTTACTAAAATATAATAAATGAAAAGATTTAAATATGGAATATAGCCCAATTGCCTTTTTTGCTTTTAACAGACCTTACCATACTTATGAAACTCTTAATTCATTAAGTAAAAATAGTGAGGCGAAAAATACAGATCTATATGCATTCATTGATGGACATAGAAAAATTTCTGAAATACATTTAATTGACAGTGTTGAGAAAATTATAAAATCATTTTCTAATAAATTTAAAACAATAACAATTAATAGGGCTAAATTTAATCTTTCATGTAGTCCTAACCTTAAAAGAGGCATTTCAGGAGTTTTATCAAAATATGAAACTGTAATAATTTTGGAAGATGATATTGTTGTTTCAAAATATTTTTTGTCTTACATGAATAACGCTCTTGTCATTTATAAAAATCAAACGGAGGTTTGGCATATTAATGGATATAATTTTCCTACGAGAATAGATTCCAAACTTGAGTGCTTTTTTATTAGAACTATGTTTTGTTGGGGATGGGCCACATGGAAAGATAGATGGAATAAATTTATAGACGATCCATTGTCTTGTGATCCATATTATTTAAGTAATGTTTTTAATTCAAGAATGATTAAGGACTTTGATCTTAACTTGAGAAAGAGCCTATTTTGGTCTCAAGTATTAAATAATGCAAATGGAAAATTAAATAATATTTGGGATATCTTTTGGTATAGCTTTATTTTCCTTAATAAAGGTTTATGCTTAACTCCTAGAATTTCTTTAACAAGAAATATAGGGCATGATGGGAGCGGCATTCACTCCAGTTATGACAATGATATTTTAAATTCGGAAGTTAACGAGAAAAATATTATACATTTTCCTGAAAATATAATTGAAGATACTAATTGTATGAATCAGATAAGATCATATTTAAATAAAAAAAATAATATTTTTCTTAGATTAAAAAGAAAAATATCTATAGTACTTAATTATTTAAAAAAAATGTAATTAAAAAATATTTTTAAAATAAATTTTGAAATTTCTCTACAAACTCTTTATTGTTATAAATGTTTCTAATCATTCCATTATTTAATTCAATAATTTTGTCGCAAAATCTTAAAGTAGATAATCTATGAGCAATAGTAATAGTGGTAAGTTTTTTATTTGTTGTTGGATTGAATATTGACTCAATTACGGATTTTTCAGTTTTAAAATCTAAAGCACTTGTTGATTCATCAAGAATAAGCAAATCTGAATTAGTATAAATTGCTCTAGCAAGACCAATTCTTTGTTTTTGACCACCGCTTAATTTAATACCGTTATCGCCTACAAAAGTGTTATAACCATCTATCGTTTTATTTATAAATTCGTGCGCACAAGCAATCTTTGCTGCATTACGAACTCTTTTATAATCTATTTTTTCTTTAGGAATGCAAAAAGCTATATTTTCTAATATCGTGGCATCATACAAAAATACATCTTGTGGGACAAGAGCTATATTATTTTTCCATTTTTTTAAAATGAATGTTTTATCTTTATTAAAAAGATCAGTGTTATCAACGATTATAAAACCACTTTTGGGGGTTAGGAGACCCATCATAATGTTTATAAGCGTCGTTTTACCGCTCCCAGTCTTCCCAAATATGCCTATATTTTCTCCTTTCTTGATTGTTAGATTAATATCTTTGGATATTTCCCCACTATTACTTGTATAAGAAAAGTTTAGATTTGTTATTTTTATCTCATTTTTAAATGAAAGCCTATCTTTTACTGAATTAGTCTCATTACTATTTAAATTAATTAGATTTAGTATCCTGTCTAATGGCTTGTTATAGAAATATAGTAATGACCAAGATTTATAAGAACTTTGCATGGAAGGTAGAAGTTTCTGTGCCCCAAGAGCAAAAGCTCCTAATAAAGCAATAATATTGGCTGAATTATCAAATTTTGAGAAAATTGTGAAACCACAAATCCCTAAGAACAAAAGACCAATACCTTCGAATAAATATCGTGGAAACGTAGTTATGAATGCGATCACACCTTGATAAGTACGTAAATTAAGGTTGTTTATTTTAAAGTTCTTTACATAAAATTCATGATTATTTGAAATAATAATTTCTTTTATAGCATTTAAACTGTCTTGTATATTTTTGATTAGATTATAATTGGATTTTAATTCATATTTGCTAATTTTTTCTACTCTTTTATTTATAAAGATTCCTAAAAGAGTATATATTGATAAGAAGAATATAACTGAAGAAAATGTTATATAAAAGTTTAATTTGATAAGAGATAAAATAATACTTAGTGATAATATTATGGAGGTAGTACATGTTAATAAGTTTTCAAAGAAGAAATTTGTTTTATCTATATTAGAAGTTAAATCTGTTAATAGATCACTACTATTATTATTAATAAAATAATAATAATCTTGATTAATTATCTTACGATAAACATTATTCGAAATAAAATTTATAAAGGAAATTCTGAATTTTGTATTTAACCATAAATTAACAATTCTAATTATAGTAGTTAAAAATATAATTATTAAAAAAATTAAGGTAGATAAAGTAACTAAATCTTTATCATTTTCAATATTAAATGTTATGATCAACAATGAAAAAGAAGAAGAAATTTTATTTGGATTTGTTAAAGACTCTATAAATAAAAGAGCTGAGCCAATTGTTATAAACTCAAAAAGCCCATTAAGTATATTGATGAATATTATTCCAAAAAATTGATATTTTCTTTTTCTATCTAGTGCTCTAAATAAGTTTAAAATGGATTTTAGTAATTTATAGCTTCTTTTCATTTTTGATTTTTATTAAATTTAAAATAAAGTTTCAATTTATTTTTTATTCTATTTATTAAACTACCTTTCATCCAAGTCATATTCCAATGATGAATGCCAATGCTTATATCTTCAATTTCCAAATACTTATTAATATGATTATTTATCCTAAAGTTTGGATATGGATAGAAATAATTAGATGGAAGAATAAGAATTTGATTTTTAATTTTTTTTTCCAATGAAAAAAATTCTTTAGTAACGTTTTCAGGCCCTGAATTTTTAATTATATGATCGATATCATTTTTATATTCTGTTGATTTTATATGAGTGAGAATTTTATCTAAAAGTATAAAATTTGGCGTGCTTAGTAATATTGAATTTCCAATAATAGGATTATTACCAAACATTATCCCAGCGATGAATTTATATTTGAGAATATCCAAGGGTAAAGGTTTAAGGCATTCAAAGTCTGTATCAGCATAAAGACCGCCAAATTTCTTCAAAATAATGTACCTCAAGATATCACTTCTATAACCAGGATTGATTTTTTTAGAATAAACATCAAAATTTTTTATATTTAGTGTTTTGATATTATCTTCGTTCCATAATTTATATTCCCAGTCCGGATTAAAGTTTTTCCAAGATTTCATCCAAGGAATACAGTTCTTTGGTAATTTCTTATCACCTAACCATATTTGATGAATTAGTTTTGGTATTAAAGGCTTTGTAGACTTCTTATCATCTAAAAAATATTTAAATTGATCTGCAAGAAACTTCCAATCATTTTTTTTAGATATATTTCCTACGAAATTAGGATCGAATTTTGAATTTCTCGCAAATTCAGTGTTAAATAAATTATTTTCCATTAATTTATAAATATGGATTTAGTTAAGCTTTTTAAAATCCAATTTCTCTTATTACTTTACAAATATATCGATTAAAAATAAATTTATTGAATTTATATTAAGATTTTGTTTGTAATAATAAAAAAACTAAATATAAAAAAATTAAAATTCAAATATATTTTATTTAACTAGAAAAAGTGTCTACAACAAATTTATCAATTTACTTTGTGAGTTAAAATTATAAAGTTATCTGTACATTGTGGTGGAAAATAAAGAAAATAAATTTGTTTTTAAAGATTATGCTAAGGGTTTAATAGGTGCATTGGATTTAGTAAAGCAAGATCAGCTTGATGCCTTTTTTCAGGTTTTTGATTCTTACTTTGGAAGTAACTCAAATATATACCTTTTAGGAAATGGTGGCAGTCAAGCAAATGCTCATCATATATCTGGAGATTTCATGAAAACATTTTCCATTGCAGGACTTAAATTAAAAATCTCATGTTTGGCGGATAATGTTTGCCATTTAACTGCTGCATCTAATGACCTCTCTTATGATGAGGCTTATTCAATGTTAATAGATACCATCATAGATAGAGATGATTTTTTGATTTATTTGTCTGGGAGTGGCAATTCTATAAATTTAGTCAAGTGTGCTAGAAAGGCTAAGCAAAGAAATATCAAACAAGCAGCTTTAACTGGTTTTAATGGGGGTGCTCTTAATAAGATTGTTGATTATCCAATTCATATTAAATTTGATGATATGGAAATTTGCGAAGATTTACAATTGTCAATCTTTCACTATATCAAACAAAGATTGATATCAAAGTATTCTGATTGTTTTGCGAATTTTGATTTACCAAAATACCAAAAAAGAACACTTGAGGATCTTATTTCATGATTTACATTGGTAAATCACCCTATAGAGTATCTTTGTTAGGTGGTAGCTCTGATCTTGATTGGTTTGTTAAAGATGAAGGATTTGGAGTCTGTCTGGGATATTCTTTAGATAAATATTCATACTCTGTACTAAATGTTCTCCCATCAATTTCAAAAAAAGGTATATTAGAATATTCTAATAGAGAAGAATATACAAATTCTAATGAGATAGTTCATCCTATTGTCAGAGAGGTTTTATCATATTTTGATATTCCGAATTATATAGAGCTAAAAACTTTTGGATTTGCCACAGGTGGATCTGGCTTAGGAGGTTCTGCATCATTTATACTTGCGTTAATTAGCTCATTATCTAAAGCATTTAAATTTGAACTTTCTAAAAATGAAATAATTGAAAAAGCTTGTTACTTAGAAATTCACAAATTAGGCAAACCTATAGGTAAACAAGATCAGTATCTTTGCGCATCAGAAGGTTTTAATTCATTCACATTTTATAGTGATAATAATGTAAAAAGGAACATTCTTTCAAAACAGAAAACTGATGTCTTAAATAGATTATCAGATAATTTTTACCTCATACCAACAAATAAGAAAAGGAGTGCAGATTCGGTTTTAGCAAAAATAAAAAACGATATTGAGGCTGCAGAAAAAATTTTACAAATTAGAGATATTGCAGTTAAATTTATTGAATTTGAAGATCAAAGGGATTACAAAATAGAAGAATTTTTTAATGATTCTGTAAGAGATTCTTGGTTAATAAAAAAATCAATTTGTAATACAATGAATAGTACTTTGAAAGAACAATATGATTTAATTGACAAAATTATACCTAATAATTGGATAAGATTAATCGGTGCGGGAAATGGTGGTTATTTTCTAGTTTCTTCTAAAATTGGACAAGATAAAATTTACGAATTATCTTTTAAAGAAGGTCTAAAGGGTGTTTTTAAGGCAAAGCCAGCAACTGAAGGTCTTTCTAATTTTCAGATATGAAGCCAGATAAATATGATGTTGTTTTGGCTTGTGGAGGCTTAGGAACACGACTACAAGAAATAACAAAAGATATCCCTAAACCACTATTTTTAGTAAATGGGAAAAGTACCCTTGAAAGATGCATAGAACAATTAGAAAATTATCAATTTAAAAGAGTTATTCTTACTATTGGATATAAGAGTAAAAATTTTTTGGAATTTGTAGAGTATTTAAATAAAAAATATCAGATTTATATAGAAGTATTTTTAGAAAAAAAGCCCATGGGTGAATGTGGAGCTCTTTGGAATTTGAAGGAGAAATTATGTGATGATTTTATTTTTATTAATGGAGATCTTATTTTTTCAATTGATTTTAAGAAATTAAAATATTTCCATAAGCGATTATCTTCAAATTTAACTTTAGTTACTCATACCAGTGATCATCCTGAGGATTCAGACTTAGTTTCGGTTCCAAATGGTTCTTTAGTAGAGGCTATATTTTCAAAAGAAAAAAATAAAGAAATTGATAAAGATGCATATCTTGGTAATTCAGGTATTTTTATTTTGAATAAAGTTTTATTAGAAAAAATAAGCGCTCCAAAAGAAAATGATTCAAAATCAATTTTTCATTTTATCGTTAAAAATGCTTTTAACTTGAATATAAATATTTACTCCTATAACACTACTGAGTACATAAAAGATATGGGGACTCCTAAAAGATTAAAAGTTGTTGAAAATGATTTGTTAAGAGATAAGGTAAACAAAAAAAATTACACTAATTCACAAAAAACTTTATTCTTAGATAGAGATAACACTCTTATAAAATGTGATATTGGTAAATACATACTTAAAGAAAAGGATATTGATTTTGATATTCATAATATTGAAAAAATTTTACCAATATCTTTTAATTATGATTTTGTTTGCTTATTAACTAATCAACCATCTATATCGATGGGCAGATTAAATTTAAAAGATTTAGACAGAATTAATACTTTTGTGGTTAAATTTTGCCTTTCAAAGGGTTTGAAAATTGATGTCGTAACATTTTGTCCACATCATCCTCATAAAGGTTACCAAGGTGAAATCTCGATACTAAAAAAAGATTGTTTTTGCAGAAAACCTAATCCCGGACTTTTTTTAGAACAGGCTTTTTTTAGAAATATTGATCTTAAAAAATCATTAATGATTGGCGATTCTGATAATGACTACTTGGCCGCGATGAATGCAGGCTGCAATTTTTTGAACGTTAATGATTTATGAATTATTCTTTTTTTGGGACATGTTACTCCGATCATCAAGAGTTCTTTGATTGTTTACAAACTATTTTAGATCAGACAATTAGTCCTAAAGAAATAATTTTAGTAAACTCTGGAGAAATTAATATTGAGAAGAAGATATTAGATAAGATTGGTAATAAGGAGATAAAATTAGTTTATATTTCCACGAAAGTGTCTAGAGTTAAGGCACTAAATTTAGCTGTCGATAAATCATCTTCCAAATATTCATTTAGGTTCGATACTAGATCAAGATTCACAAAGGATTATGCTGAGAATGCATTATTAGCTTTACAAAATAAAAGTTTGGATGCCGCAGTTGTCGGTGGAGTGCCTAAGGTGATTAGTAGTTCGAGTGAATTTATTCCCAAACTTTGCGCAGAAATAATGGGTCGTCCCTATCTCTATTTTTTCCCTAAGCATAGAAATATAAACTATAGTGGTTATTCAGCTTCTATTTATTTAGGATGTTTTGTAACTTCAATTTTAAAAAATATTAGATTTAATGAGAAAGAAGATATCCTCTCTGAGGATTCATTGATAATTAATGATTTTTTGGAAAGAGGATTTAAAGCTTATATTTCATCAAGAATTAAAGTTCGGTATATTTGCAGATCTTCTTTTTTTAATGTTTTAAAGTTATTTAATACATATGGATTTTGTAGAGCTAACACAATTTTTGTTTCAAAGAAATTATTTATTTCTAAAAGACATTTTTATGTTTTTATTTCCTTAATTTTGATTGTAATAATTTTTTCGAAATTTGCATTAAAAGGTTTATTTTTTTTACCAGTTATACTTTTAATATTTAATCTCTTTAATGAGATAATTTTGTCTGAAAAAGTAAAGAATTTACTCATACCCATTTATGGCACTTTATGTCAATTTTCATGGATTTTAGGATTTTCTTGGCGTTTACTAACTATTTTTAAAACATCCATTTCAAAATCTAATTTTATATCTTGAATTCTGAAGTAATTATTACTGGGGGAGCAGGTTTTATTGGAGCTAATCTAGTAAAAGCTCTTTTAATTAAGGGATTTAAAATACACGTATTTGATAATTTATCAACAGGCGATATAAAAAATCTTCCCTTAGATAAGATTGAATTTTATAATATTGATTTGAAAAATCCTTGGGACACTTGGCCAAGTATTAAAGCTTCTCATATTTATCATCTAGCAGCTAATGCAGATGTAAGAGGTGGATTTAAAGACCACTATATTGATCTAAATGAGAACTTGCTTGTTACAAAAAATGTTTGTGATTATTCAATTAAAAATGATATTCGCAACTTTGTTTTCTCTAGTAGCGCAACAGTCTATGGTGAACCAGATATTTTTCCTACTCCTGAAAGCCATATATCTAATCAAACATCTTTATATGGAGCTAGCAAGATTTCTTGTGAAGCATTTATTCAAGCTTATTCTAATTATGGATATTTCAAGTCTACAATTTTTAGATTTGTTTCATGGACTGGCTATGGGTACTCGCATGGAGTAATTTATGATTTTGTAAAAAAATTACTAAATAATTCTTCAAAATTAGAAATACTTGGAGATGGTAAACAAGTTAAATCTTATCTAGATGTGAAAGACGGTCTTGATGGAGTAATTAATATTTCAAATTATAATAATGAAGTTTCTTCAGTTTTTAATTTAGGTCATTACGAGACTATGAATGTAAAGGATTTAGCAGATATAGTTTGCGATGAAATGGACTTAAATAAAGTAAAGTATGAATTTGCCGGAGGTGAGAGAGGTTGGCTTGGAGATTCACCGCTCGTGCATTTAGATACTAAAAAAGCAACTTCCTATGGATGGGAACCCAAAACTACTATAGAAAGCAGTATAAGAAATACGGTAAGATATTTATTATCATCAGATTCAAAAAGATTTAGGTAAACCTAAATTATTAGATCAAATAAATTTGACTTTAATTTCTGCATTAGAAAATAAAAATAGAAAATTTTCTTAGGAAAAAAAAATTTTACTGCAAAAATAAATTTTCTAATTCTTGAGATTTCTTTATTATAAATTAGATCTAAAAATACTTTTTTTGACGGTTTGGTTGATGAAACACCATCTAAAAAAAATTTAATTACAGGTTTATTAATATAAACTATATAATTAGCATTTTTTATAATATTTCTTTTCCAATAACCATCGCCAATTAAATTATATTTAACTGGAAATTCGATTTTATTAGCTAGTGTTCTTGAAACAAGCATTGATTGGTGATTAGGTTCAAAAAACTTAAGCCATGTATTGATATTTTTTAATTTTTTACCTGGGAAATTCCAACTTATTTTTTTATTAGCGATAATATTTGCTTGTCCAAAAATTAAGCTAGAATGAATATCTGTAGTAAGAGTTTTCTCGAAAAGTATTTTTAGGGAATTTTTATTAAAAAAAGTATCGCCGCTATTTAGGAAAATAATAAAGTTACCTTTAGATATTTTTTTTCCATAATTCATGCAAGGGTATATTCCAAAGATATTAACTCTATTAGCATCAATATGTTTTATAAGGATTTGCTTATCTTCAGATAATCTTTTTTTTATATTATTTTTATTTTTAACTTGGTTTTGTTTATTTGAACCATCAATGATTATCCATTCAAGATTAAATGAGACTTTTTGACTATTTATACTTTTAAGTGTTTTGAGAAATTTTAAATTATCATCCTTAGTGAGAGTGATTATCGAGATTTGAATATTAATTTTTAACATTTGGCTTCGCTAATTATTTGAAGGGCTATATTAAAATGATGAAGGTAAATAAATAACATGATTAATATTAAAGATTTACCTATATTGATATTAGGATATAATAGATTTGATAAATTCAGTAGATGTATAAATACTTTAGAGGAACAAGGTTTAAAAAATATATATGTTTCTATTGATGGTCCAAAAAATGAATTCGATAAAAAAGTACAAAAAAAAATAATAAATTTTTGCTTAAATAATAGTTTAAATTTAGATATTAAAATACAGAATTTAAATAAAAATTATGGTTGTAGATTAGGTCCCATTAATGGTATAACATGGTTTTTTAAAGAAAATAAATATGGTGTAATTCTCGAAGATGATGTCATAATTTCTAGAAAATGTATTGATTTGTTCTCAATATTACTTGAAGAATATTATTTTAATGAAAATATAATTTCTATTTCATCTTTTAATGAGTTTACAAACAAAAAAATTGAATCTATTTATGAAGTCCCAGTTTGGCGTAGTTGGGGATGGGCCTCTTGGGCTGAAAAGTGGCAAATGCATTTAAAGTTCTCTAACAGAATTAAAAACCTAAATATCTGGCAAATATATAATTTATTACCTAAAGAATATAGGTTGATTGAAACTGCAGAACTTATCAAGTCATGTCAATTGAATCTTATGGATGCATGGGATTATGAATTTAATTTTTCACATATAGTAAATAATAAAAAATCTCTTACTATTGGCGGAATAAATAATTATGTTTATGGATTTGATAATTCTGCAACTCATACAGATAATATTAAAAATGTAGATATTGACTTTAAATTATTTTGTGAAAGAAATGTAGATGAATTTAAAATCCAAAAACTTGAAAAAAATAAGGAAATTTCTACTATAAGTAAATGTGGTTTCTCAACTTCAAAATACAAAAATATCTTTTCTTTAAAAATTGATTTACTAAAATCTTTGTTTTTTTCATTTATCTTTTATTTAAGAATAGTTAAAAGAAATGCTTTTAAAAAATTTTATTGTGTTGAATAATGTATATTCAAATTATAAATTTAGAATAAATATTGGCTTTAATATTTTCTTCAGGAGGAGGGAGACTTGGTAATCAATTACTTAATTTAATTCATTTGCAAGCTTTCTTATTTGAATATGATGTTGACATTTTTAAAGTTAAAGACTCTTTTATAATTTGTGAAGAGAAATCATTTCTTTATAAACTTGACAAGAATAGAATAAATTGGAGAATTGTTTCTGATTATTCAAAACCAAAAAAAGTTGACAAATTATTTCTAAAAATTTTCATTAGGATAATACATATTTATTATTATCTTCACCCAAAAAGAAATTCATATAAACTAAAATTAAGTCACAAATTTATTTTAGGAAAAAAATTAAATAAAGATTTTTCTAGATATAAATTAATCCAAGAATCAAAAGAAAAAAATATAGTTTTATCTGGTTGGGGTTTAAGGGATTGGGATTTAGTTATAAAGCATAAAGATTTAATTATTAATAATTTATCTAAAGCATTTTTACCCTTACTAGATTCTAATTTAAAAATCGATAAAGATTTCTTATTTGTACATATAAGAAGATCTGATTTTTTAAAAATAGCCAATTTTAAAGAACTTAATTTTTTAGATGATGTCTGGTTAAAATCTATTATTAAGGTTTGCCAAAATGAATCTTTAAACCGAGTGGTAATTTTTAGTGATTCTAAGATAAATCTTTCATTTATTTCTAAATTAGAGAGCCATAATATTAAAGTCTTATTAGCGGATAATGAAATCACAAAAGACATTTCTTTTTTGGATCTCTTCGTAAATTATTTATATACTGCTAAAGCAGTTATTTGTAATGCTTCTACATTGGCATTAAGTTTATCTTTCATGTTTCATGAGAAAATATATTTACCTTCTAAAAGTAACTATTTACGGACAATATCTTTAAATAATGCTCATAAATTGCACCCTATTTCCTTAAATTGGAATTAATAATATTATATTCTCAGATTATTTTTTTTAAAATCATTTTTATATTCTTCAAATGTTTTCTTTAAGCCTTCTTCAAGGGTGATTTTTGAATTCCATCCTAACTTTTTCAATTTTGAAACATCTAAAAGTTTCTGATAAGTTCCATCTGGTTTGCTTTGATCCCAAATAATATTTCCTTTGTAAGAAGTTATATTTGCGATCATTGTAGCTAATTCTTTAATTGATATATCATTACCAGTACCAACATTAAGCCATGTTAGAGGTTCGCCAGACTCATCTAATGGCGCATCTTTATTACTTGGATTCCATTTTTCAAGAGCAAAAATACAGGCTTCAGCTAAGTCATCAACATGCATAAATTCTCTTCGAGGTTTGCCAGAACCCCAACATTCTAATAAATCTTTATTTTCTAATTTATGAATATAAAATCTGTTTAGTAATGCTGGTAAAACATGGCTATTGTATTTATGGTAATTATCACCCTTACCATAAAGATTGGTTGGCATAAGAGAAATAGCATCGAATCCATATTGTTTTCTTAAGGCCTGACAAATTTTTATTCCACTTATCTTTGCTAATGCGTACCATTCATTAGTTTTTTCAAGTGAACTTTTTAATAACTCTTCCTCTTTTATTGGTTGGCTCGAAAATTTAGGATAAATACAACTACTTCCTAAAAATAATAATCTTTTAGAATCATTTTTCCAAGCATTTTCAATAACATTATTTTGTATTTTTAAATTTTCCAGCAGGAAATCAGCAGGATATTTATCATTTGCATAAATTCCTCCAACTTTTGCAGCTGCGAGAATAACTACTGATGGTTTTTTTTCTTTAAACCATTTAGAAACTAATTCAGTATTTGAAAGGTCAAGTTCTTCTCGAGATGGACATTCTAAATTTTCATAGTGATATTTTTTAAGTTTTCTTTTTATAGCGCTTCCAACCATCCCATTGGCACCTGCAATAAATATTTTATCTTTTTTATCAATTAAAAACATTTAATTTCAACCGCTTTCTTTTCCCCTAATTGGAGAAGAACCTTTACCATTTAAAACTAGCCTAATGGTCTTAAGAAATATTATAAAGTCTAATAAAATTGAAAAGTTTTTAATGTAATATATGTCATAACTTAATTTATATTTAGAATCTTCAATTGAGGATCCATATGGATAATTTACCTGTGCCCAACCACTTATTCCAGGTTTAATTGAATATCTTAAATCGTAATTATTCAAATGCTTTCTCAGTAAATTATCGATTTTAGGTCTTTCAGGTCTTGGCCCTATTAAACTCATCTCCCCAGAAATAACTAATAAAAGTTGAGGAAGTTCATCTATTCTGAGTTTTCTTAATATTTTTCCGATTTTAGTAATTCTTTGATCTGATTTTTTTGCCCATTGTATTCCATCTTTTTCTGCATTAATTATCATAGTTCTTAATTTGTAAATTCTGAATTGTTTACCTTCAAAACCATTACGTATTTGACTATAAAATACTGGTCCGCCATCTTCCAATTTTATGAGAAAGGCCGATAAAAATAATATTGGAAAAGATATTATTAAGATTATCAAACTTAAAATTGATTCTCCAATTCGTTTTATTTTTGCTCGTAAACTTATTTCATTATATAAAAACTCTCCATTAATTATTTCACTGGGTTTTACTAATTCAGAAGGATACCTATTTAAATATCTCTCACACCAATAAGATATTTTCATGAATTTAATTCCTTTATTATTTAAGTCATATAAAAATTGCATATTTTTCTTTTTTACTAAGTCATCATCATCTTCATCAATTATTATCCCTTTATAGTTAAAAATAGGTTTTAGTAAATATGCTTTATCAAATAACTTAATATCAAATACGGCACTTGAACCTATAATTTCTTCGAGATATTTTTTTCTTTCAATTTTTCCCATAAAAAGCCAAATTGATTTTGATGATGATTTCTTCACTGAATGGAAACTTATAAAATAGTTCGCTAAAGAAGTTGTAAAAAAGATTTTTAAATAAAAATTTGAAAAATCGTTCAGAAAATTTGAAAATGATTCGAAATTCATATCATTCCAATTCCACAATATTCTGAATAACAATTGAGAAAAAACTATGTTTATAAATATATTTAATATTGTTTTAAAAAAAGGGTTTAAAAAAAAATAAAGCCTTTCTCTTTTCTTGTATGAATATTTACCGGTTATATAGCTAGAAATAATCCAAATAAGATCATTTACCAATAATAAAAAAATTAATAATGACTTATTTGAAATTGAATTATTAAATGTATTTAAGAAAAAAATAAAGTATAAAGAAAAATCTATAAAGATTGCAAAGAATAAACTCTTTCTAGCATTAAACCAATGGAATCTAAATTTCATTTAATTTCTAAATTTATCATTTTCTATTCTTGGGGAAAACTTATATTAAATCCCGATTTTTTTAATAGAGCTTCTTTTTTTGCCTCTTCTTTATCATTATTAATCATTTCTTTGATAAGTTCTTCAAGTGAAGTCTTAGGGTACCAGCCTAGATTATTTTTAGCTTTTTTAGAATCTCCTAAGAGAAAATCTACTTCTGTAGGTCTAAAGTATCTTGGGTCAACTTTTATTACTACCTCTAATGTATCTGCTCTTTTGCCAACCTCATTTAATCCTTCCCCTTCCCATATAATACCTTGATTATTTTTCCCCCATCCCAAATAATGAGCACTTATTTCTGCAAACTTCCTCACACTTTCAGCTCTGCCTGTTGAGATAACATAATCTTCAGGTTTATTTTGTTGAAGCATTAACCATTGCATCTCTACATAATCTTTTGCATGACCCCAATCTCTCATCGAATTTAAATTTCCAAGAAAAAGGTATTTTTCTAGCCCAGCATCGATTCTTGCTAATCCTCTTGTAATTTTTCTTGTAATAAAAGTCTCACCTCTTCTTGGACTCTCATGATTAAATAAAATGCCATTGCACGCAAACATATTGTATGCTTCTCTGTAATTTACAGTTATCCAATATGCATAAAGTTTAGATGCTCCATAAGGGCTTCTTGGATAAAAAGGGGTTTTTTCATTTTGAGGAGTTTCTTGAACTAAACCATAAAGTTCACTAGTACTTGCTTGATAGAATTTTGTTTTATTAATAAAACCTAGAGTTCTAATTGCTTCTAATATTCTAAGCGTGCCCAAAGCATCACAATTCGCGGTATATTCTGGAGTCTCGAAGCTAACTGCCACATGACTTTGGGCTCCTAAATTATAAATTTCATCAGGTTCAATATCTTTTATTAACCTCATTATATTTGTACTATCAGTTAAATCTCCGTAGTGCATGAAGAATCTTGGATTATTATCATGCGGATCTTGATATAAATGATCAACTCTCTGTGTATTTAAACTACTACTTCTTCTTTTGATTCCATGTACTTCGTAATCTTTATTAAGTAAAAATTCAACAAGATAACTGCCATCTTGACCAGTTACTCCTGTTATTAAGGCTTTTTTTGGGGAGGTTATTTTTTTTTCTTTTTTCATTTCTTCAAAATTTTTTTCTACGGAATAAATAATATATATTCCAATTCGTTATCAATTAACAATTATACAATCTATTTGATTGTTAATAACTTAAATACAACTTTAATTATTTTATGTTAGAAATTGACCCTTAATATTTTCTTTCATTGTTGATCTTAGTCCTGCTAGTAATATCCAACAAATAGTGCTTATCCTTACATCAAAATATTGTATGTCAACAAGGTGTGAGAATAAAAAAATTAAAGAAGAAGCAAACCATGCTTTTTGATTTAAGAAAATTTCATAATTATCACCCCCTTTTTCTGAGAGTAGTGAAATTTTTTTAAAAGAAAAATACAAGATTAACAAGTAAAAAGAAAAAATGATTAATGATGGTAAAAAACCATAACTTACAGCTAACTCAATAGGTAGGTTATGAGCATGACCAAACCATTCTCCACTCTTAGCTAAATATAAGATTGGGAATGCTGCAGCTCCCCATCCAAAGATTGGCTTTTGGTTTATGTAATTTAAGGCTGCAAACCATTTATTAATTCTTGGATAATTTCCTAAGTTACTAAATCCAATTTCAGGAAATAAGGTATATATTCTTGAAGGAATTATTGTTTTCATGAAAACTTGTATTTCATTTGGGAAAATTGGTAATACAGATAATGCCAATAATGAAAACCCAACAATAACTAATGGAATGTACCAAACAAGGCTTGATAAACCTAATACAATTGGAGAAGAAATAATAAGACCTAAAAAAGCATTTCTAGAATCTGTTAGAGTTATAAAAGCTATAAATAAAACAGATATAAAAAACATTATTAACTTTATATTTAAATTTTTTCTTGGCCTCGTAAGTTCAGCTAAGCAGAAAGGCCATACTAGTACCATCCATAAGCCAGCATAATTTTGATTGTTAAAAAG
This sequence comes from Prochlorococcus marinus CUG1417, assembly GCF_017695975.1. NCBI lineage: Bacteria > Bacillati > Cyanobacteriota > Cyanophyceae > Synechococcales > Prochlorococcaceae > Prochlorococcus > Prochlorococcus marinus. Next base: position 115,452 of record NZ_JAAORN010000002.1, on the reverse strand, counting down.
GCCTGCTAGAGAGCCGATATCTGATAATGGTTTTTGAAACCAAATAACAAATCCATTAAATAATTCAAAAGGACCATTAATATTTAAAAGCTGAAGTACTCCAGAAAAAATTACAGGTATAGATCCACAAATTAGTAATTTTGATGTAAATAATCTTTTTTCTGGGGAATTCAAATATTTTTGGAATCCCCAAAAACATAAAAAAAATGGAATCCAATTAATTAATCCTAATAAAGAAAGTTTAGGATCTAAATTTAAATCAATATATTTTTCATATCTTAGGAAATGGATAAAACTACTCGCTCCCATAAGAATCGCACTTATGAACAAAGGATAATTCCATTTATCTTTTAAAAACTGAGATGGTTTTAGAAAACTAATAAATTGAGAAATAATTAATAGAAGAATTGATACTCCAACAGCAGAGGCTAAAAAGAATACCCCTGAATAAAAAAATAAGCCTCCTATATTTTCTTGATTATAATTTTTTAATAAAATATTTTTTTTAATAGATATAAACATATTTTTAGGTTGATAAATAAATTATATTTGAATAAATAGCTTTGGAAATCAACCTTGTTTCGCTTAATTAATTGCACATTTAAGAAGTAGAATTAAATAGGATATTCGATTTATTCTAAATATAATTTCTTTGAGGAATCAATAGTTTTTAATTTTTTCAAAGTTGAATAATGCTTTACTCTTTTAAAGGGTGAAATAAATTCTCCATATTTTGAATAAAATATCCAATCAATTTCTTTTTGAGAAACAAGATGAGGCCTTTTATTTTTCTCAAGGTTAAAATAGGTTCTTGTAAATTGATGTGGTCCTGTTAAGTTCATTATTCCCTGTTTTGGAAAACTAAAAACAATATCCTGGAAGTAAAGATAATCTTTTCTTATATTAAAGAGAAGCTCTTTCAGAAATTTTGAACCTTTAGGTAACGCAAAAAAACCATTATGTATTACATTTCTACTTGATCTATTTTGTTCCCTTCCTGCGGTTCTGATTACTTCAATTTTTCTAGGCTCCCAAAGTAAGATTCCATTCGATTCGTTTTTATTATAAATCATTAAAACTTTTTCAATATTTATTTCTGATTTTAGATCTAGCCAAATACCTCCATGTAAATAAATACAGCAAATTCTAAATAAATCTATTTTCTGAACTGGTAAAATTGATTTTTGATAAATTTCATAAATTAAGTCATCTTTAAAATTATCTCTCATAAAGGTGTTCACTTGCTTATTTGAATAAATATTTAAAGCAATTTTTTTGAAATTTGAATAGTAATCCCATTTCCAAAACATACTTTCAGAAACCCAAAAATTATCAGTACTAGAAATTAAATTTATATTTTTTTGTGCTTTAAAGCTTGATATTGAAGATGCTTTTAAAAGCTTGTTAGGATACTCTCTTAATAATATTCTTATGCTTAATTTTCTTAAAAATATAAAAAAGTTTTGTAAGAAATACATATTTTTGCAATAAAACCGCTTCCTAATGGATTCGAACCATTGACCCACTGCTTAGAAGGCAGTTGCTCTATCCAGCTGAGCTAAGGAAGCACCTAGTCATTATATCTGAACAACACTTACTAAACAATCAATTTAATGCTCTTATAATTTTTGAGTTAAAATTTAAAGTTGGAAATTGCTCAAAAGTTTCATAGAATATAAATAAAAACTAGTTTGGCTAAGAGACTTACAGAAAAACAAAGGGAAGAGATCCTAAGGAAATTTAGAGAGGGTTATTCCATTGATTTATTGGCGAAGGAATTTAATTTCACAAATTTAACAATTTCCAGAAATTTAAAAAAATATATAAGTAACCAAGAGTTTAAATCATTAAATACTAATAACAGAAATAAGAAAAAAAATTTTTTTATAAATCAAAAAAAATTGTCTGATTCTCAAGAAAAAAATCATTCTAATCAACAAGTTAATCAGCAGAAGGAATGGGAAAAAGTAGATTCAAATTTAAATTTAGATTTAGATGTAAAAAAAGATCTTGATTTTTCTCCTTTTACAGAGATCGTTCCATTAACTGAAGAAATAGAAAATTTGCCACGAAAAGATTTTTCTTCTGTATCTATATTTGAAGTTAATTTTCCAAATGTTGTTTATATGGTAGTTGATAAAAAAATTGAATTAGAAATTAAAAAATTAGAGGATTATCCAGAGTGGCATTTTTTATCTGAAAATGAATTACAAAGAAAAACTATTGAAATTTATACTGATTTGAAAGCTGCAAAAAGGTCATGCAATAAAGAGCAAAAGGTTATCAAAGTCCCAAATACTAAAGTATTCGAAATTGCAGCACCAATTTTAATTTCCCGAGGAATATCTCGAATTATTAGCGATGATAAATTAATCGCTCTTTAAAATTCAATCTATTTTTTGTTTAAATTAAAAATACTACCTGCTAATGAGCCGCATATAAAATTAATCCCAATAATAAAACCAATTGGTAAACTTATCGAACTTTGATTTAGCATATAAATTTTGCCTTTATTTGAACTATTTTGTAAACCTACTAGTAACATTAAAATTAAACTAAGGTTGAATGTTAAAGTGAAAAATATTTTTTTCAATTTTCTAATCAAAGTTAAATCCACATCCAAATTCTAATACAAATTATAAATCTTGTTTTTAGTAAGGTTTTTCTTCTTAGCTAAATAACTAGAAGCAGATGACAAACTTAGTCCTGCATTAATTAGTTCATTAAGCTCTTTTCTTAATAGGAATTCATTGAATTTGGAATCTTTTTTGCCGATACCTTTAATTACTAGCGTTATTTCCCCAACTACTTCCTTTCCTTCAAAATATTCAATTACCTTATTAACACTAAAATTAAAATGCTCTTCGTACTTTTTTGTTATTTCTCTGGAAACTTGAATTTCCCTTTCACCGCCACAACAATCTTTTAGTTCCTTTAGTAGCTTTAATAGGCGATGTGGGGACTCGAATAGAATGGTTGTTTTTTTACGTTTACTAATTTCTAAAAGGATTTCCTCTCTATCTTTTTTCTTCTTTGGAAGAAAACCTTCAAAGATGAAACTTGAGCTTGGCATCCCGCTTGAAATAAGTGCATTAATAGCCGCACAAGGCCCCGGAATACAAATTGCATCTATTCCATTAATTTTTGCATTTCTTACAAGATCTTCTCCCGGATCGCAAATGCCGGGCATTCCTGCGTCACTTACCAATGCTAGAGATTTGCCTGATTGAAGATAATTAATTAGTTTTGGAATTTTCTTATATCCATTATCTTTATTAAAGCTTATAAGATCATTTTCAAACTTAAATTTATTCATAATTTTTCTTGTTTGTCTGGTATCTTCACATGCAATTAAAGTAACGTTTTTCAAAATTGTTAAAGCTCTAAAAGAAATATCCTCTAAATTGCCAATTGGAGTACCAACAATATATAAAACGCCATTCTCTGGTTCTTGGCTTCTATGAGATAATGATGATTTAGATTTCATATTATGGTTAAATTACCTGTTGGTGTTGATATTAATAATCTTATCGATGATCTAAGAATTTTCAGCTGGGAAGCTGCTGATATATTGATAAACTATTCCCAAAAACTAAAAAGTTTAGATCAAAAAAATAAAATAATTCAAAATACAGATATAAAAGATCCTGTTACTATTGCCGACTTAGAGGTCAATGATTTAATCCTCAAAAGGATGAAAGAAAAATACAATAACATCACCTGGAAATATCTAAGTGAGGAAAATACAAAAATAAATCTCATAAATAATTTAGAAATGGATTCTGAATGGCTATGGATACTTGATCCTTTGGATGGTACGAAAGATTTCATTCAAGGTACAGGAGATTATGCGATGCAATTTGCGCTTAATCATGAAAAAAAACCTGTAATTGGAGTAGTCCTTATTCCTGAAAAAGACGAACTGTGGATATCAAATGGTAAGAATGTTTGGTGCGAGAGAAGAGATAATTCTAAACAAAGCTTTGATTTATCTCTCGAAAAAGATATCTCAGAAATGACGGTAGTAACTAGCAAAAACCACAATAATCTAACTTTAAAAAATTTAATCGATAGGTTGAAGTTCAAAAAAACAATTGAAATGGGGAGCATAGGTTGTAAGATTGCTTCAATAATCAGAGGCGATAGCGATATTTATATATGTTTGAGTCTGCCAGGAAAAAGTTCACCAAAAGATTGGGATTTCGCGGCCCCAGAAGCAATCTTAAATACTGCTGGAGGAAGAATTACCAGAATCAATAACGAATCTTTAATTTATGGTCAAACTGGCTTTGAACAGGGTGGCCTAATTATTGCCTCGAAAAATAATAAAAGGCATAAAGAAATATGCCTTCAAATAAAAGAAATAATTGAAAAAGAAAACAATTTTTCTATAAATTTTTAGTTTAAAGGCGCTACTGGAGTAGGGGTTGGCTCTGGATAGGACATCCCTCCATTCTGGGAAACTCCTCTAAGAGTAAGATTGATCCTACCTCGGCTATCAATCTCTCTAACTCTTACAGTTACTTCGTCACCTTGCCTTACGACATCTTCAACTCTTTCAACCCTTGCCTCGGATAATTGTGAGATGTGGACCATTCCTTCTTTACCTGGAAGAATTTCTACAAAAGCTCCAATTGGGATAATTCTAGTTACTACTCCAGAGAATATTTCCCCTTCATGAACTTTTCTAGTAAGTCCCTCTATGATTTTTTGAGCTTCTTCTGCAGCAGCTCCATCGTGAGAAGCAATAGTAACAATCCCACCATCCTCAATATCAATTTTAGTATTAGTCCTTTCAGTAATACCTTTTATAGTTCTGCCTCCTGGACCAATAACAGTACCAATAAGTTCAGGATCAATTCTGAAGCTTAATAGTCTAGGTGCATGAGGTGATAAGGATTCTTGAGGCTTTTCAATTGCTTCTTTCATTTTATCCAGGATATGTATCCTCGCTGGTCTCGCTTTTTTGATGGCATCAGAAATAATGTTGACAGGTAGACCTGTAATCTTCATATCCATTTGTAAAGCTGTTATACCCTTTTCGGTTCCTGCAACCTTGAAATCCATATCTCCTAGAAAATCTTCAATTCCCTGAATATCTGTTAGTATGCGAATTTCTTTCCCTTCTTTAATTAAACCCATAGCTGTACCGCTAACTGGAGCTTTTAGAGGTACACCTGCATCTAATAATGAAAGCGTACTTCCACAAACAGATCCCATCGAAGTTGAACCATTTGAACTTAAGACCTCACTAACAACTCTTAGCACATAAGGAAAAGTTTCCTTACCAGGAAGAACGGGTATAATAGCTCTCTCTGCAAGAGCTCCATGACCTATCTCTCTTCTCCCAGGAGTTCTCATCGGTCTAGTTTCTCCCACGGAATATGGTGGAAAATTGTAGTGGTGCAAATAAGTTTTTTCTGTGCTTGGATTAAGGTCGTCCATCTCTTGAGCATCACTCGGAGTCCCAAGAGTGGTAGTTGATAAGACCTGAGTTAGACCTCTTTGAAATAAAGCGGAACCATGAACTCTTTTTGGGAGAATTCCAGCTGAGGCAGATATTTTTCTGACCTCGTCAAGATCTCTTCCATCAACTCTTTTCCCTTCATTAATGATTTGAGCCCTCATTAATTTTTTGGTTAGTTTCTTAAAGTCAGAATGAATCAATTTATCATTTTCTGAAGTTACAACTTTTAATTCATTATCATCTTTCAATCCATCAATTTTTTCTTGTATTTCTGATTTAATTTGATCTAGAGCTTCATCTCTTTGATCTTTTGATTGATCATATTTCTTTAAGATCAAATCAATAGGCTTTGTACAATTTTTCTCAAGATAATCTAATAAGGTCTTGTCTTCTTTTGGATTTGAAGGCTTAATTTGTTTTATACCTAAATCTTCAAGAAGTGCTTCTTGAGATTTTATTAATTCGGTAACAGCTTCATATCCAAAATCAATAGCTTCTATAGTATCTTGTTCTGAGAGTTGATTAGCACCTGCTTCAATCATAACAATACCATCAGGTGATCCTGCTACAACAATATCTAAATCGCCTTTTTCTATCTCTCTGTAGCTTGGATTAAGGATGAAATCATCTCCTATCAATCCAACTCTTACTGCAGCCATCGGCCCATAGAAAGGTATTTCACCTAATAAAGTTGCTAATGATGCGCCAGTAACCGCAAGAACATCTGCAGGTACCCTTTCGTCAAGAGATAGGCAAGAAGCAACTATTTGTATTTCGTCTCTCATCCAAGAAGGGAAGAGAGGTCTCATTGGCCTGTCTATCAATCTGGCTATTAAAGTGGCTCTCTCAGGAGGACGCCCCTCCCTTCTCATGAAACCTCCCGGAATTCTTCCTGCAGCATATAGTTTTTCCTCGTAATCACAAATTAGAGGTAGAAAGTCAGCAGGTTCTTTCTTTGTCGTTTTTGTTGCTGTAACTAATAAAGATGTGTCTCCACATTCAATCATTACTGATCCACTTGCTTGAGGAGCATATAGTCCTGTAGTTAGTCGTATCTCTCGTCCATCAAACGTGATCGACTTATTTTGTCCTTCCACTTTTTAAATTATAAAATCAATACATAATTTATTCTTACATTTTATAGGGACATATTGAGTGAAATATTTAAATAAACTGTAAATTTTTAAAAATGAAGAAATGCAAATTAGGAGTCATTTAAAAAATTAATAGTTGTTTTATGAGCAATTTATAATTGATGCAAAAAAAATTATACTACCAACTAGATTTCACAACTCCAGGTAGTTCACCATTGTGAGCTCTTTTTCTTAATTGATTCCTGCATAAACCGAAATCTCTATAAACACCCCTAGGTTTCCCTGTAGCCCAACATCTATTCCTGACTCGGTTTGGAGCTGAGTTTCTTGGAAGACCCTGAATTTTTCTATGAATTTCTAGTCTTTCCATAGGATCTTTAGCAGCCTTAAATTCATCTAGTAAAGATTTTCTTTTCGCAGCATATTTTTTTACAAGCTTTTTACGCTTTACTTCTCTTGCGATCATGGACTTTTTCGCCATCGAAAAAATTTTTATAAACTTCAGTTATTGTAACAGCTCCCTAGCAAATCTCGAAATTTATTTATTGGTTTAATAATCTCTGTACTATTAAAAGTTGACTAGTATCTCTAATAATAAGTAATACACTAAGACCTACTAATAGAAAAAAACTGGATTGAGTAACTGCTATTTGTACTTTAATGGGGACAGGCTTCCCCCTAAATCCCTCAATTAAAGTGAAAACGAGCTGCCCACCATCTAATAGTGGTAGAGGTAATGAATTGAGAACTGCCAAATTGATTGAAATTAATGCTGCGAATAATAATATCCCAGTCCCTCCCTGTTCTGATAGTTGAGCTCCAATTTCAACAATTTTCACTGGGCCACTTAATTGTTGTGCTGTTGAGGAGAAATTTGTTATTAATCCTTTATAACCTTGAATTGTTTTTACTAAAAGTGATGAAAACTCATTATTAGTATATTTAAAAAGTTCGTAAAAGTTTTTTGTCTTTTTAGTCTCCTTTCTTATGTTAGGTTGTAATTGAGCGCCTATTGTACCTTTCCCATCAATATTTTTGGGTACCAAAGTTAAATCTCTAAAAACACCATTCCTCTCTATTTTTATTGAAATGTGATTATCTGAAGAATTTTGAATCTCTTTTACAAAAGTAGAAACAGCTTGATCACCAACTCCTAAAGTAATATTTTCAATTTCTAAAATTTTATCTCCTGCTTCTAATCCAGCATAAGAAGCAGCTTTATCAGGCTGAGTAGCTAAAACTAAGACACCTGGTTCTGGATTATATGGAATGCCAATAGTAGTTACGTTTATAATTAAAATAGTATAAGCAAGAAGTAAATTAGCAAAAACTCCAGCTGATATCACAATAACTCTTTGGATTATTGGTCTATTCTTTAAGAGATTTGGATCTTTTGGATCAATATTGTTTAGTTCTTCATCTGGGAATGAAACAAAGCCTCCCAAAGGAAATGCTCTTAATGAATAGGTAATATTATTGTACTTTTTCTGAATTATTGAAGGCCCAAAACCAATAGAAAATCCATCAACATATATCCCTTGTAAAATTGCAGCAAGAAAATGTCCCATCTCATGAAAAAAAATGAGAAATCCCAAAACTGTTATTGAGGTTAAAACATTCATTTTCTTATATTAAGCAGTTTTTAAAAAATTTGATCCAAAATATGGAACTAAAGCATCTGGAATCTTAACGCTCCCATCTGTTTGTTGGCCATTCTCTAGAATCGCAGCCATTGTTCTTCCAATGGCAAGACCACTGCCATTTAAGGTGTGTAAATATGTATTTTTTTTATCAATTTTTGTTCTTATTGATGATCTGCGTGCTTGAAAATCTAAGCAATTGCTACAACTTGAAATTTCTCTATAACATTTACTACTGGGTAGCCAAACTTCAATATCAAAGGTTCTACTAGCAGAGAATCCCAAGTCTCCAGTACAAATATCTACTAATCGATAGGGTAGATTGAGCTTTTTTAAAATACTTTCTGCATCAGAAGTAATTTTTTTATGTGCTTCTAAAGATTGACTTGGATCACAAAACCAATACAACTCAACCTTATTAAATTGATGAAGTCTTATTAACCCTTTAGTATCTTTTCCATAACTCCCGGCTTCTCGCCTAAAGCATGGGCTATATGCAACATATTTAATAGGTAAATGCTTGGGATCAACAATCTCGTTTCTGTGAAATGCAGTTAGTGGTACTTCGGCCGTTGGAGAAAGCCATAAATCGTCATTGGTACAATTAAAACTTTCATTAGAAAATTTAGGTAATTGTCCAGATCCCTTTAAACTCTCTGAATTTACTAAAGCTGGAGGCATTAACTCTATGTACCCATTTTTAGTATGCATATCGAGCATGAAGTTTATTAAGGCTCTCTCTAATCTGGCGCCATCCCCAATGAGCGTGATAAAACGACTTTTTGATATTTTTGCTGATTTTACAGAGTCAAAAAGATTGAGACTTTCGCCTATCTCCCAGTGAGATTTGACATTTTCTGTAATTAAAGGCTCTCCCCAAGTTTTTATTTGTACATTATTAGTTTCATCTTTCCCAAAAGGTGCATCTTTGCTAGGGAAATTTGGCAAATTACAAATCTCATCATTTATTTGTTTATCCAATATTCTTTGTTTCTCCTCAAATTTAGAGATTCTCAATCTAAAATCATTCCCCTTTTTCTTGAGATCATTCAGTTCTGGATAATTGTTGTTCTGAGATTTGCTAATTGTTTGACCAATTAATTTACTTAATTTTTTACTCTCAGATTGGAGACTTGATATTTCTATATCAATTTCTTTTTTCTTAAGAGTTAACTCATGTATATGAGAAATATTAAAAGCTTTCCCTCTTGAGGATAAATTTTGTTCAACAGATGTTGGATTTTCTCTTATTAATTTTTGATCTAACACTCTTTTTTTTTATACCTTAATAAAGATAGTTAATCTAAATTCATTATTAGGGATTTTTGATGAAAAATTAACTAAATTAATGATTCCTAACTTATTTGATATTTAAATAAATTTAGATTTAGTTACGACGCAGAACGAGCCCGTCCCGTTGATGACCATTTTTTTAGTAAATCAATTTGTTCTTTTGCTGTTCTGGATAAGGGAACTAATTCAGAAACTGCCTTTATTAAATCTTTCTCCATTAGCTCTCTATTCTCAGAGAATGAAATGTGCATACCCTCTATTACTGCTTGTTCAAGTTCTGCACCTGAGTATCCATCTGTTCTGTCGATAATGGTAGAAAGAGGGAAACTATAACCTGGCCTTCTTTTTTTTAAGTGCAAATCAAGAATGCTCAATCTTTCTTCAGAATTTGGCAAATCAAGAAAAAATATCTCATCAAACCTACCTTTCCTTAATAATTCAGCAGGAAGCTTATCTATGGAGTTAGCGGTAGCAATTACAAATACGGCTGATTCTTTTTCAGCCATCCAAGTTAACAGACTCGCCAAAACTCTCTGACTTGTCCCTCCATCACTCCTAGCATCACCTCCAAAGCCCTTATCAATTTCATCAATCCAAAGGATACAAGGGGACATTGCTTCAGCTCTAGATATGGTTTCTCTTGTTCTTGCCTCACTTGAACCGACAAGGCTAGAAAATAGTCTCCCCACATCTAACCTTAGAAGGGGCATAGACCAACTCCTAGAAATTGATTTCGCCGTAAGTGATTTACCAGTACCTTGTGCACCAACGAGTAAGACCCCTTTTGGGATAGGTAGTCCATAGTCCATAGCTTCTTTAGAAAAGGCCCTATATCTTTGATTAAGCCAAACTTTTAAAACACTTAGACCACCTATATCATCTTGACATGATTTGGATTCAAAAAATTCTAATATTTCACTTCTTGCAATTACTTGTTTTTTCTCCTCAAGAATATCTTTGATATCCTCTTTACTAATTTTCCCTCTTTGAGCAAGTGCTTTCGCTGTAACTTGTTTCACTTTTATTTCTGTTAATCCGCTTGAAGCCAAAGAGAGTTCGTTTAAGTCTTGTTCATTAAGTTTTGAGTTGGTATTTGCAGCAATTTTTTTTATTAGATTTTTTAACTCTTTCTGATCAGGTAAAGGTAAGTTGATAATTGTCATTAATTCATCAAGTTCTTCTGATGATGGAAATATATGTGAACTGAATACTAAATTATGATTTGTTTCCTTAAGCGAGGAAGATAGTCCTTTAATAGTTCTATTTATAGATGGATCATCATAAAATTTATGAAAATCTTTAACTAATAATATTGTTGATAATTCAGAACTTTGTTCTTTAAGCCAATTAAGCACTCCTAATGGGTTATTTTGAAATTTACCTTTTTCATTTACCAATCCTTTAATACCGCTAACGCAATCCCAGGAAACAAATCTTTTTATATTTAATTTTTCACATGAATAATTGAGAATATTTTCTAATCTTTCCTCCTCTTTATTCCTTATCCAGATTAATGAAGTTCTTGATTTTATGAGCAATTCTAAATTTTTACACCAAGAATTCATTAGTTAGGATTAAGTCTATTTCTTGCTATTAGGTTCAAAAGGCAATCTTTTCTCTGAGATAGTTGAAGCAGCTGTTGTTATTGCTTCATTTTTTCCTAATAGTTGTTGATCCAAAATTTTCTGTAAATTCTCAGGAAGAGCCTCTTTGTTGAGAAGGAAGGTCTGAAATGCCTGAAAAATATTAGCAACAACCATATATAGTAATACTCCTGCTGGAAGTGGGAAGAAAAGAAACATTCCAGTAATCATAACTGGAGTAATTTTGTTGGCAGTTGATTGTTGAGGATTGGCAGGCATTCCCTGACTGGATAAAACTTGAGATAGTAGTAGGGTTAATCCAAAAGCCCCAACTAGCGCAGCAATATCCCAATTAATAGAACCATCTACATAAAATCCAACTTGACCAAGCGCTTTAATAAAGAGAAAACCACTTTTAGCAGCAAGACCAGGAATTTTAGCTTCGATTGTAGCGTCACCTGGTTTAATGGCAGTTACTGTTCCGTCTTGAGAAACTTTTAAATTTTCAGATCCCTTTGAAACTGTCCAAGTGGGTAGGAACTTAGAGCCATTGTCGTACTTAGATAAAACATCCGAATAGCTGTTGCCATTTGTTGTTTGTAAATTAATTTTTATTGATTCTTCTGTTCCTAATTTTGTCCCATTAGGAATTGTTGCTATCACAGGAAAATGAGATTTTTCTGTAATGAATATAGAGTGTCTTGGAGATTTGTAGGGCTTTGGATCAATAGCCGCAATTTGATCTTGTGGAACGACCTTTAGATTAATGTTGTAAGGAACGTCTGCGAATGGAGAACCTCTTAAAGTTGCAAATAATGCAAAAAGCACAGGCATTTGAACAATAAGTGGAAGACAACCCGCAAGAGGACTGCCGAACTCATTCATTAATTTACCTAATTCTTCTTGTTGTTTCTTTGGATCTCCTGAGAACTTAGATTTTATTTCCGCTTGCCTCTTTTGCATTACTGGCTGGGCAATCTTCATTCGTCTTGCACTTCGTATTGAGCCTGCGCTTAAAGGGAAAAGCGCAATTCTTATTACTACCGTTAATGCAACAATTGCTAATCCATAACTTGGGACTAAACCGTAGAAAAAATCTAGAATAGGGATAAGTAGTTTTTCTGAAATGAACCCTATCACGATATTAAAAAGATTTTGAATTTACTAGTCATTTATCTTACAGGAAAATAAGTTTTTTGTAATTAATTTATTTAGGATTTAGTAGCAAACCCAGTTACCTCGTTGAGATTTGAAGTTTCTGATTTTTTAATTATATTTTCTTCAATAAATTTTTGCTTTTCTCTGAATAGAGGTAATGATTTCATTTCAACTTTTGATCCGTCATCAAGGATCAGAACCATATCGCCGTATGATCCAAATCCTCTTGGAATAGATCTGATCTCTTCAATTTTACTTAATGAAACCTGTGATTTATTTTTACCAAACCATCCCCCATCAATTGTGATTCTCTTATTTGTGATTTTATACCTTAACCACAATGCTCTAACTATTGCAGCAAATGTAAATGGTAAACCAAGAATAGTAAATCCTGCTAAAAGGTTTATTATTAAATCACTTTTTGCGGGACCACCTTCGTAAAAGGTTACTTCATTAATGTTTATCATTTGATTAGATGAGATTTGGACATTAAGTTTTGAAATTCCTCCAAAAGTCTATTTTTATCATTGCAGAAATTCCCAAATTTAAGGTTAACAAGTAACCAATAAGGTTTGTGGCTATTAATTTTTTGAATGTTTGTTAACAACCACTCTTGAAGCATTCTTCTAATTTTATTTCTATTTACAGCTTTTTTTGAAACTTTTTTACTTATGGCAATTGCTATCCTCAAATTGTCTGGGGTATTTGCCAATTTATGGGATAAGAGAATTTCGGGATTTGATTTTGCTACTTTAAAAGTCATTAATTTTCCATGATATTTTATGGAATTTTTATGGATATAATTAAAAGCCCTATGACCTTTTAAACGCATTTCTTTAGGTAGGGCCATTATAGATAAAGTTAAACAGCTATTCTTTCTCTTCCCTTTTGCCTTCTGCTTTTAATAACTCTTCTACCAGTATGAGAACGCATTCTTACTCTAAAACCAGATACACGTTTTCTTTTTCTTGAAGTTCCGCCAAAAGTTCTTTTAGTCATTTTTTTAATTATCCATAATTAATTTATCATTTAATCGATCACAATAGTCGAGGATCCTAAATAACTTAAACCTGTATTTCCTTTAGGCTGACCATATAAATGAAATTGATAAAGTCCTGATCTTCTTGGATTAAAAACTTTTAAAACAATTGCATAACTCTTTTTATTAGTGGGAATTGGTTTATAAGGATAAATATCCACTGATCTTAACCCTGCTTCATCAGTATTAATTTCGATATCAGCAGGAATATCCTCTAGACATTTTGTTCTACTTTCAAAACCTCCTATCCTTACATTACAAAAACTTATTTTTTCTGTATTTAACTTGACTTTAAAGGTTTCGGGGATGGCTAAATTTATTCTTAATAGTTCAGAGTTTCTATCTCTTGGCCTTAAGAAAAAATAAATCTTATTTCTAAGTCTTTTTTTGTTTTCTTTTTGAAACCACCTTAATCGTCTGATCCCGGAGTTCTGGTCCCATTGAAATTCCAAACCTGCTTTAGCGTCTTGGATCTTACTAAAGAATGGAATCGAAACTAAAATAGAGGGTATAAGAAAAAAACTTAAAATTTTAAAATTTAAAGCAAGTTTCTTTGTGTTTTTTAACATTTAAGTAAAATTTTTTTAGGATTAATTCGGGCTATCCAAACTTATAAAAAAGGAAGTTAGTTTAACTAAGGTTAACATCTATCTGTCCTTAATTTGGCAGCACCTCTTAAATAAGGATGCTTTACCGAATTATTTGGCGGCATAAAAACTTGAGCCATTATTCTTATACAAAAATTAATATCATTTGATACGTGCATTTGTTGACAGTCTAAAAAAGCCACTGAATTAAGTCCATTACATTTTCTCGCGATTGAAGCAGGGAAACATGCATCCAAATCTTTTGTAGTAGTAAATATAATGGATAATAAGTTCGACTTAATCAGAGAATTACGTGAAATTAATTCATCTATTAACTCCACTACTGCATCCTCTATTTCCTCAACGGAATTGCCAGATGCTGTTGTAGCTCCTCGAATAAATGTAATCTTATAATCACCTTTCATTTTTATAACTGTTGATTGATTTAGGGCTTATATAACCAGAGTATTTTATTAGATGAGTCAATCTCAAAGGAGATAATATTAAAAACTTTTTCAATAATTTTACTTCCAGGAATTAGCCCAAGTATTTTCTTTTTTTTCTTCCCAAATGTTAACGGCTGAATTTTAGGATCAATATTGACCATTTTTGATGCAAGTTCCCTCGCCACAAATTCATCTCCAACTTCATCAATAAGCCCTAATTCTTTTGCTTGGGTCCCAGTGAAAATTCTTCCATCGGCAAACTTTTTTACTTCTTCAATGGGTAAATTTCTTCCTTCAGCAACAGCTTCAGTAAATTGTTTGTAGCTTTCATCTATTAAACCTTGAAGGAGTTTTCTACCTTCCTCACTTAAAGCTTTATCTGGAGAAAGTATATCTTTGAATACACCACTTTTGACAGTCTCGAATTTTATTCCGACTTTGTCTAACAATTCAGATAAATTATTTCCCCTTATAATGACACCAATTGATCCTGTGATTGTACCTGGATTCGCAACTATTTTGTCAGATGCAACACCAATGTAAACTCCTCCAGATGCTGATATATTTCCAAAACTAGCAATGACTTTACATCCTTTTCCTTTTAGTCTTTTAATAGCAGAGTATATTTCTTGGCTATCACCAACAGTACCTCCTGGCGAATCAATTCTCACGATTAAAGCAGGAAATTCTCTATCCTCAATTTGTTTAAGTGCTTTAAGGACAGAAATCCTTGTTGAACTTGTAATAGGCTCATCAATTACAATACGAGCCATTCTTTTTTTTGACTTTCGTCTAAAAGGCCAAATCATTCTTTTAAAGTAAATTCATAAAACTACTTTAAAAAGATTATCAGCAGACTTAATGAATTCAATCTTAAATTGGTTTTTAATGATACTCCCTTTTGCACTTTGGGGAACTTCAATGGCGGCTATGACTCCCTTAGTATCAAGTGCTGGACCAGAGTTTGTGGCTTCTTTAAGATTACTTCCTGCAGGAATTCTTGTTCTAATTACAACATATTTGTTTAAAAGAGATCTAAAAATTTATAAGTGCGATTTGAAGTGGTTTTTTGTTTTTACAATTGTCGACGCAACTTTTTTTCAGTTGTTTTTAACTTATGGTATAGAAAAAACTGGAGCAGGTCTAGGGTCTGTATTGATTGATTCTCAGCCCCTTTTGGTAGCTATATTAGCGAGGGCAATTTTTGGAAATTTAATTAATCCAATAGGATGGTTAGGCTTACTTTTTGGTTTGGGAGGAATAATATTCTTAGGTATCCCGCAAGAATTTCTTGGAAATTGGTGGTTGATGTCTGATGAGGCAATAACTGATGTGGCTTTTAACTTTGGAGAGCTCTGGATGCTTGCAGCTTCTCTAGCTATGGCACTAGGAACTATTTTAATTAGATTCACCTGTACAAAAAGTGATCCAGTTGCAGTTACAGGATGGCACATGGTGATAGGGAGTGTACCACTTATTATTAAGCATTGCTTACAATCAAATTTTCAAATAATTCCAGATTGGTCAATATTTGATTGGGGACTGATGTCATTTGCAAGTATTTTCGGAGGAGCAATAGCTTATGGTTTGTTTTTCTATTTTGCTAATAATAAGGAAATAACTGGATTTAGTACTCTTGCATTTTTAACTCCTGTATTTGCACTTCTTAGTGGAGGTATTTGGTTGGATGAAAGACTTACTGTTGTTCAATGGATAGGGGTAGTTTTTGTTCTTATTTCGGTATTTTTTGTTAGCCAGAGAAGAGCTTTATGGGAAAATAAATTTATTGATAATTCTATTTAATTATTTTCTTTGTGTAAAAAGTCTAGATAATGCGCATAGTTTTAATAAGTACTCCATTAGGTTTCCTCGGAAGTGGCAAAGGTGGAGGAGTTGAATTAACTTTGAACTCCTTAGTTTCAGGATTGCTTTCTTTAGGTCATTCGGTAGATGTGATAGCTCCAAGAAATTCAAAATTACATAAAAGCAATGAAAAGGCAAAAGTACATTTTGTAGAAGGTAAAGATCAAATTAGTTGGCAGCATCAAAATTACAATTCTCCTGTAACTATCCCAGACAATTCTCTTCTAGCAGGCATGCTTGAAAAGGCAATAGATATTGCTAAGCAATCAGATGTATTGTTGAATATGTCTTATGATTGGCTGCCTATTTGGATGACTTTAAATGTAGAGATTCCTATCGCACACATTATTAGTATGGGTTCTGAGAGTTCAGTAATTAGAAATTTAATCTCAAAGGTATATGCTAAACATCCAAACAATTTTGCTTTTCATTCAAAAATACAAGCTGATGATTATCCATTTATAAAAAAACCAATAATTATTGGAAATGGCTTTAAATTAAATAACTATACTTTTCAAGAATCAGTTAAGGGACCATTGGGGTGGGTTGGGAGAGTAGCCCCGGAGAAAGGTTTAGAGGATGCTGTTTATGTTGCAAATGAACTTGGTGAACAACTAAAAGTTTGGGGAGTTAAAGAAGATGAGACCTATGCCTCAAAGATAGAAAAATCTTTTCCTTCAGGGACTATAGATTGGATGGGTTTTTTATCAACCAATGAATTACAAAAAGAACTTGGTAAATGTAGGGTGTTGCTAAATACCCCGAAATGGAATGAAGCTTATGGGAACGTAGTTGTTGAAGCTTTAGCATGCGGGGTGCCAGTCATAGCTTATAAAAGGGGAGGACCTAGTGAAATTATTCAGCATGGGAAAACTGGGTATCTTGCTGAGCCTGATGATAAAAAAAATATGCTTTCCTATGTAGAAATTATTGAAAAAATAAAGCGTAAGAAATGTAGAGAATGGGTAGAAAAGAATGCCTCCACCGATATATTTGCTAATAAGGTTGTGAACTGGCTTAATAAGGTAATGCAGGATTATAAATAAAAAATAATATTAAATGATTCTTCTTAAATCAAAAAAAAGGCTTATAACCTTACTGATAGTTTTGATTTGTGGAATCATTATATTTATCTTAGATTTAGGCATTACTGGACTGGTGGATGAGACTCCTCCTTTATTTGCGGCTGCTGGGCGTGCAATGAGTAAATCTGGTGATTGGTTAACTCCAAAAGTCAATGGAATTCTACGTTTTGATAAGCCTCCACTAATTTATTGGCTAATGGGTTTTTTTTACTCATTACCGAAAAACGAAATTTGGGATAATTTGGGGACAATATCAGCAAGACTTCCTTCAGCTTTGGGCTCATTATTGTTAATGTTGATGATTGGAGATACTTTGTTTTGTTGGCCACAGAGGGGTGATAGGCAATTCTTTACTCCCATAGTTGCATCATTAGGATTTGCCTTGTCTCCATTCATAATTATCTGGAGTAGAGCTGCTGTGAGTGATGCTCTTTTAACTGGTACCTTAGGGATTAGCCTGCTGTTGTTCTGGAGAAGAATGGTAAGTGAAAATAAGGATCAATGCATTTCAGCGTGGGTTTTTTTAGGATTTGCAATTTTATCTAAAGGACCAGTCGCATTCGTTTTAGCAGCATTAACTATTACATCATTCTTAATTATTCAGAATGATTGGAAAACTTTGCTCCATAAGATAAATCCTAAGAAAGGTTTTTTGATAACGATATTGTTAAGTCTTCCATGGTACGTCTTAGAGCTCATAAAGGAGGGAAAGCCTTTTTGGGACAATTTTTTTGGTTATCATAACTTTCAAAGATATACTTCGGTTGTAAA
This sequence comes from Prochlorococcus marinus CUG1417, assembly GCF_017695975.1. NCBI lineage: Bacteria > Bacillati > Cyanobacteriota > Cyanophyceae > Synechococcales > Prochlorococcaceae > Prochlorococcus > Prochlorococcus marinus. The sequence goes on along the minus strand of NZ_JAAORN010000002.1, from coordinate 97,426 downwards.
TAATCATGCAGAACCACTTTGGTTTTTTCTATACATAATGATATTTGCTTCATTACCATTTACCCCTTTTTTGTATTACGGGATATTTAAAACCATTAAGGATTTCTTGAAAAGTTCAAAAGATATTTGCGATGTCTCTGAAACTCTTCATACATATTCCTTATGTTGGTTTTTATCAGTTTTAATTTTCTTTAGTATTTCTGCTACGAAACTTCCAAGCTATTGGTTGCCAGCAATTCCAGCAGCATCAATCTTAATTAGTAATAGCTTTATAAGCTTAAAAAAATCAAATAAAAGTTATTCATATTTATGGATTTTTAATATTTTAATTTTGTTTGGTCTCTCAACAGCATTCTTTTTCTCAAATATTTGGTTAAGTTCAATAAATGATCCTGAGATGCCTAATCTTGGATCTGAATTAATAAGTTCTGGGATAATTTTTAAAGCAAAATTGTTCTTCTCTTCATTTACACTACTTGCAATAATTTTATTTTCTTTTAAATCCAACAATATATTTCTTTATCTTCAAATTTCACTTTTAATAGGCCAGTCTCTCTTGATGCCACCAATAAGAAAATTAGCAGATACTTCTAGGCAATTACCTTTGAGGAATATCTCAAGATTGATTTCAGATATTAGGGAGGGAAATGAAACTTTAGCGATGATAGGGATAAGAAAACCATCCTTACATTATTATTCAGGGCAAATAGTTTTTTATGAACCAAATACAAAAGAGGGATTAATTAATCTTTCAGATAGGCTAAATAATGATAGAAGAGAAAATTATGAGGACCAACCTGATTATGAATACAAATCTTTATTGTTAGTGATAGACGAATACTCTGCTCACGAACAACACTGGTCAAATATTAATCATCAAAAATTGGGTGAATATGGGATTTATAATTTATGGCGAATTCAGAAAAGTGATTTGAACAAATATTCGGAATTTTTAATTAATAGTGGTTATAAAGCTAACTGGAAAAATAGAAAAGTTGAGAAATTTTAACAAAGCTTCCTTTTAAGAAGAGCTTTTTTAAGATCATCAATACTGCACTCATTTGGGATTTCAATTTCATTCAAATCTTCAAGTAATTCAAGATCGATTACGGAATCTTCGGCTAAAAAACTAAAAACTTCATTAATGCTTATTCCCATATCTTGAGCCATCTCTGAGATTAGCCTTAGAGTATCTCTTCTCACGGAAATCCTGAGATCTAAAGGGATGTATTCATTTTCAGGGTTCGCTGACTTCATAATCTAAATCTTAAGACATTATGTAGTTATCAGGATATTATCTTTACAATATTCATCAATCATGCTTTTTGGTAGAAGATTTATTTAAACACATTCATAAGAATTTTTAAAAGAGGAATTGTAAGTATTGAAATTAGGGTTGTAGTAAAAAGAATTTTTGAAGCGATTTTTTGTTTCACGTCATAAGCCTCTGCCATTAAAATGGTAGAAATCGCTGTTGGAGTTCCTGCCTGAAGTATTAGTGCTGATGATTGGTAGAAATCAAAATTTAAAAATTTGCTTATAAAAAAAACAATTAAAGGAAGAATAAATAATTTTAATAAAATTGAGAATTTAATTTCTTCATTAAGATCAAAAAATCTACCCTTTTGATTTGTTATTATTCCAAGCCTTGTCCCGACAATTATTATTGCTAAAGCTATGACTATTCTTGCAGGTATCCAAAGGTAATTACCTAATACCTCATTTAGATTAAAAAGATATACTAAAAGTACTCCAATGATCCCCCTTGATGCAGGACTATTTATCAATGCGTTTAGTAAGCCTTCGATCTTTGGGATGTTCTTGTTTTTAGATTTGCTTTGAAGAAAAAAAGGTCCAAATATCCAAGCAAATAGTGTTGTTCCTAAGTCAAATCCGATAGTAAAATTAATAGTGGTAGAGGGTAGAAGAGCTATTGCAATTGGTATTCCTAGGAATGAAGTATTACCTATTAAGCCTGCCATCTGCAAAGTATGACTTGAAAGCCTATTTTTAAATATTGGGAATATATTTATTAAAACTATTAAAAATCCAATTAATGAGAATGCTAAAAATGCACTTTTAATAAGGTTTATATCTATACCCTCCTTTAATAAAACACCCATTACACTTAAAGGGATTCCAAATCTTATTAGAGGTCTTGCAATATAGCTAGATATCTTTGGATTCTTTTTCCCAATAAGAAAACCAAAAATTAAAAAAGGTATAATGTTTATAAAAAGAGAGTAGATGGTATTAATTAAATATTTAATAAAGCAATATTAACTCGCCGTAGCACAGTCAAAAAGTTTTTATAAATGGATAAATTAAATAATTTTCCATATTGCTTTATCAGGAATTAAAGGGGATTTGTATAAGTCTTCTGGTTCTTTAGTCAAAACTCTCCAAGTTGGGACTCTACATGTGACGTAAGCAGGACTTTCTATTAAAACACCAGGCTTCTCATCAAAAGTACAAGTAAAGCCCTCTTTCCAAAACCCACTATTGTTCAAACTACCTTTAAACCAGACCCAGCATTTTGAAGTTTTCAAGATCAGTAATTTTTTGTTTTATCTTAATCAATATTTAAGCAAAAAATCTTAAATTTATAACTTTTAGAGTAATATTTTACTTATTTAAGTTTTTTGAAAATATATTTTTGAGATTAATATCAATAGATTTAATAGTAGGGTAATTACATTTGCAATTAATATTGGTATAGACGAAATTTCGTAACCGTAAATTATCCAAGATAAAACTCCGATAATAAACATTATTAATGTTGTCAAAGATACATCATCGGCCTTTTTTGTTTTTAAAGTTTTTATCAATTGAGGTAGAAATGCCGCGGTTGTTAAAATCGCTGCAAAATATCCAAATATATCTTCATTCATAAAAAAATTTCAAGAACTATTTTTTAATTAAATCAGATAAAAATCCTAAGGGATCTCTCATGTTTGATGAATATCCAAGCACATCAGTTGAAAAGAATTTGTAAATAACTTGATTTTGATTGTTCAGCAAAAAAGAAGCCCCCCTTTGTGGAAGGTATTCTTCATTAAGAATATAATCGCTCCAATTTTGGATTATTTCATTCATATTATTTAATCTAAATGTTGCTAATTCAAATGGTCTCAAATAACCATACCCGAAAACCTTACTAAAAGAATTACCTGAGATTTTCAAAAATCTTAAAACTTCAATTTTGTCAAATTCTGAATAGATTTGATTTGCTTTACGGTCACCTACATAACCTCTAATAACTTCTTTGATTGTTTTAAAAGAATTTATTCCAGATAACATTAAAAGCATATTGACCCAACCTCCTAAGCCTATATCTAATCCTCTTGAGACTTTAAGGTTATTGTGAATTTGATTATCAGAGACGACTATTAAATTTTCTGCACTAAAGCCAGTAAAATTACAGAATTTTTCTTTTCCATTTTTGTTTCCAATAGCAATCGCAAAAATATCTAAATTTTTATCTTGATGATTATCGGTAAAACTTTTCAAATTAATGGCATATTCAAAGCTATCAAAATCTCCTAATAAACCAAATAAAACAATTAATTTAAAATCTTTCTGCCCATTAAAATTAAATTCTTCAACGAGATTTTTGATATTATTTTGCAAATTGTCAGTCACGATGTTTTAAATGTTTTATAGAGTTATTCTCAAAAAAATTTTTCTTACGTTGATTAGTATAAAATTTTACTTGAAAAAGTTTTTAAAGAAATTAATTTAACGTTTTTAGATTTTATTATCTTAATGTAAACATTTTGAAGTTATGACTGTAGGAATTTATTACGCAACAACAACTGGAAAAACTGAAGATGTAGCTGATCGTCTTCACAACTTTATCTCTTCAGCAGAAGCACCTAAAGATGTATCTGATGTTGATGATCTTTCAGAATTTGAAGGTCTTGATGGAATTATCTGCGGGATTCCTACTTGGAATACTGGTGCCGATGAAGAAAGATCTGGGACTGCATGGGATTCAATCTTAGAGGATATTGGTGAACTAAGTTTATCAGGGAAAAAAGTTGCAATTTTTGGGTTAGGAGATTCTTCTACCTATACAGAAAACTATTGTGATGCAATGGAAGAACTTCATAGCTACTTCACTAAAGCAGGAGCCGAAATGGTCGGTTACGTAGATAAATCTTCTTATACATTTGATGAGTCTAAAAGTGTTATAGGAGAGAGCTTTTGTGGATTACCTCTTGATGAGGATAGTGAATCTGATTTAACCGATAAACGTCTTGAGTCTTGGGCCATGCAATTAAAAGCTGAAATCCCCTCGTTGGCTTAAGATTTCAAAGATATTACTTTCTAATTTGTAACATTTGTTCTCTCAAAATATGTTTTTTTTACATAAGTAATTAAATCTGTAAAGAACATGTAAAAAAACATACTGATTAGCAATAAGCTCAATTTGCTGTTTACTTAAATCAAGTGTTACAAACTTACGGAAAATCTGATGTCACCTATGACTGGTACGCAGGGAATTCTGGTGTTGTAGGCCGTTCAGGTAAATTCATAGCAGCTCATGCTGCCCACGCAGGATTAATGATGTTCTGGGCAGGAGCTTTTGGATTATTTGAATTGGCTCGATATGACGCCAGTATTCCAATGGGTGCACAGAAAGCAATTGTTTTGCCTCACCTCGCGGGTATTGGAATTGGCGGTATTGAAAATGGTGTTATTACTGAACCATATGGAATTGTTGTAATTTGTACATTACATCTAATTTTCTCAGCAGTGTTAGGTGCTGGAGGATTATTACATTCCAATAAATTTGCAGGCGATCTCGGGGACTATCCAGTGGATAGTAAGCCACAAAAATTTGATTTTGAGTGGGATGATCCAGATAAATTAACTTTTATTCTTGGTCATCATTTGATATTTCTTGGCCTTGGAGCAATAATGTTCGTCGAATGGGCCCGTATCCATGGAATTTACGATCCTGCGATTGGATCTACAAGACAAGTTGTTTACAACTTAGATATTGCAGCTATTTGGAATCATCAATTTGATTTTTTAAAAATAGATAGTCTTGAAGATGTTATGGGAGGACACGCTTTCTTAGCTTTCCTTGAAATAATTGGAGGAGTTTTCCATATTTGTACAAAACAATTTGGAGAATATACAGAATTTAAAGGAAAAGGATTACTTGGCGCTGAAGCTATTTTGTCCTACTCAGTAGTTGGTGTAGCTTATATGGCTTTTGTTGCTGCTTTTTGGTGTGCTTCAAATACAACCATTTATCCAGTTGATCTATATGGAGAACCTTTAAAGCTTCAATTTGAATTTGCTCCTTATTTTACTGATACGGTTGATTTAGGTTCAGGAGCATACAGTTCAAGAGCTTGGCTTGCTAATACTCATTTTTATTTGGGATTCTTTTTCTTACAAGGTCATCTTTGGCATGCATTAAGAGCAATGGGATTTGACTTCAAGAAAATTGGTCAAGCATTTGACAATATTGAAAATACAAAAATTACTCAAAACTAGTTCAATCTAATAAAAAACCTCTCCTCTATTAGGGAGGTTTTTTTTTGTAGAATAATTTTACGAATCAAATAAATTAATGGTGAATCCAAGAGAAATTAATTGTAAAGAGATTTTTCGAAAGGCTTATGAAAATAGATACACGTGGAATAACGAATTTAAAGGTTACGAAGGTAAATGTATTTTTTTTGTTAATAAAAATATCTATGAAGGCGAATTTTTATTAGGTAAAGACTTTAAACCAAATATTCAAAAAATTGAAGATGAGAAAATTGTTAAAAGTATTTCCTCTCAGTTATTTGAGGTATCTATACATAGAGTAAAGAGGGAATTTAAATCTATTCACTCAGATAATAATTTTAATTTAGTCAAAAATTCTGAAAGTGGAATTGAAATGAGTGTTTCAGGTAAGAATCAAGGTGATAAATATAGAGTTAAAAATGACTGTATTAATATGGTGTATAGAAAAATTCATGGAACAATAATTGAGATTTTTGTTGAAGAATTTTTACATACCGGGATTGGAGCCCTCAGTAAAAAATATAGTAGTCAATCAATTGATCCAGATACACTTAAGGCGAAATCACAAAAATTAGAATATGAGGATGAATTTATAAATATAGGGGAAAAGAATTATTGGCTCTTAAATTCCAGAACAATAAAATACCTAAACCAAAATCAAGAAGAAGAAATGCAAAAGTTTGTTTTCGAGGATTTGTGTTTATTAAACTAGGTTCTTATTCAACCAACCTAAAACCTTTATCTAGTAGTTTTTGATATAGAAGTCTTGCTCTAAAAGCTAAAATTTGTTCTTCATTTTCATTGCTAATTACATGAAAATAATTATTATCTAATTTATTTTTGCTAAAACATACATTTGCTTCTCCTAATCTTAAAGTCCAGTTCTCTTCTTTGGCTAAATGTTGATTAGGTCCAAGATCCCAAGGACATTTTTCAGGATATTTTTCTCTTTTAGAACCCATATGAATAATTTTAACTACCCAATATTAGTAAAAATATAAAAGTATGGCTATGAATCATAGTTGGTTATTTTTTAAAAGATTTAGTATCCAGCTTGAAAAAATAAATTATTTACTCTTTATTTGCGATTAAACAATAAAATGGATCTTTATTTAAAAAATTCAAGATTTTAAGTCTTGGTTCATTAAACTTTTTAATAATTTCTGGCTCATGAAATCCATTTGAGATTAATACTTTTCTTACATATTTGACTCTTTCTTCCTCAGTAGAGGTAGTCCATATGATTGGAGCCTTATGCCAAAATGCTCTGTTTGAAAAAGCAATAATTATCTTGCCATGACGACTCAAAATTCTTGCAATTTCTCTAGTTAAATTTTCTGGATATTGTAAATATTGCCAAGCTGCGACCATTAAACAATAATCAACACTTTCATCGCCTAAAGGGATTACTTGATTTAAATTGAAATTTTGTATCCAATAAGTATCAAAAATTTTATTTTTCTCAAGTTCTTGTTTGTTTAATCCATGTCCAATAACCTTTTTATACTTTTTCTCTTCAGGTAAATAACTATCCCAACTGGACATTAAATCTAAAACTGTTGAATAATTTGAAATTTCTTTTTTATAAAGATTTGATAGATATTGCCTGAAGTTTGAGTCTAAATGGTAAACAAATTTTGGGTCAGAATAAAATTCTTCATCATTACTCTCGTCAAGTTTTTTTCTTTGATAATTATTTAAAACTTCCAAAACGATTAAAATGTGATGTATTTTAAATTTAGTAAATAGATATTCATATTGTGATTAAGAAATATATATTAGATTTTATTAATGAAAGATTTTTAAAAAAGCTAGACATATATTTAAAAAAAGTTAAATTAATAAATAATAATTTTGTTAAAAATGATTGAATTCAAAAGGAGCAAAAAAAGTAGATCAAAAAATGCCCTTTTCAATCCTTATAAAAATGGAATAAGTCAATACGATATGACATATCTTTCATCAAAAAAAGTTTTGAAAAATCAAACTATTAATCTAAAAAATGGTTTTCAAAAAGATAACTTAGCTGCATAAATATGCCTTATATTAACGTTACTACTTCAGTAAAAATAGAGAATAAGAATAAATTTCTTGAAGAAATCTCATTATTAGTTTCGTCTTTAACAAATAAATCAAAAAGATTTGTTATGGCTAAATTAAGTGATAATTTCGAAATGTATTTTGATGATGAAAGCCCTTGTTGCTTTTTAGAGATTAAGTCAATAGGCTCCTTAAATCCTTCAGAAATGTCTAAGCCAATATCTAATTTTGTGTGCGAGAAAATGGGAATTCCAATAGATAGGATTTATATTTCTTTCGAGGATGTGCCTGCTTCAATGTGGGCTTGGAATGGAAGAACCTTTGGTTAATACTTATTATATTTGGTATTGATTTAGTGGAAATAAAAAAATTAGTTGATTTAAACAGTCTTAGAAGTGCTCCTCTATTAAGTGATAATCAAGTAAAAAAAATATTAGAGGAACTAGAAACTTATATTTATAATGCCGATTGGATAACAATAGGAATAATGGCACCTTCTGATACGAGGGCTATTGAAACATTAAAATCAATTTCTAAAAAATATTCTTCAATAAAATTTGATAATTTAGATTCGCTCCATGCTGATGGAAGCGTTTTTTTGAAAGGTAATCAAAAAACTGGTAATGTTTTTGTTAGATCTGAAGATGGTCTGGGAGAAGGAATTTTAATAACTTGTCAATATGATGAAAATGCTCAAGAATCTAATACTTTTGGTCCATTACCTTTGGATTTTTTTCATAATTAATTTCTAATTTATGTTTTATCCTAGAATTATTTTATAATCTCGTCCTTTCAGATAATGCTTTTCAGAACTTAGATTTGAAAATATTTTATGTTTAAAGCTTTGTTATTATATTTACTGGTATTGATCTAAATTTCTCCAATGTCTAAAAGTTAATGTTTTTTCAGGATATAATTCAAAATCTAAATAATTTTTGGTCCAAAGAAGGTTGTTTGATTATGCAGCCTTACGATACGGAAAAGGGTGCTGGCACAATGAATCCTCATACTTTTTTGAGAGCCATTGGACCGGAGCCTTGGTCTGTTGCATATGCTGAACCATGTAGAAGACCCACAGACGGAAGATTTGGGGATAATCCTAATCGTGCACAACATTATTTTCAATATCAATTAATTATTAAGCCTTCCCCAGATGGGATTCAAGAAAAATATTTAAAATCTCTGGAATCTCTTGGAATAGAACCTAAAAATCATGATATACGATTTGTTGAGGATAATTGGGAGTCACCAACTCTTGGTGCTTGGGGAGTAGGTTGGGAAGTATGGCTAGACGGAATGGAAGTTACTCAGTTTACTTATTTTCAACAATGCGGTGGCATTGATTGTCAACCTATACCAATTGAAATTACATATGGTTTAGAGAGAATTGCAATGTTTTTACAAGATAAGGAAAGTATTTGGGATTTAAACTGGAACAAGAATCTGAAATATAGTGATATTTGGCTTCAATTTGAAAAAGGTCAATGCTCATATAATTTCACTGAATCTAATCCTGAAAATCTCAGGAAATTATTTGAAATTTATCAAGCCGAGGCAATTTCTTTGATAGAAAAGAAATTAACATATCCCGCGCTTGATTATGTCTTAAAATGTAGTCATACTTTTAATTTGCTTGATGCTAGAGGCGTAATATCAGTAACTGATCGGGCTCAATATATTCAGAAGATTCGAAAATTAGCAAGAGAAGTCGCATCTACATGGATACAAGAAAGAGAGTCAATGAACTTCCCTCTACTAACAAACAGAAAATAGATATAAAAATAATTAGAATAGCGTATCTTTTGATACGCATTCCTGCATCTTTTATCCCTGCCTTAAAAAGTTACCGTCGATACAATAAGTATACCCATTCGTATGGGTGTTTTTCGTGTGAGGTAAAATGAAACTCTTCCAACAAATGATGGTAGCTTCAACTGCTGTGGGCTTAGTAGCTCCAATTGCAGCACAAGCTTCCGACATTATCAATTTAAAAGAGATGAATAGCTACAGTAGTAGCAATAAATCATCTTTAAACAGATTAGACAGTAACACATTCGTTAACGAAGTTAATGAAGATTTAGCAATTACTAAAGCTCGAGTTGATGCATTAGAAGCTAAACAAAATAACTTTGAAGCAGGGAGCTTCTCAGATACTACAACATTAGATGGTAAGGCTATCTTTACATTAGGTGGAGTCAACTATTCTGACGTCGACTCAACTGCGTCTGAAGCAATTTCAGGAATGTATACCTATCAGATGAATCTCAATACAAGTTTCACTGGTGATGATAATCTTTACGTAAGAATTAAAACAGGTAATCATTCAGATTGGTCAGTTACTAAAACTTATGGTACATACCTCAAGTCTGGTAATAGCAACGGAGATACTCTAAAGGTAGATAAGATTTGGTACGAATTCCCTGTAGGTGATAACTTGACTGCCTGGGTTGGTCCAAAAATTGAAAACTACTATATGCATGGAGCTACACCCTCCATCTATAAGCCGGTTACAAAGCAATTTACCCTTGGAGGTAATGGTGAGGCATACGGTGCGAGTACAGATACAGGAGCTGGTGTTGCTTATAAGGCAGATAACGGATTCTCAATCAGTACAAACGTAGGTACTAAATCAAACACCTCTCAGACAACAGGAAGTCCTGCAGCTTACTACAATACTGGGATTTTGACTGATGAGACAAAGACAAGTTGGGCTACTCAGGTTGGTTATACAAAACCAAATTACTCTGTTTCAGCGCTTCTTAATGTCAAATCAAACGGTTGGAGTGATACTTATTACCACACCAATGGCCATGGGGGAACTTGTAAGTCAGGTAAAGTATGCGAGAACTTTACTTCAGTAGGTTTAAGAGGATGGTGGAGACCTGATGATGTAGGAACTTTTGTACCTTCAGTCTCACTAGGTTTTGATACAACTTCGTATGAAAATGCGACTTCGTCAACTGATAATTCTAGTGCTTATTTTGTGGGGCTTAACTGGGCAGATATGTTCCAGCCAGATGATAAAATTGGTTTTGCATTTGGTAAACCTACAACGAATGAAGATGATGCAGTTAGAGCAGGAAGTGGAGGTAGGGAAGATCAAGGTGGAGATCCTTTAGCTTTTGAATTGTATTATTCATACAAACTAAATGATTCAGTAACTATTACTCCTGCTGTCTTTGGTGGAATAGATAGTACAGGAGAAAAAGAGCACAATCACAAAGGTGCTATTCTAGAAACTTCATTTAAATTCTAATTTGAATTTAATTCATATAAAAACGCCCTAATAGGGCGTTTTTTATTAATCTTCTAAAAAATAACTTAAAATTTATCGAGTTTTTTATTGGTTTACCAGCAGTTTTCTCCTTCTCCAATAGGAATGCACATACTTGACTTCTCCGCTTCATCAGCTAATTTTTGAGCCTCTGCATCAAGCACGAAATCTGCGTCGATATCCATATCAGTATTCCACTCTTTTAGGCCGCCCAAATCATATTCACCACTTTTGACCGGGGTAGATAGTGCGATTGCGCTAGTTGCTGCTAAGAATAAAGCAATGGAACTTTTTTTTTGCATTTATAGTTTTAGTTAATATATTTATTTTAAATAATTTTCAAACAATTTTCTTTTTAGTGTATAAAATGATTCCCTAATTACCAAGTAATCTAAGAAGATTTGAATAAGACTTGAAAATAAGATCCAATTCATCTGACCGTCCATTTTTTGCTAGTAAGCCTTTGGCACCTGCATCAAGATCAAATAAATATTCTCTTTCCTCTATTGATTTTACATAACTTTCAATCCAACCCACACATACTAACCTTTCTCCATTTTTAATTTCTTTAACAGAATGCAAATAGGTGCTTGGATAAATAACAATTTCACCTGCATTTAGTTTGAATTCTTTTTCTGAATTCATCTCTTCAATAATTAACTCTCCTCCGTTATATTTATTTTTATCAGTTAATGAAATAGTAAAAGACAAATCAGATCTTCCAGATGACATAAATGGATTATCTATATGCCTTCCATAATGCATATTATTTAGTGATTTTGTAAACATAATCCCATGTATCGTTTTGGGTAGGGCAAAACTTTTTATTAGAGAGTTAGAAAGAAGTTTCTTTTTGATTAAATGAGAGAGTTTCTTAGATATTTCTGATCCTTTATTTAATTGCAGATTATTTTTTACTTTTGATGCATGGCTCCCAGCAGTCAGTTTCCCATCTTCCCAAAGATTCTTTGCTTTATTTAAATTTTGAACAAATGCTTCAATTTCTTCTTGAATGAGAAGTTGATGAGTTAAATAATTCATATTGAGTATAAAAAATGATACATGTTCATGTATATAAAATATCTTTTAGAATCCTTAAGCTATAGATACATATAAAGTAACCATAGATACTATTTTATAAAAGTGCAAAACTTTAAAAAATTACTTTATTCAGCTTTATCTTGTACTTTTTTATTTAATTTAAATATACCTGCAAGTTCAATAGAAAGAGAAGTAAAAGTTTATTCTGGTAGACATTACAATACTGATAGAGCGGTTTATAAGAAATTTGCAGAAGAAACAGGAATTAAAGTTAGACTTATTGAAGCTGCAGGGATCTCATTAATTGAGAGATTAAAGAGAGAGGGGAAGAGTTCCCAAGCAGATTTAATCTTACTTGTTGATGCAGCAAGAATAACTAATGCCGCAAAAGCAGGCTTACTGCAGAGTATTAATTCATCAACTTTAGAAAAAGATGTACCGATAGGATTAAAAGATCCAGGGAAGGAATGGTATGCATTAACTCGACGAGTTAGAGTTATGGTAGCCAATCCAAAAGTTGTTGATGTAAATAAAATTAAGGACTACACAGATTTAGCTGATCCATCTTTAAAGGGTAAAGTATGCTTAAGAAATAGAAAGAGTCCATATAATCAATCTCTTGTAGCCAATCAAATCGTTAATAAGGGAGAATTAGAAACTAAAGCTTGGTTAAGTGGAATGATATCAAATGTTTCTAGACCTTTTTTCCCAGGCGATATTTCTATAGTAAGAGCAGTTGCTAAGAAAAAGTGTGGAGTAGGTATTGTTAATCATTATTATGTGGCAAGAATGCTAGGAGGTATTAATGGAAGAAGAGATACCTTATACGCAAAAAAAACATCTGTTATTACACCTAATCCTGCACATGTAAATATTAGTGCAGGTGGAATTGCAAAATATGCAGCAAATAAATCTGAAGCAATTAAGTTACTTGAATTTTTGGCTTCACCAGAAGGAAGTAAAGGCTTAGCAGCGCCTACTTTTGAACATCCTCTGAAAGAAATTAATCAGAATGAAATAGTCAAAAATTTCGGAGAATTTATACCTGATAAAGTGACTGTTGATGAACTGGGAGAAAATAATTCTCTTGCATTAAAAATGATGAAAGAGGCAGGTTGGAATTAAAAATTAAGATATTTTTTTAGTTCATAATTTTCTTTTTTATTATGTGCATACTTATAAGCAGGTGGAGAGGTGGCTGAGTGGTCGAAAGCGAACGACTCGAAATCGTTTAATAGGTAACTATTCGTGGGTTCGAATCCCACCCTCTCCGCTTTTAAATATAAAAAATTTTTTAACAACTTAGGTTTCCCAAAATGGGTCTGTTGTAAGCGAAACATTTAATATTTTTTCTTTTTTACTTTTAATAGTTGTTATGCAAGCTCTTACAGTTTCTCCGTTAACATCAATTTCACAAGCTCCGCAACTTCCTGTTAAACAACCTGTAGGGATTTCTAAGCCTGCTTTTTCTGCAGTTGAAAACCAATCATCTCCTTCATAGGCATATGTCTCGATATTATTAGGCCAAGAAATTTTAATGAATGATTTTTTCAATTTAATAATGATGAAATATTTAAATGTTTGTTAAACTCATTCGCAAGATTATCAATGATTGATTCTCTCTTGATTTTATAAGATTTTGTTTTTTTATCTATTGTTGGTAATTTTTTTCTCTTTCTTATTAAATTTATATATTGAGCTCTCCATTCATCATTTTCAAAGATACCGTGAAGGTATGTGCCAGCGATAGTTCCTCCGCCTTCGTTTTCTCTATACCAACCTAGCTCTGAATCTTTAAAAATAGGCATTATTTTTAAAGATTTTTGACTTTTGTCTAATTCTGTTATGCCATTATGAATTTCAAACCCGTTTATTTCTGATAAGCAAGGCCATATTGATTTGGAGTAAGTTTGACGAGTTATTTTTTGTTTGAAGAAGGTTGTTTTTAGTGGAAGTAATCCAATACCTCTGATTTTTTTTTCTAAATTATTTTTTGAACCTTCCTTTAAAAAAGGATCTTCAATTATAGTTCCTAACATTTGTAGTCCACCACAAATTCCGAAAATATTACCTTTATTTGAATATTCTGTGATGTCATCAATTAGACCTGACTTTTCCAGAAATAGTTGATCTTTAATGGTTTGTTTACTTCCAGGAATAATCACAAAGTCAAATTGATTTAAACCTTGAGATTTAATTACCCACTCTATTTCTATTGAATCTTCATTTTCTAAAGGATCAAAATCTGAAAAGTTGCTAATAGAGGGCAATTTTATAATTCCAACTTTTATTTCAGGATTATTTAAATGGGATTTTCTTTCAAGCAAATCTAAAGAATCTTCTGGAGGAAATTTATCGTTTAGCCAAGGAATTATTCCTAAAACAGGAATTTGAGTTTTTCTCTGGATCCATTTTCTCCCTTCTTCAAATAATGAAAGGTCTCCTCTGAATCTATTTATAATTATTCCTTTAACAAGTTTTTTTTCTTCAGGTTTCATTAATTCAAGAGTCCCAATGATTTGGGCAAATACGCCCCCCCTTTCAATATCAGTAACCAAAATGCAATTTGCATTTAAATACTTAGCAACTTTTAAATTAGTAAGATCTCTATGAATTAAATTCATCTCTACTGGACTTCCAGCCCCTTCGATAATTAAACGGCAATTTGGATTTTTTTTATAAATAGAATTTAAACTTTTTTTTATTACTTCCCAACCCGGAGCGAACCAATCCTTGTAGTAATTTTTGGCAGTAGTTATTCCTTTACTTGTGCCAAGGTGAATCACCTCACTTGTAGAATTGCCTTGCGGTTTTAATAAAATGGGATTCATCTCCGCAGAGGGATTAATACCACAAGCAAAAGCTTGAAGAGCTTGTGAATACGCCATCTCTCCACCTTCCCAATCAACCCAAGCGTTGTTACTCATATTTTGTCCTTTGAAAGGGATTGGTTCTTCTCCTAAATTTTTAAGCATCCTGCAAATAGCAGTAACCGTTAAAGATTTCCCTGCTCCACTGGAAGTGCCTAGCACCATTATTGGTTTCTTTATTTCATATAATTTTGCTTCTAACTCCATAAGTAATTTATATTAATTTTGAAATTTATTAATTAAGTAAATTGAATTATAATTTGGTAAAAAATTTGTGTTAATTCTAGCCTCTGCTTCCCAATCTAGAAAGAAATTACTTGAAAATTGTCAAATAAAGTTCCTTCAAATTTCTAGTAATTTTGATGAGTCTTCAATAAAAGAAAAAAACATATACAAATTAGCTTTGGAATTATCTTTTCATAAGGCTAATAGTTTATCTGAAAATATTCATAAAATATCATTGCCAGAAGAATTTAATTATGGTCCAGTGGAAATACTTGGGTGCGATTCAATTTTTGAATTTAAAGGAGAAGCTTATGGAAAACCATCTAATAAAGAGGAGGCATTTATTAGATGGAAAAAAATGTCTGGAGAATTTGGATTTTTACATACTGGTCATACTCTAATAATTGGGAATTTTGATTCAACTTCCAAAAATTTTAAAATTGCTGAAATAATAAAAAAAACAGTAAGTTCAAGAGTTTATTTTTCTAAGTTGGAAGATTGGGAGATCAAGAGTTATGTAGATACAAATGAACCTTTATATTGCGCCGGAGGATTTGCCTTGGAAGGTATAGGCGGGAAATATATAGATAAGATAGAGGGTTGTTTCAGTAATGTAATGGGTTTAAGCCTGCCATGGCTCAGAGAAAATTTATATAGATAGTAAAATTGAGCAAAAAAAAACCCTATCTTTTGATAGGGTTTTTAAATTGAGATAGAAGTTAATCTAAATCAGGCATTTCTAGAGCTGGTTCACTCTTTCTGTCGATTCCTTTTTCGAAACCAGCAGCGGCTGCTCTAGCACGTCCTGCATGCCAAAGGTGACCGATGAATGTAAACCATCCTAGGAAGAATTGAGCTGCAGCTAACCACTGTCTTAAGTTAACGAAGTTAACAGCATTAGGCTCTGTAATGATTCCACCAACAGAGTTGATAGAAGCGTTAGGAGCATGAGTCATATATTCAGCAGCTCTTCTTACTTGCCAAGGCTGAATATCATTCTGGATTTTCTCAAGGCTTAATCCATTAGGTCCTCTTAAAGGCTCTAACCATGGGCCTCTGAAATCCCAAAATCTCATTGTTTCACCACCAAATATAATTTCACCAGTAGGAGATCTCATGAGATACTTACCTAAACCTGTTGGTCCCATTGTTGAACCTACATTAGCTCCAATTCTTTGATCTCTCACTAGGAAAGTAAAGCTTTGAGCCTGTGAAGCTTCAGCATTTGTAGGGCCATAAAATTCAGAGGGGTAAGCAGTGTTGTTAAACCAGATGAATGTTGAAGCGATAAAACTTGCTACACAAATTCCACCAAGAGCATAACTTAATAGTCCTTCACCATTCCAGATGAATGCTCTTCTTGCCCATCCAAAGGGTTTAGTAAAGATATGGAATATTCCTCCAATAATTGCAGTAATACCCACATAAACATGTCCACCAACAATATCTTCTATGGAGTTAACACCGATTATAGAACCAGCCCCTCCCCATGGAGATCTGAATAGATAACCAAGAATAACTCTTGGATCTAAAGTTGGATTTACAAGTCTAACTTCACCACCACCAGGTGCCCATGTGTCATATGCACCGCCAATAAAACACCAGTTTACTGACCATGCTAGTGCACCTATACCTAGAACAATCAAATGATATCCAAGGATATTTGTCATTTGATTTTTATCTCTCCAATCTGTGGAGAAAAATGGAAAATCTTCTTCAAGTTTTTCTGGACCTGCTAATGAATGGTAAATACCACCAAAACCAAGAACAGCAGAAGCTATCAAGTGAACCACACCTGCTTGGAAGAAAGGCATGATATCAGTAACTTCACCACCGGGGCCTATTCCATAGCCAAACATTGCAACGTGTGGCATACAGATTAAACCTTGCTCCCACATTGGTTTATCAAAAGTAAAATGATTAACCTCAAAGAGCATCATTGCTCCCGCCCAAAAGACTATTAGTCCAGAGTGAGCAATGTGAGCTCCTAATAAACGTCCAGATAAATTGATTAATCTAGCGTTGCCTACATACCAGGCATAACCAGTTTCCTCAATACTTTGGTTTGGAGCTCTTAATAGATTATTAAAGGGCGTTTCCACGTGGAAGAACCTCCTCAGGGAATACAAAGTTTTCGTGTGGTTGATCCACAGAAGACATCCATGCTCGCATACCTTCGTTCAAAAGTATATTTTTTGTATAGAAAGTTTCAAATTCTGGATCTTCTGCTGCACGGATTTCTTGGCTTACGAAATCATAAGCTCTTAAGTTTAGTGCTAAGCCTACAATGCCAATTGAAGATGTCCACATACCCATAACAGGTACAAATAGCATCAAGAAATGTAAGAAACGCTTGTTTGAGAAAGCAATACCGAAGATTTGACTCCAGAATCTATTCGCTGTAATCATTGAATAGGTTTCTTCTTCTTGTGTTGGGTCAAAAGCTCTAAATGTTGAACTTTGAACCTTACCATCTGTATAAATACTTGTATCTTCATACAGAGTATTTTGTACTGTAGCTCCATGGATAGCGCAAAGTAGAGCACCACCAAGAATTCCAGCAACTCCCATCATGTGGAAAGGATTTAAAGTGATATTGTGAAAACCTTGAATGAACAGGATATAACGGAAGATTGCTGCAACACCAAATGAAGGTGCGAAGAACCAACTATGCTGTCCTAAAGGATAAATAAGGAAAATGCTTGTGAATACTGCGATTACTGCTGAGAAAGCTAACGCGTTGTATGGTCTAATTCCAACAAGGCCAGCAATTTCAAACTGACGAAGCATAAAACCAATTAGGCCAAATACTCCATGTAATGCGACGAAGTTCCAAAGACCACCAAGTTGTAGCCATCTTACAAAACTACCTTGGGCTTCAGGACCCCATAAGAATAGAAGACTGTGTCCCATGGCATCACCAGGGGTGCTTACAGCTGCTGTTAAAAAGTTACAACCTTCAAGGTATGAGCTTGCAACTCCGTGTGTGTACCAAGAGGTAACAAATGTTGTTCCGACAAACCAACCACCAATAGCAAGATATGCACAAGGAAGTAGAAGTAGTCCGGACCAACCAATAAATACAAAGCGGTCGCGCTTCAACCAATCATCAAGGACATCAAACCATCCTCTTTGTGGGGCGCTACCAACTGCGATCGTCATGAGAAATCGTTTTTAGCTTCGGGATACGCAGTGACTGTAACAAAGATTGAGAGTAATGTGGGGAAATATTTGTATATCTGAAATGCCTTGTAAAGCTTTCCTGACTTTTTTATTAAAAATTAGGTAAGAATACTCCCTTAGTTTGTTAAATTATCTGAATTAGGCTCTAAAAAAAGATAAAAATGAATTCAGACCTCACGTCTTTCGATAAAATCGAACAAAAAATTGGTGGATCAAGAAAAATTTCAAATTATATTATTGGAGGCATGCTAACTATAGGAGGTATTGGTTTTCTTTTGGCCTCTATATCTAGTTATACAGGAAGGGATTTATTACCTTTAGGGAATCCTTCAACTTTATTGTTTATCCCTCAAGGAATCATAATGGGAGCATACGGAGTCATTGCCAATCTATTAAATTTTTACTTGTGGTATTTGGTTTACATAAATTTTGGTTCAGGGAGTAATTATTTTGATAAATCATCAAAATCTGTGGAAATAAAAAGAAAAGGATTATTTAAAGATATTGAAGTTAAATTAAATTTTGATGAAATTAAATCAGTTAAGTTGGATATTAGTGAGGGATTTAATCCTAGAAGGAGAATTGCATTAGTACTCAAAGGTAGAAAAAAACCTCTCCCTCTAAGCGGAGCAGGCGATCTTAAACCACTACTTCAAGTTGAAGAAGAAGGGGCTCGTCTGGCTAAATTTTTGGATGTTAATTTGGAGGGCTTAAAATAAAAAAAAAATATTTTTTAAAAACATTTTCTTTTTTACAGGTTTTGTTTTTGGTTCAAGCTTGTGTATATAAAAATAATATTGATTCAAATTATTACTGCCAAAAACTTGAATTAAGTTGTATTAAAAATAATAAAGTAGCTCTATTTAAGACTTCAAAAGGTGATTTTGAAGTGAAATTATTTGGTAAAGACAGCCCAGTAACAGTTTCGAATTTTATAGAAAACGTAGACAACAATATTTATGAAAATCAAAAATTTTATAAAATAATAAATTATCCTCAACTAAAATTTGTTCATAGTGGTGTTAATCAGAAAAATACATTTTATAATGATCGAAATCAAAACCTAAATAAAACAAGTCCTTCAATCCCCTTAGAAATAAAATTTCAAAAAGAAATTAAACCAAGATACAGTTATCAAATAAAAAAAATTTCTGAGACTGAGAAATTAGTTAATACTTTTGAAAGTGGTTCAATCGCAATGGTTAAGAGCGGCAAAAACAAATCTTCTTCTACTGAATTTTTTTTTGTAACTAATAAGATTCCAGAACTTGACGGAAGATATTCAATTTTTGGAAAGATTATTAAAGGATTAGATGTACTAAAAAAAATAGATAAAGAAGACTATATCAAGGAAGTCCAGATTTATAATTAAATTTCTAGAGAATATTTGTTTATTTTTAACATTTCTGTATTGACCCCTGAAGATCGTTTAAGGGCTACCTTGCCAGTTCTCGCTATTTCAAGGATGCCGTAGGGTTCGAGTAATTTCTCTAAAGCAACTAACTTTCCAGGATCTCCAACTACTTCGAGTGTTAAGGCTATATCTGAAACGTCAACAACTTTTGCACGGAATATCTGAACAATATCCAAGATATTACTTCTTGTATCTTCTTTCGATGAAACTTTTAATAACATCAATTCTCTTTCAACGGCTGCGAGATTAGTAAAATCTACTACTCCTAAAACATTAAATAATTTATTAAGTTGTTTAGTCATTTGTTGAAGAGTCTCATCGTCACCTTCTACAACCATAGTTAATCTTGAAATTCCCTTGGATTCTGCTGGCCCTACTGCGAGACTGTCTATATTGAATCCTCTTCTGGCAAAGAGACCTGAGATTCTGCTCAAAGCTCCAGATTCGTCTTCTACTAGAACTGATAGTGTATGTTTCATATTTTAAAGGGTTTTTAAATCTCTAATCCATTCATAAGAGATGTTATTGAAAACTGAGGGATCTTCATCATGAATACAATGCCCTGAATTGGGAACTATTTTTAATTTTACCCATCTATGAAAATTTGCAATCTTTTTACCAACAAACAAAGGTATGAAATTATCCTTATCTCCCCAAATTAATAGAAAAGGAACTTTTTTTGAGGAGCTTAGTTTACTTAAAAGATAAGAGGTTTGTAATTTTTCATCTCTTAAAGACATTCCAATACACATTGCTCTTAATGATCTAGCTGAAGTTTTCCTTAAAACTGGTTTTGTTACTAAATCTATAAGTTCGCTATTGATATTATCTTTTTTGAAATAAGCAGTATTTAGACCCAGTCTGATAACTCCTAATTTGGTTATTAAAAATAAAATAATCTCTAAAGGGAAAAATATAAAAAATATTTTTATGAATCTATCTTTGAATTTTTTAAAAACATCTTTATTCGTTAAGGTTTTTTTATTCCCTTGAATTTGATCTGGTAAAGCCGATGCAATAACTGTTGCAATTTGGTCTTCTAATGAAACAGCACAAGTTAAAGCAACTAATGATCCAAGGGAATTGCCAATAAGAATGACTTTCCCAGAACTTTTTGGTCTTATGACCTGTGCAATAAAGTCTCTTACTTGATTACACCAAATCTCATTATTTAATCTTCCTATTTGTCTTATCCCAGGTTGATCTGATTCCCCAAATCCTATTAAATCCAAAGAATAAGAGGCACAATTCCTTTTCGCAAAAAATTCTAAATTGTTTCTCCAATGTTTTCGACTAGCGCCAAATCCATGGAGAAAGATAATTGGAATTTCATTCTCTTCGCCTCTAACACTCCAGCAAATTTTAAAACCTTTCCAATTCCAGTAATTAGGAAAGTTCATATTTTCTTTGAAATTATTATTCATATAAATCAAAAATTTTCAAGATATTTGCATTATCTACTTTTTTAACAAATAAATGTATATTGAATGTAAATTATAGTAATCATAAAATTTTACTATGGCTAAAGAAATTTTTAGTATTGCAGCAGTTTTTTGGATACTGATACCAATAGGGTTGGTTGGTGGTGCATTGTTATTAAAGTTTCAGGGAGATTGATTCTCACGAATACATTACAATTTGAGTTATTGTCTACAGGTTAAGTAAATCTTAAATATGAAGATTCTTTTAGTAGGAGCAACAGGGACACTTGGGAGACAAATAGCAAAGCAAGCTATAGAAGATGGTCACGAAGTACGATGCTTTGTAAGAAACCCAAGAAAAGCCTCCTTTCTACAAGAATGGGGTTGTGAATTAACAAAAGGTAATTTATTAAATTCTTCTGATATTGAATATGCATTGCAAGACATCGAAGCTGTTATTGATGCTGCTACTAGTAAACCAGAGGATCCTAAAAGTATTTATGAAATAGATTGGGATGGAAAACTTAACTTATTTAATGCTTGTGAATCTTTAAACGTAAAAAGAGTCATATTCCTTTCAATCCTCTTAACAGAGAAATTTAGAAATGTTCCATTAATGGACATTAAATATTGTACTGAAAAACTTCTTGAAGGATCTACTTTAGATTATACAATCTTCAAATGTGCAGCTTTTATGCAAGGAGTTATAGGTCAATTTGCTATCCCAATTTTAGATAGTCAAGCAGTATGGATGAGTGGAACTCCAACCAAAATCGCATACATGAACACCCAAGATATGGCAAAAGTTATTGTTGCAGCAGTTAATAATCCAAAAACTCATAGAATATCATTGCCATTGGTTGGTCCTAAGGCGTGGGACTCAAACGAAGTTATATCCCTATGTGAAAAATTTAGCGAAAAGAAGGCTAAAATTTTTAGAGTTTCCCCCTTCCTAATAAGTGTTACTCAAAAAGTAGTTTCCTTTTTCCAAGATTCTTTGAATGTTGCTGAAAGATTGGCTTTTGCTGAAGTAACTAGTAGTGGTGAATCATTGGATGCTGACATGAGCAAAACTTACGAAATATTGGAACTTAAAAAAGAAGATATGACATCACTAGAAAGTTATATTAAGGAGTACTATCAACAAATTCTTAAGAGATTAAAGGAAATGGAAGCAGATCTAAATATTGAAGAAAAAAAGAGATTACCTTTTTAATATTGCAATTCTAGATTTATGTAGTATCTTTGTACTATATAAATGGTATTTGCCTATGTCTGTTTCTAAGTCTAAAAATCTTGAACGAAAACTAGATAATTTTGCAAAAGAAGCAAAAAGTGAATTGAATAATGTTTGCGGATCTTCATTATGGGAAAGCCTTGGCTTTGTTTTTTTTGATCAATTAGAAGATTCTGAAAAAATTGCGAAAGCAAATTTTTACTATGGTCAACTTCAAATAATTAATGAAATTAAATTTTCAATTTGAATTGAATTTCAAATTTTTACGTATATAATTTTTCTAAAATATTTTTTGGCCAATCTTTTTCTGATAATATTAATTTAGTAAAAGATTAATTAATGATTGAAACTTCAGGTGTAATTGAAAAAGAGCAGGGAAATGGTTTTTATTTGGTAACCCTAGAACAACCTGAAGGACATCAATGTTTATGCAGAGCTGCAGGTAAATTGACTAAATTTAGAATTAAATTATTAGCTGGAGACAAAGTTTTAGTGGAGATAAGCCCATATGATCTTTCTAGAGGAAGGATAACTTATAGAGAGAGAAACGCAGGGGGTGCTAGACCTACAACTAATAAAAATAACCCCAAGAGGAATAATAAGTAAAAAGTTATTTTAGATAATATTTTTTATCGCTTCTTTAAACTCACTTCTTTGTTTGACACCTTGCCATTGTTTTTTTAATAATTTTTCTTTAAAAAGTTGAACTGTTGGTGTCCCGTTGATTCCAGCTTGTTTTGCGATGTCTTGATCTTTATCAATATCTATTTCAACACCCAGCACAGCACCATCAAGTTCTTTGATTACTCTTTTTAACTGAGGTTTCAAAACATGACATGGACCGCAACTTGGAGAACTAAAAATTACTAAGATGGGTTTTTTACTCTCGTGATAAAGTTTCCTTAATGCATAACTGCCTTTTTGCCATTCAGAATTTGAATCAAAAGTATCTGCATTAACTTCTTCTTCATTAAAATCTGATGAATTAAGTTTTTTTTCTGGTTCGGGTGTTTCTCTAACTATAGTTTTTGCTAAGTTTTTCTCGGCTAGCCACCTCTCGGTAGCTAATGCTGCCATGCAACCAGTTCCTGCAGCGGTAACTCCTTGTCTCCACTCAGAATCAACAACATCACCTGCTGCGAAGATGCCTTCGATAGATGTTTCTGGTCTTCCTGATTTACAAGCAATATATCCCTTATTATCTAAGTCAATTTTGTTGCCCAAAAACTTCGTATTTGGTGTGTGACCTATCGCGTAAAAAAGACCTTTTATATTGATTTCCCCTTTACCTTCTTGAGAGTTAATAGTTTCTATTCTCTCAAGCCATTCAGAACCATCTGCTTTATCAACTTTTGTGTTCCAATGAATTTCTATTTTTGGATTAGCTTTTACTCTATCTACCATTGCAGCGCTAGCCCTTAATTTTTCTGATCTAACAATTAAATGCACCTTGCTGCCATACTTCGTGAGGTATGCGGCTTCTTCACAGGCAGAGTCGCCTCCTCCTATAACAGCTAGTTCTTCATCTCTGAATTGTGGAGTTGCTCCATCACAGATTGCACAAGCACTTATTCCTTTACTCCAGAATTTATCTTCATTTATCACTCCCAATCTATTAGCACTTGCTCCAGTTGCAATAATAATTGAGTTAGTTTTTATAGTCCCTTCTAAAGTTTTTAATTCAAATGGGTGTGAATCAGTATTTATTGAGACTACATCACTTTCGTATAAATTAGTACCCCATCTTTCTGCTTGAGCCTTCATTAGATCCATCAATTCAGGACCCAGTACTCCATCTGGGAAACCTGGATAATTTTCAACAAAAGTTGTAGTCATTAATTGCCCACCAGGAATTCCACCAGAATTAAATCCTGTTACAAGTAGTGGTTGAAGATTTGCTCGTGCGGCATATATTGCAGCGGTGTAACCTGCAGGTCCAGAACCTATAATTACAACATTTTCTACGTTTGGAATCTTCTCTTTATTTTCCATTCATTTGCTAATTTCACTATTTATAATAATAAACTAACCCAAATAGTGTAGGGCGGATTTCACTCGATAGATTTATTACTTAATCGTTGACTTTTTGGTCTAATAACTTTTCTAATTCCTTTGGGAAGTTTAAAACAGAATCTTTTAAATTTTCGTTCTTTTCTCCAATATGTAATATCCACTCTCTAAATTCTTCTGCAATTGCATAACTATCTTCATACCTTTCTAAAGTGTCCATTGCAGAAATTCTATTAGTTGCCCAACAGGTCGCTATGTCGATCCTTTTTCTAATGAAATTGTTCATTGAAACTTAAAAGTTGTATATAGATAAACACATCCGAGAACTAATGTATTGTCTAATAAGTTACAACTTTGTACTTCCAAACAATAATTTAATCTTTAATTTATATTTGAGCCAATTTTCGGGTGAATTATAAAGAAAATATAAAGAAATAGAGTTAGACTGCCTCGCTGTGATTTGCAAGTAGCCTTTCAACCTCCTCAAAACCCTCTTTAGCTGAATTTATTGCAAGTTCCTCGCTAACTTTTTCTTCTGATATTAATTTTGCGGATATTTTCTTTAAAAGAGTTTCTTTCTTTTCTCTTAGTGAAATAACAATTTCTTCTTCAATGATAGATTTTATCGCTTTAGAAATTATTTTTTTATCATTTGCTTCTTCGAATGTGCCCTGAACTAATTCTTGAATAAATAATCGATGAACCTCACTACTCCTTAGAAAGCTTTCTGTGGCATTAATAATTCCTTCAACAAGAGCTTCATCAGGTTCAGAATCATTTTCTGCCAGCTTAAATTCCCAATCTAAATGTCTTCTTTGCCAACCTGCCGAGTGGAGACTGGGCATGACTGTCTGTGAATAAGTATCAACTGACATTTCATAAATTCTCTCTGCTAATTTCTCGCACCAGTCTTTACCATGCTTTTCTAGATTTTTCTGCATAGCTTGCCTTGGAACAGCATGACCACCATGATGACTGTGGCACACTCCATCAGGACATTCGATTGCTTTTATACTCATTGGATTACTTAGTACTTATATATTCTTAGATAGCTATTTTTTTTAGAAAAGAAAATATATTTTTAACAAAAATCCAAGACTTTTGACTTTCTTCAATTTATATTTAGTATGTTAAAAAAATAAATAAATTGACAAAGATACTTATTCCTTCCGAAACAAGCTCTGGTGAAAGGAGAGTTTCAGCTACACCAGAAGCGGTAAAGAAATTAAAAAGCCTTGGATGTGATGTTTATATTGAAAGTTCAGCAGGGAAATTATCAGGATTTAGTGACTTATCATATGAAGAATCGGGCGGAACAATAGTAAACAACTTAGATCAAAAAATTTGGGGTGAAGCGGACTTAATATTTTGCGTTCAAACTCCATCAGAGGATAATTTAACTAAGTTAAAAAAAGGTGCTGTTCTTCTCGGTCTTCTTAACCCATATGGTAATAAGGAGCTTCTAAGGATTATAAATAGTAATAAGATTTCAGCTTTATCACTAGAGTTGCTTCCGAGGATTAGTAGAGCTCAATCTTCTGATGTTCTTTCTTCACAGGCCAATATTGCTGGATATAAAGCAGTTCTTTTGGCTGCAAGTGAGTTAGATAGATATTTTCCAATGCTTATGACTGCAGCTGGAACAGTCCAACCTGCCAAAGTGGTGGTTCTTGGTGGAGGCGTTGCAGGATTGCAGGCAGTTGCGACAGCAAAAAGACTTGGAGCAATAGTATTTGTATCTGATATTAGACCTGCTGTTAAAGAACAAGTAGAGTCCCTCGGAGCAAGGTTTATAGAACTTCCTGAAGTTGAGGAAAAGCCTGGAGAGGCAGGAGGTTATGCAAAAGCTGTAACACCCGAATTCCTCTCAAAACAGAAGGCAACTTTAACTAAATATTTATCTGAAGCTGATGTTGCTATATGTACTGCGCAAGTTTTAGGTAAAAAGGCCCCTGTTTTAATAGACTCACCCATGATTAAAAAAATGAGGCCTGGAGCAGTAGTTATTGATTTAGCAGTTTCTCAGGGAGGGAACTGCGAAGGAACAAAATCAAATGAAACTATTATCAAAGATGGGGTAAAACTTATAGGAGCGGGAGAATTACCCTCTTCAGTTCCTTATGATGCAAGTTCACTTTATGCTAAGAACTTAACATCTTTGATTACACCATTTATAAAAGATGGTCTAATTAAATTAGATAAAGAGGATGAACTCATTTCTGGATGTTTATTAAGCGATGAAGGAGTTGTTCTTCAAAATAAAGTTTTTGAAAATTGAGGTTTTAAAATTATGTCTTTTATAAGTCTTCTTTGGGTTCTTTTACTTGGTAGTTTATTAGGCCTAGAGTTAATTGGAAAAGTTCCTCCTACTCTACATACACCTCTAATGAGTGGAGCAAATGCAATTTCGGGAATAACGATGCTTGCAGCATTGACTTTAATTGTAAAAGCAGAAGGTAACGTACCACTTTTAATTATTGGTTCAGTTTCTCTTGGATTTGCTCTTTTTAACGTTGTAGGCGGTTTCTTTGTAACTGATCGAATGCTCGCGATGTTTAGTCGTAAACCATCAAATAAGAAGTAATTTTTAAAATGAATCTACCTGTAATCATTAAATTCGTTATTGACCTTCTAGCAGTACTTTTACTGGCTTTGGGAATAAAAGGATTGTCAAAAGTAAAATCAGCAAGGGATGCAAATAGATTAGCTGCATTTGCAATGTCACTATCAGTAGTAGGATTACTTTCTTATTATTTAGGCACTTCTGGAATTGCTATTCAGTCTTGGATTTGGATAATAATTGGATCAATAATAGGTAGTTTATTCGGAGCAATTCTTGCAAAAAAAGTACCTATGACCTCCATGCCTGAGACAGTTGCGTTGTTCAATGGTTGTGGAGGTATGTCATCACTTTTGGTGGCCTTAGGAGTAGCTATTTTCCCTTTATCTAATAGTTTAGAAAATCTTGATTTTTTTAAGTCACTGATTAACGAAGTTTCAATATCTGTTTCTATATTTGTAGGCGCCATAACTTTCACGGGTTCAATTGTAGCAATGGCAAAGTTACAGGGTTGGTTGTCAACTCCAGGATGGACTCAGAGCAAAGTTAGACATTTTGTAAATATTGTTTTTGCAGTTGCTTCATTGATAGCCTTCTTTGATTTGATAAATGGCAATACAAGTTCAATTTGGCTTTTAGTTATAGTTTCCTCTTTATTAGGCATCGGAGTTACTTTGCCAATTGGTGGGGCCGATATGCCAGTTGTTATATCTTTATTAAATAGCTATTCAGGTATTGCAGCAGCAGCAGCAGGTTTCGTTGTAGATAGTCAGCTTTTGATAGTAGCAGGCGCAATGGTTGGAGCAGCAGGTCTAATACTTACGCAAGTAATGTGTAAGGGGATGAATAGATCTTTGGTCTCAGTTCTTTTTGGAGGATCTTTATCTGCGCAAAGTACGGCCTCTTCTGGATCAGGAGAATATACAAATATAACTTCTTGTAGTGTTGAAGAATGTGCATTGACTTTAGAGGCTGCAAACAAAGTAATAATTGTTCCTGGTTATGGTCTCGCGGTAGCTCAGGCTCAACATACTTTAAGAGAAGTGACAAAAAAACTAGAACAAAATGGTATTGAAGTTGTCTATGCAATTCATCCTGTAGCAGGGAGGATGCCTGGACATATGAATGTACTTTTAGCAGAGGCGGATGTACCTTATGAACAACTTAAAGAGATGGATGTTGTGAATCCTGATTTTCCAGCAACAGATGTTGTTTTAGTTTTAGGAGCAAATGATGTGGTTAATCCTCAGGCTAAAAATGATAGTTCTTCTCCTCTATATGGCATGCCAGTTCTTGATGTGCAGGAAGCAAGAACGGTATTTGTAATTAAAAGAGGTATGAGTGCAGGTTACTCCGGAATAAAAAATGATTTATTTGATCTGCCAAATACTTCTATGGTTTTTGGGGATGCAAAGAAGGTATTAAATGATCTTATTGGGGAATTAAAGGATCTTGGAGTTGGTGAGAAATAATAGTATATCTTTTATTTTTTCAGATTATTTAAAAAATAAGCCATTTCGAGAAGTCTTACCTTGGATAGGTGGCGACTTACAAACTTTGAGAGATACTTTTGTTATTGACTTTGGTAAATCAAAAAAAAATAAAAAAATATTCTTTCCGATTAATAAAATTCTTTCTGATAAATTTGAATTTGATTATCTTCTGGGATTTTTAGAATTACCTGAAAAATTAAACTCTCTAAGGGGTTTTGTAATCATTACGCATGGTTTAGGGGGCTCAACTAAACGGTTTGGTTTGAGAAGAATCTCTAGGAAATTAGCAAATAATGGTTTTGGAGTTCTTAAATTAAATCTAAGAGGATCTGGATCTGCGAGATATTTAGCTAAAGGAAATTATTGTGCCAGATGCTCCAGTGATGTTATTCCAGCAATTAATTATTTTAAAAAATTGATTAATTTAGAGTTCAAAGATCTTATGAAAAGGAATAATAATCTTCCAATTTATGGAGTTGGATTATCCTTAGGCGGAACAATTCTTTTAAATGCCTGCTTAGATTACGATGAAGACAAAGGAGAAAAACTTTTAGATGGTTTAGCCTGCGTGAGTAGCCCTTTAGATTTATTATCATGTAGTCTTTGTATTGAAAAATCTAGAAATTATATCTACCAAAAATGGTTACTTCACCGCTTAAAAAATCAGTTATGGGACGGATTTAATGATGAAGGCAAAATTATTAATAATGATAAATTAAGAAAAAAAATTAAAAGGTTAAAAAGTATAAGGGAATTTGATCAGGAATTTACAGCGCCTAGTTGGGGATTTAATTCTCTAGAAGATTATTATATTAAAGCTTCTCCAATATTTAGAATCCATAACTCAATAAACAAATTACCGCCAATGCTTTTTATTCATGCCATGGATGATCCTTGGGTTCCATATAAGGATACTTTTAATTTAAGAAAAGAATCTATTGATAAATTTACTATTTTTATAACTAAAAAAGGAGGTCATAATGGGTTTCACTCGATTAATGGCTGCTGGTCAGACGAAGTGGTAAAGAATTGGTTTATGAGTATCTAGGACTATCTAAAAAAGGTGTTTTTTTAAAAATCCATTTTTCTATTGGCTTACCATTAATGATATGTGAGGTAAAAATTTCTGAAATTTTTTCTGGCGAAACTTTCTCGTACCAAGTACCATCAGGCCAAACAAGAAGAATTGGGCCGTTCTTACATATCCTTAAACAGTCAACTTTTGATCTTAATATAAGAACATTTTTTGTAGAGGGATCATTTTCAAATTTTTTTAAAGTCTTTTTCAGACATTCCCATGTTTTTTGACCTTCATTTCCTTTAAAGCATTTCTGTTTTGTGGGTGTTGCGCATAGTAGAAGATGCTTTTTAATATTCACTTTTACCCAATACTTACGTATTTTTTCCCTTTTTTAATTTCTTGCTTAACAAAAAGTCTGGCCCAATTGTCTACTTCAAGAATATCTTCCAATTCTGGGCTTAAATTCAAATTCTCCATATGTGATTCACAAGCCTTACTTATAAATGTTGGAATTTCTTGAAAAGAAATTTTTTCTTTAAGGAATTGTTCTACCGCCATTTCATTAGCAGCATTTAAAACTGCAGGCATAGTCCCAGAAGATTTTCCTGCGGCATAGGCAAGTCCCATACATGGATATTTAAACTCGTCTGGCTCTTTAAAAGTTAATTTCCCAATTTCACTTAAGTTTAATCTTTTCCAATTTGTTTTAAATCTTTCAGGCCAACTCATCGCATATAAAATAGGTAGCTTCATATCTGGCCAACCTAATTGAGCTAATACTGAAGAATCTTCCATCTCAATCATTGAATGAATAATACTTTGAGGGTGGATAACTATTTCGATATTTTCGTAGGATGTCCCAAATAAATAATGAGCTTCTATAACTTCTAATCCTTTATTCATAAGGGTTGCAGAATCTACAGTTATTTTTTTCCCCATATCCCAATTAGGATGTGAAGTCGCATCTTCCACTGTGACATGCTTTAAATCCTCAACTGCCCAATCTCTGAAAGCACCACCAGAAGCTGTTAAATGTATGGCTCTTAAACCTTTAGGTATCTCTCCTGTTGAAAAATCTGCATTCTCATAATTAGGTAATCCTTGTAAACATTGAAAGATAGCAGAGTGTTCTGAATCAGCAGGTAAAAGCTTACTATTATTTTTCTTTAATGCAGGAATAACAATTGGCCCTGCCGCAATTAAAGTTTCTTTGTTAGCAAGTGCAATATTTTTACCCGCATTAATTGCTGACATTGTTGGAATTAAGCCTGCACAGCCTACTATCCCGGTTACCACAGTATCTGCCTTATCCCAGGCTGCAACTGAGTTAATCCCCTCCTTTCCACCTAAAACCAAGGGGGCACTATCCAAATCTAAGTTATTAATATTAGCTTTTAAATCTTCTATAAGATTTTCATCCTCAATTGCAACTACTTCTGGTTTATGTGTTTTAACTTGTTCTGTTAATAAATTAATATTTCGTCCTGCCGAAAGAGCTACGGCTTTAAACTTATCAGGTTGCTCAGAAGCTATTTCGAGGGTTTGAGTCCCTATTGAACCGGTAGAACCGAGCACAGTAATGTATTTCAATTTTCTCTGATATTTCTAATATCTTCCCATTTAAAGGTGTATTTAAAAAACAAAAATTTCAAATTGGTTTTTTTCTTAAAATTTAGATCTTTATCCATGTGGTTATTTCCTTTGATTGATCAATAAGTTCAATACCTTTTTCTTGTAACAAATTCCTGATTTCATCGGCCTTTGCATAATTCTTTTTCTTTTTTGCTTTCAATCTTTCATTAATAAGCGATGATATTTCTTCTTCTGTTATTTTACTTTCTTTTACTAAAACCTCTTTTTTAAGACCAAGTACCTCAGTCAACTTTTCAAGAGTTTTAAAATTCTCAAGTAGAAAGAATTTTTCATTTGGGTCTATTTTAAAACCTTCAACCCTTTGAAATTGGTTTAAAAAGTTTTTTAATGGTTTCGCTAAATCGTAAATAATTGCAATAGCACCTGCTGTATTAAGGTCATTTCCCAAAGCATCAGAAAATTTAAGCTTTTTTTGAGATAGTTCAAAACTTATTTTCTTTTTATATTCTTCTTCGATAGATTCATCTTTATCAATAGATCTAAAAGTACCTTTTGTAAGGTCCATAAAAGAAAGGGCTACATTAATGTTTTTCCAAGCTTCTGAAGCACTCCTTAAAGCTTCTTCAGTAAAATCAAGTGGTTTTCTATAATTCACAGTCATAACAAAATATCGCAAAGTCATAGGACTTATACCTGACTTAATTAGCTCTCTGATAGTTTTAAAATTTTTAAGGGATTTACTCATCTTTTGTCCATTTACATTCACCATCCCATTGTGTAACCAATAGTTGGCTAGCTTTTTGCCATTGGCTGCTTCTGATTGGGCGATTTCATTCTCATGATGTGGAAAAATCAAATCAGAGCCACCTAAATGGATATCTATCGTATCTCCTAATTCATCTTTAACCATCGCGGAACATTCAATATGCCATCCTGGCCTACCCTTACCCCATGGCGAATCAAAAAATGGTTCATCATCTTTGGCTTTTTTCCATAATGCAAAATCTTGCGGATTAAGCTTTTTACTATTTTCATCATTAGCCATTCTTCCTTGCTGATTGATATTTTGTTCTTGTATATTTTGATTACTTAGCTTTCCATAATTTTTATTTTTAAAAACAGAATAATAAACATCTCCATCCCTAGAGTATGCATAACCTTTATCCTCAAGGATTGTTATGAAGGAGCAGATATTGCATATATGATTAGTTGCTCTTGGCATACTGTCAGGTCGCATTATTCCTAAAGAATCCATATCTTTATGAAATTCAATAATATTTTTTTCAGATACTTCCTTCATTGAACTGCTTTCTTCTTTAGCTCTTTTTAAAATCTTGTCATCAATATCTGTAAAATTCTGAACATATTTCACTTTGAAATCACTGTAAATTAAAAATCTTCTCAATACATCCCAAGCTATATAACTTCTGGCATGACCAAGATGACATAAATCATAAACAGTTACTCCACAACAATAAATTTTTACTACATCATCAATAGGTTTAAAAACCTCAACTCTTTTGCTTAAAGTGTTAAAAAGTTTGATCATCTTAAATTAAGTATTTCATAAGGTTTATTTTGTCTCCATCCAATTGTCTCCAATACCAATATCAACTAAAAGAGGCACATTTAATTTTACACAATCTTCCATAGTCTTCTTTACTAATTTCTTAGTAATTTCAAGAGAATCTGGTTCAACTTCAAATAATAATTCATCATGTACTTGTAAAAGCATTTTTGCGGGAACATTCATTTCTTTGAATTTCTTATTAAGTTGAATCATTGCTATTTTTATAATGTCTGCACTTGAACCCTGAATTGGTGCATTAGCTGCGGCTCTTAATGACTGTGCTTCCATGCCAGCCCTTCTTGCAGATTGCAAATCAATTTCGTAAGGATCTTTTCCTATTAATCTTCCAAGTCCATTTTTATCAAACTTAAATTCTCTTTTTCGACCAAAAATTGTTTTAACATAACCTTTTGATAAGGCAAGCCTTTCTTGGAATTCAAGAAATTTGAAAATTTTTGAATATCTTTCTTTGTATTTTATTAGGAATTCTTTTGCCTCTGGAGTACTTACTCCTGTTGAACGGGCAAACTTTTTTATACCCATACCATAGATAACTCCAAAATTTATTGTTTTCCCAACTCTCCTCTCATCAGAAGAAATTTCTTCTTTCTCGAAAATTAATCTTGCAGTCAAAGAATGAATGTCATCACTTTTATGAAATGCATTAATTAGTATTTCTTCATCCGCTAAGTGAGCAAGAATTCTTAATTCGATCTGAGAATAATCAGCTGATAAAAGTTTCCAATTTTTTTCAGGCAAGAATGCTTTTCTGATTCTCCTACTAAATTCAGTCCTAACTGGGATATTTTGAAGATTAGGATTGCTACTACTTAGTCTCCCAGTCGCTGTAGCAGCTTGATTAAAGTTTGTATGAACCCTTCCTGTTTTTTCGTTTATAAGATTTGGAAGAGCATCAATATAGGTGCTAAGTAATTTGCTAAGGGTTCTATGTTTTATTAAATATTGGATTATTTCATGTTCGTCGACTAATCTTTCCAAAACTACTGCATCTGTACTCCATCCTGTTTTTGTTTTACGTGATTTTTTCTTATCTAAATTTAATTTTTCAAACAAGATCTCACCAAGTTGTTTTGGTGAAGATAGATTGAAACTCTCCTCTGCTAACTCATAAACTTTACTTTCAATATCTTCTAAGGTACTTTTTAATTCTTTTGAGAGTTTTTCTAAATAAGGGATGTCGATGGTTATGCCATTCATTTCCATTTGGGACAATACCGGCTCTAAAGGCAGCTCGATTTCTTCGAACAATTTGATTAATTCATCTTTTTCATTTGAAAAACTTTCTTTAAAAATTTTGACAATCTTAAAAGTTAGAAAAACATCATAACCGCAGTAAATACTTGCTTCATCAATATCAACAAATGAAAAGTCTTTATTTTTTCCAACTGTCTCCTTAAATGAAGGAGGCTTAAATCCAAATAATCTAAAACTAATTTCACTTAACCCATGTTTCTCCTGATTATTAAGAAGGTAGTCTGCTAACAAGGTGTCAAAGGTTACGCCTTTAAGATCAAGTCCATGATTAAAAAATATTTGCCTATCAAATTTTGAATTTTGGAGTGCCTTTTCTTTTTTTGGATCTTCTATCCAATTTCTAAGCTTTGAGAAAACATCTTCTATTGATAATTGATTGGAGGTCTCCTTTTTTGTTTGATGACCAAGAGGTATATAAAATAAATCATCATCTTCTTCTCCAAGACATAACCCTATCCCAACAAGTTCCGCATCGATTGGATTCAAACTATTGGTCTCTGTATCTAAAGAAACTATTTGATTAGTCTTGTCTAATCTTTCAATTAATTTATCAAGTAATTCGAAATCATTTACAACAGTTACGTTGATTTTAGGGATTTTATTTTCACTATTTTCTAATTCATTATTGGCTGCGACTTTTGGAGCCTTCTCCTCCTCTTTAGCTACATGATTTTTGTCAAAACCACCTTTGCTGAAAGTTGAATTGAAAATATCAATTTGTCTAAGTAGTGTTGATAGTTCTAATTTTTTCAGTGACTCTGAAAGTAGTTCTTGATTTATATTTTTTAATTCATATCCGTTACTTAAAATTAAAGGAACCTCAGTATTTATTTTTGCTAAATCCCTAGAAAGAAAAGCATTATGTTTATCGTTTCTTAGCTTTTCTATAACTGAACCTTTGATGAATCCTTTATATTTCTTATCGTTGTTTTGCTGAACCTTGTCCAAAGCCTGATAGATTCCATCAAGCGTGTCGTTCTCTTTTAGTAGATTAATTGCAGTTTTTGGACCAACCCCTTTAATACCCGGAATATTATCAGAACTATCACCAGTTAGGGCTTTAAGATCAACTACTCTTTCTGGCGCAACACCTAATTTTTCTTTTACTCCATTTTCATTCATAAGAGTTGGATTTCCACTTTTCGCATATGGACCACCACCCATATAAAGTACATAAATATCTTTTTGATCATCTACTAATTGAAATAAGTCCCTATCTCCAGAAAGAATATTCACGCACCATCCTTTAGAGGAAGCATCATTTGCAATTGTGCCTAGGAGATCATCTGCTTCGTATCCTGGAGATTTAAAAATTGGTAAATTAAGGCTTTCTTCTAAGATAATTTCTAGTTGTTCAATATCCTGAAAAAAAACATCTGGTGCCACATCTCTGTTGGCCTTATAATTTGGATCTAATTCATGTCTGAAAGTTGGTTTTTCGGTATCAAACGTAATACAAACACCCTCAGGACTAATATTTTTGCAATTATCCAGAAGACTTTTTAGGAATCCATAAGTGACACTTGTTGGAAATCCCTCTTTGGTAGTTAAACCTCCATCAATCCCTTTGCTAAATGCATAGAAGCTTCTAAAAGCAAGTGAGTGGCCATCGACTAAAAGTAAAATTGGTTTTTTAGAGTTTTCAGATTTTAAACTCATTTTCTCTTCTTAGCCCAAGGTGGAATATCAATAAAGATTTGCTCTCCGGGTTCTAATCCATCAATGACTGAAGTTTTATTTCCACTACTAATACCAATTTCGATTTTTTCAAATTTGGGAGAATTGTTTTTATCAACTTTCAAAATTCCTTTTTCACCTTTTTCAGTGACAATAGAAACTGTTGGCACTAAGATTTTCTCTTCATTACCTTCGACTCTAAATTCAAGATCTGCAGTCATTCCAATTTTAATTTCTTCAGAAATATCTTTAAAATTTAAAGTTACTTCGAATGAGGTTACATTGTTATCTTTTACAGCTCTTGTAGCTATTTTTTTAACTATGGCACTATATTTTTTTGAGGGATAAGCCTCAATTCTTACTGAGGCTTCTTGACCTATTTTTATTCTGCCAATGTCACTCTCAGGAACTTTAGCAACAATTTCTAGGCCCTCTGATAGTTCAAAAATAAAGTTTTTGGTTTTAGTGTCTGAACTTAAGTTTGTACTTGGTGTGACATAAGATCCTATCTCAGCATATTTTGCAGTTATCTTTCCTCCATAAGGGGCTTTAATTAGATAGAAACTTTTTTCAGCTTTTGCATCATTAAGTTTTGCGCTACTAATGTTGTAGTTGTTTTTATAACTTTCATAGTCTTCTTTACTTACCACGCCTTCTTGATATAAATATTCCCTTCTTAAAAATTCAGATTTTTGTTTTTCTACATTTAATTCAAGCTCTTCAATTTTATAGATAAAGTCTTCATCATCAAGAGAAGCTAAAACCTGATCTTTTTTTACAAGATCGCCCTCATCTACTTTGATTTCTTTTATTACGCCTTGCTTGCGAGGCCCAATATTGCTTGTCCTTATTGCTTTTACTTCACCACTAGTATTAATTGAATCTGAGAGGATTCCTTTTTCAACTTGAACTACAAAATCAGAAATATCTTTTGACTTATTTTTCTTGAAGGAATTAGTTATAAAAACGAAAAATATAGTTAGAGAAAGCAATATTATTCCACTTCTTAGATTTATATTTTTTTTTATTAAATCAAACATTTCTTTTTAAAAGCAGAAGTAGAGAATATTTAGGAACTAAATAAATAATCAAAACGATTATAATTAACTTATCCAAGATTGGTTAAGTAAATACTATATTACTAGAAGATGTTTTCTTGATAATTCTTCCATAAATTTTTTCAAATGTTAAAAGCAGGTATTATTGGATTACCAAATGTTGGAAAATCAACTCTATTTAATGCACTTGTAGAAAATGCTAAGGCCCAAGCGGCTAATTTTCCCTTTTGTACTATAGAACCTAATAAAGGCATAGTTTCAGTCCCAGATCAAAGGCTGCAAGAGTTAGGTAATTTAAGTTCTAGCCAAAATATTATCCCAACAAAAATTGAATTTGTAGATA
This sequence comes from Prochlorococcus marinus CUG1417, assembly GCF_017695975.1. Taxonomy (NCBI): domain Bacteria; kingdom Bacillati; phylum Cyanobacteriota; class Cyanophyceae; order Synechococcales; family Prochlorococcaceae; genus Prochlorococcus; species Prochlorococcus marinus. The sequence goes on along the minus strand of NZ_JAAORN010000002.1, from coordinate 60,592 downwards.
TCGCAGGATTAGTAAAAGGAGCTAGTAAAGGAGAAGGTTTGGGAAATAAATTTTTATCAAATATTAGGGAGGTTGATGCAATAGTCCATGTTGTAAGGTGCTTTGAAGATAGTGATGTAATTCATGTTTCTGGAAAGGTAGATCCCCTGGATGACATTGAGATAATTAATCTGGAATTGAATTTAGCTGATTTATCTCAACTCCAAAAAAGAAGAGAAAGAATTAAAAAACAGGTTAGAACAAGTAAAGAGGCAGCTAAAGAAGATACCTTACTAGAAAAAATTGAAGAAGAGCTAGAGAAAGGCCTTTCAGTTAGATCAATACCTTTGAATGAAGAAGAAAATTTAATAATTAAGCAATTAGGCTTCCTTACTGCCAAACCAATTATTTACGCAACTAATTTGAATGAAAATGATTTAGCTGAAGGTAATGATTTTTCATCAACAGTTCAGAGTTTTGCAAGCAATGAAAATACAGAATGTATAAAAATATCAGCGCAAGTCGAATCTGAATTAATAGAGTTAGAACCAGAAGATAAAAAAGACTACCTTATTGGATTAGGAGTAGAAGAAGGGGGATTAAGTTCTTTAATTAGATCAACATATAAATTATTGGGATTAAAAACTTATTTCACTACCGGAGAAAAGGAGACAAAAGCTTGGACAATAAAAGATGGTATGACTGCGCCACAGGCAGCAGGAGTAATTCATACTGATTTTGAAAAAGGATTTATAAGAGCTCAGACTATTTCTTATCAAAATTTAATTAATTCAGGTTCAATTGCCAATGCAAAAACTAAAGGTCTTTTAAGAAGTGAAGGTAAGGAATATATTGTTAACGAAGGTGATGTAATGGAGTTCTTATTTAACGTTTAGTAAGTCTCTTAAGGCTTACTATTTTGCTTTTTGAATTTGAATTCAAAAAAAATTAATAAAATTAAGATACATTCTAAGCAACTTCCTATGTATTCAAAAACAATGGTTGTAAAGCCATTATCTTAGCCATATTGTAGTTGTGGTAAGTAAGGGGGTATTGGCATTATTTTTCAACAGAATTTTCAATATCTTCCAGTAAATGTTTAGTTGATCTACTAAAACCATTAGTTTTTAAATAGTTTTGAGCCTCTCTAAATTTTTCAGCTACTCTTTTTGCATAAGGAGTATTCATGGAATTTTGAGTCATGTTGAAAATGCGACTCATTTTATGATCTGATTTAGGTAACCCCTTGATAAGTATTCAAAAATACAAGAATATAAAAATAGGATTTTTTACTTACTAATAAATTTATTGTGAAAAGTTCTTGATTCTCCAAATAAAGTTTTTAAATTAGAAAAATTGACTATGACAAATATATTATTAATTCTTTTTTTTGTACTTTTATTTTTATTACTTTTTTATTCAAAACGAAATAGAGGGTTAGCCCAAAAAACAACAATTAGTCCAACTTATGTACCTTTCTTAAAAGAACAAGAATTTAATCCTGACATAAGTACTGATAATTGGGATTTACACAAACTTAGATTAGATAAATTTAAAAGATCACAATATAAGGGATTAACTTTCTTCGTAAGTTTAGAAAATAAAATTTACTATCTTTCTGAAGAAGGGGATAAGGTTTATTGCTAACAGGTGAAATTAATTTTATAAATAAGAAAAGCCGATAGAAATTAATAATATTAATGAAGTATTTTTTTTTATTATCAGAAAAGTTCTATAAGTTTATCGAATGGGAGTGGAATACTTTAAAAAATCTAAGAAGAACAAAAAGAAAGAATTTTTTTCTAAGAGGATCATTTGCGTTATTTAGTTTATTCTCTATCCTTTTTTTAATATTTTCTCCTCCTATCGCTTTTGGATTGTTATTTGGAGAAGGATTGAAATTTAGTACTTTTTTTATTTGGATATGGATTTTAAATTTGAAGTTTTTTTGAAAATCTATAATTTATTTCCCGAGATTATTTAAAATTAAGAATATAAAAAATTTATTTTATGCCAAAAATATTCAAACAAAATAAGTTCGCTTTGTTGGGAGCAAATATATTAATAATTTTACTTTGGGTAACTATATCTTCCTTTTTGATGAATTTATTTCAAAGTGAAAATTCCCCATTCTATGTATATAAAATTTCTTTTTTAATCAGATTCCTTCCTCCTATTTGGGTGACATGGTTCCTCTGGATAAAAAGAGGTGGTTTAAAAAGATAAATTACAAAAGCATTTTTACGGATTTACTATAAAATCAAATCAGTTAAGATCTGAAAGCTTACTTGAAATTTTCATGTAAGAATTAGGTAATTGAGAGATTGTTTTTAGCTAAGAAACAATCTCTTTTTTTTTACAAATATTTTTTCTCATAAAAAAGTGTTTGTCAGTATCCCTATTGACAAACACTCATAACGATCACTTTTTAAAAATTAAACAGGCAATCTATTATCAATTTCCACTACTCCAGAATCCATAAGACGGCCGATTTTAATAACTAAAGCCATATCTAGCCTTGAAAATTCAGATTGATGGTTAGTTATCCAATCAAGTTCAGAGAGAGTTATAACTCCCAAAGTATTTACTTTAAGAAAAAGTAAGCCTAAATTCATTTTAAAAAATTCCTGGGATTATCCATCCGAACAAGCCATAATTTACAACTAATGCAAATAAGCCCATCATTGCCATTCTTCCATTAGTTCTCTCGGCGTTTTGCCAATAAGTTGTTTTTGAATTTTCCATTTTTCAGATTTGTAGAAATGTTAAATAGTAGGTTTTTAAACGAAACCAGGAATTATTTGACCTGTTGTTAGGTATGCTCCAACAGCAGCAATTAATCCAAGCATTGCGAATCTGCCGTTAAGAGTTTCAGCAACAACTTTTTCTTTTTCGATTGTTTTGACTTTTGTGTTTGTGTTTTTCATTTGATTAGAAGATGAATAGTTTAAATTTTCGTTTTGAAATTGCTTGGTTAAATAAGTAACGAGTATGGCTGTAAAGAATACAATTACGGCTAAGAAACCTGAAAGTGGACTCATTAAAAAATGCCAGGAATAATTTGTCCGGTTGAAACGTAAGCACCTACTAACGCAACAAGCCCAATCATTGCCCAACGACCATTAACTTTTTCCGCATTTTGTGGGTAGCTGTCGTAAGAAACAGACTCATCTATGTAAGGACGTGTCTCAGTTGGAAACATATTCTGTCTGCCACCTGATTCAGTAGTAACGTTTGAATTAACCATTGTAGTTGTGTAATTGTTAATTAATGTAACACTAATATTAATAAATGTAAATCAATAGGTCAAAAATAAGTTATTTTCAAGATATATGCTACATAAATGTAGCAATATCGTTGCATATATAATTAAATACTAGATTTTTGAGTATTTTTTAACGGGGAATCTTCATCCGTAATGGTAAGACACCTCCGTCCAACCTTTTTGCTGAAGTTCTTGCCACTTTTCCCAGGCTGTATCTATGTTTAGTTTTTCTGAGGATTTGTACCCTCCAGGTTCTCCAAAGTGGTTTGCATAAAAAAGATGAGTATGAATTTTTAGATTAGGTTTAGGGGATTTTTTGCATTCTTCGAAAAAGATCATTCTGCTGCCTTCAGGATTTAGTAGGCATCCGTTTGGCTTGCTAGTGCTACATCCAAATGAGTACTTAGGCTCCATGCTTTTGCCTTGAAAGACTGGTTGATTAACAATACATTTGTACTATAGGTTATATTCTTATTGTTTCGCTGTCAATCCTTTTAAGGTTAAGTACTTATTTACTTATAATTATTTTGTTTTTTAATAGAAAAGATAATTTTTCTAAGCTCATGAATTACAGGGAAGATTTAGAAATTAAACTACAAAAAATAACACTTGCAATGCAAGAAGTTGTAGAGGATATCTATAAAACTGATCATGAGAAACAAAGAATAATTTCCAAGCTTATTGAATTTAAAGAAGCAATCATTTTAAAGGGCATTGAACTTAACATTGAATTAAAAGCAGCCTAGAAATATTGCAAATCTCATGAATATTTAATAGCTTTTAGAATATTGCTATTTACAAAGAAGGTAAATTTATTAAATGCAGCCTGGAACTTTTGAATTATTGATTCTAGTATTTATCTTTTCAGGTCTTCAAGCTTGGTGGATTATCCCAATAGTTATTAAGAATAAAAAATTAAATAAGAGAGGTAATGATTTAAGAAAGGAAATTAAGCAATTAGAAAAGTTATATAAAAAATAAATTAGTTTTTATTTTTGCAAACTACCTATTTATTATTCAAACTGCAAAAGGATTAAGTGGCAAAAACTTTAATTATCAAGAAGGTAAGCCTGAATTAAGACTTTTAAAAGTAAAGTTTCCAGCAGGGATAGAAACCCTAATTCATAAGCAACCTGACCCAATGTTGATTCATTTCACAAAAGGGAGATTAGAGCAAGCTAAAAGGTAAGAAATTAATTTCTGTAAAGCGATGCATTTGTGTGAAGTAATAATGGGGGCTCCCAATATGTGAAAAGTATTGGAAAGAAGATGGCTATGCTTAAAGTTGGTGTTTTATCAGTCGTTGGAATGCCTACGACAATAAATAAATAATATTTTTGTAATTTGTTCAATCTGCATTTTGAGGATTGAATTTTTTATGAAGAGCAGCTGTAGTGAGATACTCCTCCATAGTTAAAATACTTGCTTGGCTTTAGTCGATTATATTTTTGATCTATTTCTGAGGGTTGTTCTACATATGGGTTTCTAAAAACATCCTGCAACTCTTTTATTTTTTTGTAATTTCCTTTTTCAGCTTCTTCATATGCAGGTACGATCATCCATTCACGCCATGTATAGACTGGGTTGAGGGATTTCATGGATTCTGATTTTGCTTTGATATTTTCCTCTTTCTTTAAGACTGATTGCCAGTTTTCAAGCCAGACTTCCCATCTAATCTTGAGCTCATCATTAATTGGTAAATAAAAACTCTCTTTTAAAGAATCTAAGTTCTTAGGTATGTCAGTGAGTTTACGGAACAAAATTGTGTAGTCTGCTTTTGAAATGAGCATAAGATTAAAGAATTCATTAATAAGAGTTTCGTTGTAATGCTCTAAACCAAGTTTGCTCGCCCACATTTTCTTCAACTCTTTGTTCATCAATTCTGAAAAATCCTTTTCGATTTGATCTAACTTTTCTTGAGCTTGTTTACTTTTTGAAAGTAAGGGGCTTAGAGAAGAACAGAATGTTTTAAAGTTTATTTCTGCAGCAGAAGGTTGATTAAAAAATGAGAAATGTTTACCTCCACCTGTCCATGGTTGGAATCTTGGATCAAACAATTCACAGAATCCAAAGGGGCCATAATCCAAGGTATAGCCTCCAGCAGCACAATTATCACTATTGAAGTTACCCTGGCAATAACCAACTCGCATCCAGTTGGCTATAAGTGATATGAGTCTTGATCTGTATAAAGAAGCCAGTTTTATTGCCTTCCTTTCAAGTGAAATATCATATTCAATTTCTTCTTTATAGTTTCTATCTATAAGATGCTGAACTATCATCTCTAGTTCATTAAGGGCTTCATCATAAGCATTATTGCGAACTCGTCTCGAAAAAAGTTCAAGCTGGCCGACTCGTAAAAAAGATGGAGCGACTCTAGTAGTAATTGCGGCTTTATTATCAATCATGATGTCAGGTTCAAAATACTTTGATCCTTTGGAATACCATGGCCTCCTAACTATTTCTGATCGAGAGACATAAAGAGTTAAAGATCTTGAGGTAGGAATTCCCAAGGCATCCATAAATTCCTGTGCAAGAAATTCTCTAACACTTGAACGTAATACCGCTCTGCCATCTGCTCCTCGACAGTAGGGAGTAGGACCTCCTCCTTTGAGTTGCATTTCCATTCTTTTGCCATTAAATAATCCCTCAAATATAGAAATTGCTCTGCCATCTCCATAACCATTTCCAGTACCAAAGGGACATTGTTGTGTATATTCAGTGCCGTAAATTGATAATGCATAACCTGTTGCCCAACCAACTGAACTCATGGGATAATCTGCTACAGATATATCTCCTGAGAAAAAACGGCAAAAATCTGGGTCTTTTGTAAGGTCTGAGCTTAGTCCCAGTTCTTCAAAAAGTTTATTACTGTGAGAAATATATTCTGGTTCTGGAATCGCTGTTGGAACAACTGGCACGTAATGGCCAGAATATACTGAACGTGGCTTATGATCATTCCCATCTTTTGTTGATAGAGGATCTGCATTAAGAGAATTCATAAAAGAATAGTCGGATAGTTGAGAGAAATCAGAAAAATTTTCCGTAATATTCTCTTTTAATGAATCAGATTTGCTTGTCATCAATTTTGTTATCTATTCTTGATTAATTTGAAATTTTTTAAAATTTAAAATACGTTTCTATTTTATATAGATTTAATTAGGGATGGCTTTTTGCCAATACTTTCGATATTAGATAGAAGAAAACTTTAATTTTTCTTAAAAATAAACTTTTTATGAATTATCAACTTTTAATTGAATCATATTCATTTGGGACAGCTCTTTCTGAGCAAGAAATTGAACTATTAAGTTTGGAACTTGAAACTCAAATCATGAACATTAATATTTCAGCAGAATTTGGTTGTTTTAAATCAGCCCCCTCCCATATTTGTGAAAGGCTTAAATTAAAAAAAAATACTTCCTGGATTATGTGTCTTGCTGAAATATTAGATTCACATAAGCCAACTACATCAGGGAAAACGAAAAGTGTGGAAGTTTTCGATTTACTTCTTGAAAAAGGACTTGTTATTGGGTAATTGTTAAATATTGAAAAATTTTATCTAAGATATTTTTTAAGCTTATTAAATTTATTAATTTGAAAATAAAAATTTATTAAAGGGTTGATTTTTGTTCAGAATTCGTTTCTCTAGGAATATATTATTTTTGGTACTAATTATGGTTATGCCCCAATCTACTTTGGAGAGCTTATTATTTTTTTTAATACTATCTCTAGTAGCAACATACATTGTCAATATAAAATATTCTTCAAAGTTTAAAACACAGAAGTAGATTGTTTTCTATTTATTTTTTTTTTAATTAATATTATTTACTTGGATCACTCCAAGTTTCTTGGTATAACCAACTCAAAAAGGTAAGAGTAAGTATATTGCCTAATCCATAAACTATACCTAATAATGGGTCATAAATGTTGGCAATCATTGTCGACATGATAAAGATAATTAAACCTGAAACTACTAAATCCTGAATAGGCAAATGATTAAAATTTACAGAATTTATCATTGAATAATTCTTTATAATGGATTAAACAAATTATAAAACTTAAACTAACCATAATTGTATATAAGGAAAAATTATCTTAGATATGAATTATTTTAAGGCTGCTAGGCTAATTATAGCTTTTTCATCATTATCTTATTTGAGCTTAACTTTTTTACGAAATTATAATTCACCAGAAAATATAGAAAAAAGATGTTTGCTCAAATTTGAAAAAGATTTCAAAAATCATTTAGAAACACCTCGTGAAGAATTGGAGCAATTATTAGATTTTGCGGATAATAATTATTTTAAATGTATTGGCATAATTCAGTTTTAAATATGGGCGAAGCAAAGAGAAGAAAAAATTTAGGCATTCCTCCTAGAGAAAAAACTGAAGATATAAAGTTACCTGAACTGGATAAAAAAGCCATACAAAAAAAAGTTAGGTCTACATTATATAAATATCCAATTATCCCTTTTGTTTTTTATGGTGCTGCAATAGTTATCCTAATTGGAGGTATATTTTATGTTTTTAAATCCTTTAAGATTGCATAATTGTAAGGATTGTAAATTTAATAATAATTTCTCTAGGTTTTGGTATAAATGGTTATTTATTAATAATGCATAAAAAATTTTTTAATGATAAAAAACTATCAAATATAATTATGCAATAAAAGATGAAAAATTATACATGAGACTTATTTGCGATTGACACTATCTTGTGGTGTTGTAATTTTGGAATAAGTTAAAATTTTTTATGAAAAAAATAAATAAAAAATATGCTGAATTAATGCGCCAAGCTGATAATGCAGTTGGCAGAAAAGAAGTAGTCAGTTTATTAAAAAAAGCTTCAATGATTATGTCAAAATCTGAGGAAAACTTGGCTGCTTAAATTGGAAAAACTATTTTATTACAATAGATAGAACCCCATAAAGGATAATAGTTGAGGATGCAGCCATAAAAACAAATGGTAATATCATTCCTGAGTTCAACCATCTTAGAAATCTAATTTTTTTGTTAATGACTCTTGGCATTTCCTCAAATATCTTATTTGCAACTTAACAAGCCAATAATAGTTGTAAATGATTAATTGATTTTTTTAAATATAAGACTTTGGTAATTTAAAAGTTAAATTTTTTAGAAAAAAATTTTTAGGTAATTAATACCTTGTCTTCTTAAAATTTTTGAAGCAATATTTAGAAATATTAGATTTCTAAATAATGACTGAAAATTTCAAAGAAAATACTAAAGAATTTAGAGCTTATGATTCCGAATTATTACTTAAGATTTTGAATAAGACCTCAATTGAAACTAAAAATAGTGAGGGTAAAGAACTATTTGTAGATGAAAATTGGAAAATTAATATAAATAATGTGAGTGATATAGTCCCTCCTGATAATTCCAATTTAAAAAAAATATTATCAGATATTTTTCCAGATAAAAAAATATTGATTCAGGATAATAATGATGCTTCGCAGACGATTTTCTTATCCTAATATTCTCAATACTAAATTATTCTTTTTCAAATTTATTCTGTATTTATTGCTTGAAAAAAAAATTAGTAAGAATTACTCTCGCGCAATTTTTTTAAAGGAGTTATCATTCTAAAACGTTCATCCAAGCTTATATCTCTGGACGCATGACATGGGAATAGGGAACGGGATTCTCATTAACTGCAAAATACTATGAATAACCTCTTACAAATAAGAGAAAAAATCAAAAAAGCCAATAGGCTTTATAATGCTCAACTTTTAGCAACTAAAAATGGAGAAGTTACTCCATATAGAAGATCAGTTTTTGAAGAAAGAATGAGACAAGCTCAAGAAGAAATGAGACTTAAAGAATCTAAAAATTAAATTCTTAATTTTATAACTGATCATAAAGAGAGGGTTTCATACCCTCTTTTTTTTGTAAATAATATACTAATAAAAAGATTTTTAATAATTTTTTATCTTATTTAAATTATTAAAATAACCAAATATTAATTTCTTAACTCTTGCGTTCAAACATATAAATGGCAAATTTAATTTAGGGTTTTAAGAGATTAATAAAGATGTTTAAAAACAAATATAATCAATTTTACAACTCATCAAATAAATCAAGTTTAGATAAAATATTATGGTTTATAGAAAATTATTTGCCCCAGAAGAAAGATCGAGGTGTTCAGAAAAAATTGTATATGGATAATTTAGAAGCAGAGACTATTAAGACATTCTCTAAATTAGCCTCTATTCGTTCTAATAAATTATTTCCAACTAAAAAAAATACTACAATCTCTTTTACCTTTGGTAATTGGGCCTTGCCTTACCTAAAATTGCTAAAGAAAATAGGCATAGCTAAGTAAGAAAATTGTGATGGACTAAGACAAGATTTATCTTGAAAATTGAAATAGTCAAAGAGTATGCAGTTTCACTGAGTTATTTACGAAATTTGAGGATGAATAATTACTTTACATAAAAAATACAATTGCTAAGTTTAAAATAAGAGATCTATTAATTATGTTTCTTAATTATCTACCTAGTCAGATGGTTGAAGTTATTGGTTTAACCATGATTTTTTCATTTCTAGTTGGAACTATATTAATTTTGTTATTTACTTCAGATCAGGCAAATACAAAAAATCTATATTTAAAGAAGGCCAAATAAATTTTAAATAATTTATCCTTATTAAAAGACCTATTTTTAAATAAATTAACTCGCAGGTGCAGAACATAATTTTTAATATTGATATACAAATAAATTTAAGATTATGGGTGAAGCTAAAAGAAGAGAGGAATTAGGATTGCCACCTAGACAAAAAAAAGTTGAATTAAATAAATCTGATAGATACCTTTCATGGCTTCCAGTTACTAAATCAAGAATTAAGAAATACCCTTATATGGGTGTAGCAACAATGGCACTAGGAGCGATAATTTTCTTAGTAAGTGGGGGCGCAAATAGTATTAATTAGTTAGATTTTGGCTTATAGTATATCTAAGATTTTTTTTGTAATAGTTTAACGCCAGATATTATTGATATTATTGAAGCTATACCAAGAAATATCGAGTAAAAAGGTTGCAAATTAATAATGCCAAAATTACCTGTATGCCATTTTATTAACCAAAAAGCATCTATTCCTAGTGGTTGAAGAATACTATAAATAGTCCCAGATAAAATAGTAATTAATAAAGGGATTGCTGAAATTGCGGTTATTTTTCTGTGAATTTTTCTTTGATTTGGTTTTAATTTTTTCATCTATTTCCTCAAATAGATATGTAATTCTTTTTCGTTTTTGCATGGCATCCATTTATCTTGATTCTTATGTATCCCTTCGCAACCAAGTTCTAAAGATCTATTTTCGGCGTCCTCTTCAGAAAGAAATGTACCCCTCATATGTGCATGCGAAAAACTATTAAAATTTAGAGATAAGGAAAATAAAAAAATAAAAAATTTAAAATTTCTAAGAAAAAAATGCATTATTTCAAATTAAGTATTTGTATTAAGGAGAGATTTTATCAAATATTTTTGTTTTGCCAGTTTCGCTAAATGAAACTACTTTGTAGTTATCATAATCATGAGAGTGCGAGTCGTGAGTATGCATTTCCATTCCTGGGGAGCCAAGTGGCATGCCGCGTACGGCTATTCCATTGACATTTGGTTTTTCTCTAAAAAGTTTGTTGATTGATTCAATCGGGACATGTCCTTCAATCGTATAGTTAGCTATTTGAGCGGAGTGACATGATCTCAGATTATTGGGAATTTCATATTGGTTTTTAATTACTGAAACATTCTCAACTATATTATCAACAACTTCTAATCCATTATCTCTTAAATGATTGATCCATTTTTTGCAACAACCACATGATGCTGATCTGTAAGAAACAACTCTTGGGATATCTATATTTTCTTGAGCTAAAGCAATACTCTTATTTGGATTGATTATATTTGTAAAAAGAATTCCAGAAAAAATTAGATAATTTAAAAATCCTCTTTTGATAAATATTTTATTAAGTGCCATACTAATTACGACGATTAAATTTAATATCTAAATCAACCATAAATGAAAATTTATTAAATCGCTATTTAATCAAAATTAAGAAACTCATAATTGCCATTAAAAGATTTTCGATAAAACTAATTATTCCCAAAGGAGTTTTTGCATATCCACCAATACATGCACAATTTAATTTTAATTTATCCAAATAAACAGCTTTAAATACTGAAAACATTCCAGAAATTCCTAAAATTAGGGCAATAAAAATAATTAATGAGGGTGGAGAAGAATTAAGAAAACTTACTCCAATTAATAATTCGCAAAAAGGATAAATATATATCCAGCCATCAAATTTAGAAGATATTAAATCATATTTCTCAAAACTTTTTCCAAAAGCTTCAATATCCATAAGCTTGAGCATCGCTAAAAGACAAATTGATATCCCCATAAAAATTTGGAAACTTTTAAGCAATGAAATGGTTATCAGAAATGAGGTACCAAAGACTGCAATTAAGGGAGTAAATGACTTAATCTTCATTTTTAACTTTTAAGGATAGAGTCACAAATACTAGATGGATTTGCTTGTTTAACTATTTTTAGTCTTTTGATAAGTTTGTCTCGATCTATTTGATGTTTTAAATATTTAATACATAAATTTTTTTCTTGATATACCTCTGCTATTGGAGCAATCTTTAAAGCAATAGCAAAAGTACCAATAACTAAAAGAATGTTTGTAGCTAGTCGAATATTTGGTCGAAAATTTGATCTCATTCGTATTCTTTATTTCTGTCAATAACTTCTCTTATATATATATCTTTTAGCTCGTCATTGTATCCATTTTCTTTTGCAAATTTCTCTAATTCCTTCAACTCTTTTTCTGTCATTAAGCAGATTTGGATATATTGTTTTTCATGTATTCAATTTGGTTGATTAATTCATCTAACCATTCTGTGTTATTTTCGGATCTTTTCTTAAAATATGTAACTTTGGGTTGATTGATTTCTAGTGTCTCAAAATCTCCACTCATAAATTCCCCCTGAATTTATACTTGGCATAATTTATCTAGATAAATTATGCCAATCAATAGGCTCAAATACTTATTTGTAATTTGCCACGGATAACACATTATTTCTCTAATAGTATAAATATTAAAGTATTTATCTCCCAAAAACATGGTAACTAATGAAGAACTAGAAAAAAGAATTAATACTTTAGAAAAAGAAGTAAAACACCTAAAAGCTGTTCTTCAGTATCAAATGAGAAATAAGAAAAAGTGATTTATTCTTATTGCAAACTAATTACTTTTGGTTAGATCAGCATTTCCCTTTGGTGGTTTTTTATGTCTAATATAAAAGCTAAAAATTAAAAAACAATTAAAATAATATTCATCATAGGGAGAGCTTTGAACTATCTTCAAAAGGTTCAAATGCTTAATCCTGGATCTATACTTATTTATTAAAGTAAATTTTTTATAAAAAAAAGGGACGTTAGCTTCGCCCCAATAAAAAACCAGGAAAAATCCCCATCACCCAGCCTTTTTATGATTTTAGCACTACATATGGTGTTTGTAAGTATAAAAAATTACCTATTGATGGGGTTGTTTGTTTCTGTTTAATTTGTCATTATAGGAGTCCCCATCACCAAGGCTCGTAAGAGTCTTTTTTTTTGTAATTTTTGCCTTTTAGGTTTATTCGTTTTAATTAGTGTTTAAAGACTTTTTATTTAATTTTTAAATTTGATAATTAATAATTAAAAAAATAATTTTATTCATGCAAACTTACATCGTACACTGGCAATTCCCAGACCAAGAAAGTCATATGCAAGGGGCAGAAGCTTTCGCGGGCTTTGTGGAAGGCGGATGCGCAGGTGATGAATTTGATGGGTTTAAAGTTCTTAATCGAGTAGTAAATCCTGAGGGAGCTAATGGTTGGGCAATAGTTGAATCTTCAAACCATCAGAATATTTGGAAATGGAGTAGTATTTGGGTCGACAATTTTGGCGTAGAAATTGAAGTTACTCCAGTTTTAACAGATCAAGAATTTCTCTCGGTCCATAAAGAAATTGCAGCATCTTCCCATTAATAGTTAATTTTTTAAGTGGCTGACGGTAAATTTTTCATTAATGGAGGATACCTCTTTTTTTAAGGGGAAATTTTCTTCTGAAGAAATTGAAAGTCAACACAATTTAATAAAATGCTTCTGGCTGAACCTTAAAAGTATAGATATGCAATTAACGAAATAAATAAGGGTATTGCCTATCGCTTATAGAGCTTAAAAAAACTTGAGAAAAAATATTATCTTATGAATGAAACGAAAATCGCATTCATCTTGATAGTAAATTTTTGAAAATCAGTAAATACCCATTCTCATTAACTAACCCAGAGAGTCTAAATCTCTACGATGGTGAACTGTATTTCCGTCATCTTGTCGAACTGTCTGTTCTCTCATTAAATCAGCAATTGTTGGATAATCTTTTGCATTATCAAGATCTCTTAAATTTTTATCTTGAATTGCGAATGGTGATTTTTTAAAATTCATAATAATTTTCTCAAAATTTTTGTTGTATTCTGATTACAGATCCTGGATTGTCATGTACGAAAGAGTTGAATTCTCTCGCAAGCATTAGGCAATCGTATGCATCGCGAGCATAGAAGCCGACTTCATGTGTATTATTTGAAGAATCTTTGTAACTCAATACATATTTGTTACAAGATTTGATCGGTGTTGAAGGCATTTAATTTATTTTTGCTACTACTAAGTTCTAACTCAGTCTATAAAACAAACGACCTTTTAAAATGTTCGGTTTGAGGCACAAAAATATACGGATAGAGGACCAACGATTAAATTAATTAATGGATAAAATCCATAAATAAATTCTAGAAAGTAATACAACTAGTCCTTTGAAAACAACCTCAAAAATTAATTACAAAAATATAGATATATTTGGAGAATGATTTGGATTTCTTTTTTAATGATTCCATAAAATAGAAAAAAAACTATCAATGATAAATGGAAAGCGGGATTTGTTTATAGAATGTGATCTGCAAATTTATATGATTTTAATTTCTTTAGAGCAAAAGCTAATTAAATGGCAAATTACACAACTTAATGACTTTTCTAATTAATTGTTTGATATCTATCCATAGGAGTATCATTATTGATAGATAATAAATCAAATATAAAAAGATTTATGAAATGAAGTTTGCATTTTATTTTTTCATAATTGCTCAAATCTTAAACTTTTTGAACGTTTTTGCAGAAAAAGTTATAAAAGATTCTTCTGAATTTAATTCTATTAAATGGGAAAAAATTAAAAAAAATAAAGATGAACCACCTAAAAAGATTATTTGGAAATCTTACAAAGGGGAAGAAAATTTTTTTAAAAATAAAAAAGAAGAAGGTTTTAAACTTGTGGGGGACAATTCAGCCAAGATTGAGCCTCTAAATTGGCGCTTTCGCAATGCTCATCAATGGTATTTTGATGCGCAACGTAATGAAGGATCTTCAAGCAATATGCAACTTTTCGGAGGTAAGATTGATTGGATGAGAGGAGATTGGTGGTACCTTACAGGGCAGGGATTAATCGCTTATGGAGGGGACGCTGGCGGCTACTCTGAGGGGCACTTGGGTGTAGGCTTTCTTGGTCCAAAATGGAAGAACTGGCAACTCTTCAGTGAAATGCTCATAGGTACCGGAGGGGGAGGAGGTGTTGATGTCGGTAATAGCTTATTGTACAAACCAAGTGTCGGGTTGGAATACAATATCAATAAAGACTTCAGTCTTCAAACTGGAATAGGAAAAGTGATTTCTAAAGAAGGGAATCTGGATGCTAAAACCTTGGAAGTTATTCTGGTTTGGCATTTTTGAGTTATTAGCTGAGACTTACTGCTATAGCTTAATCGGGGCGTCAGGATTTGAACCTGTGACTTTGTACTCCCAAAGCACCAAGTACGCAATTTGCGACAGACTCTTCAAAAATAAGATGGTTTATAGCTTATAAGTTGGGACAATTAGGATTTAATTGAGTCTCAATATTATTGCTCCAACATGCAGCAATGCATTGCATATGTATGCAAATAATCGGAAAACCATAACCTGGTGCTAGTGCATATAGAGCACTACGTCATATTAATTTAAGGTGGTTCATAAAGATTTTCTTTCTAAAATAAGGGTGAATTATCTCTTTTCTTATGTCTTGCTTAGTTACCTCCGTGTTTACTTTTAAAATTGAAAGCACTTTCGATGAATGGGCTGCAATATTTGATAGTGCAGAAGCTAATAAAAGGCATTCTGAATTTGATATTAAGCCTATTTTCAGAGGAGTAAGCAAAAAAGATCCTCAAAAAATTATTGTTATTCATCAAGCGCCAGAAGGTAATGTTCAAAAGTTTGTGGAGGCAAATGGTGACTGGATGGCAACTCATAGAGTTGACTTGTTAACAATGGAAGAATCCTCTTGGACTGCTTCATTAACAAAAGAAAGTTGTTGTGATTAACAACTAAAACTCAAACTATTCGCATCTCTAAAAGTTAGTTATTGAAAGTCAATCTATATTAGAGGGAGTAAATCCCTCTTATTTTATGACTTCTCGAAATTTTATGAATGTTGTTCGATTTAAATTAAAGTCAGATTGTGTAAATAAGTATTTTGAAATAATAGATAAAACAAGTTTTGAGGGGATGACTCAAAGATATATCGCTAAAACTGGTAATTATGATTACTGTTTTGTTGGTATCTGGAAAAGTGAAGAAGCTATTGCAGCTCAAAGACCAGCTATGATTGCTCATCTTAATGAGGTTAGAGGATTTATGGAAGAGTTGTCTCCCGAACTTGGAGTAACTGATCCTGTTTCAGGTAGTATTGTTTCTAAAGTGGGTTATCATGATTGACAGTTGATCTAAAAAAGAGGAATTAACATTATTTAATTCCAGAAATCTATATCATCTGACGAGGGTTCCCAATCACAACTGTCCTTGCCTTCTTCTAAAGTTTTTTCAGAAGAACTTTTAAGTTCGCAACTTCGGAGACAATCATAAAACGCATACTTTGGATCTAATTCGTTTTTGAATTGTTTGTTCCTGAACGTATTCATAAATTAACCCCCTTTGGCTTTTTTCTCGAGTTGATTAATTAATTTGTCTAACCAAAGTGTGTTGTCGAGATTTTTTGTATTTTTGAAGTATTTCGTTTTGTAAGTGCTCATGAAGTAAAACCTCAATCAGTAGAACTAAGTTAGATGTAATGATTAAAATTTCCTAGAGCAAAAATACTCTTTATAAAGATAGTGAAATATTAAAAACTGATTAAATTGATAATTTTACTTTAGGTATTTTAACTCTTGATTTTAAGAATAAGTGATACTAAAAACTTCCATATCGAAGGAGGTTAATTATGACTTGCGGAAATCCTATTAAACATAAGTTCCAAAATGCTTTTAATTATTTTTTTGATGCGATTTCATTTGAAAGGAAATTAAGTGACTCCCAAATGGAATGTATGCAGTTCGGTATATGTGACTATTCTCTAAAACAAGTTGAGGAAGTGCCTTTTTATCATTACTAAATTGTATTTATTAAAGCTATTGTGGGAGTGAGGTTTTATGCAAGGAATGGTAAATAATCGCTAAACCTTAACTTTCTTATAGTTGGTAATAAAAAAAGAGAGTCTATATAACTCGCTAAAACGAAGCTATAATTAAGACCTACTGTTTCATTAGGTAATGTAAGGTATTTAATCTGCGCCATTTTGAATTAAATATTAGAAATTTGAGAGGAATATCAGGGTATTATTTTTCTTAACTCAGAATTTAAAATTTTGAAAAATTAAATTTCAATAATTGAATCATATTAATTTATACAAAATTAACCACAGTAGTTTATTTATAATTTTTCTAAATATTTTTGCTCAATGAAAATTAAATTATTAGCTTTAATTGCTTTGCAATCAATAATTCCTTTATCGTTTGCTTATGAAACTGGTCCGGAAATATTTGGGAAGGAAAACGATATGGGTTTATGTAGTCCTACAAGAAGAGAAGAATACATAAAAATAAAAAAGACAAAACTAGATGGAAAATTCCCAAATATACAAAGATTTATTATTGATGAAGACTGGAGAACACAAGGACTAGATAGTGATGAATTCCCATTGTCAGAACCTTTAATAATTGAAAATCCAATTAAAGGAGAGACATTAGCAGTATTTGATAGAAACTATAATAAAACTTTTAGAGTCGCATCTTTTTTCGGGCGTAGCGAAATAAGAATCTCTGAACAATCTATTTTCCAGGGAAGATTAGGAGGAAGATCAACAACAGGCTCAAATGATGTCACCTCCTTAGGTTTATTAACAAATGATGGAAGCTATATTGTTGTAAATGGATGTGATGGTGTTTTTGATGTTAATAAAATTGTGGCTAATTCTTTAGCAGACTATCCAATTATAAATGGGAAGGCATTTATTATGATTTCTAGTTATGGTTCCACAGGTCTAAGAATTAATGAGATTGGTAAAGAAACAGTGAAAGCATGGAAAACTGTTTATAAAAATTGGGATAAAACAAAAGATTCCATTAATAGAGAGCTTTTATTTGAATATAAGTAGATTTGAAGGTGTATGGTCAAAATCTCAAATATTTATTCTTTATATTTGGGGAAATATTAGGGAAAGTTTTATAAGGGCCAATTATTATTGACTAAGACTTCCTCCCATAACTGAATCGGGGCGAGAGGATTTGAAACTTGGATCATTGCTTACGAAGCACTTTACTAGTCTGGCAGAGCAACATGACTACAATCCAGACTAAATAGTTGCGGGGTATCGTAGGGTTTGGCATGACGAACTTATTAGTATTTGTTGTTTATTTTATTGGCTTATATTTAATACAACGTAAATGAAAAAAACTTGATTTTGAAATAAATCCTCTAGAGAATTTTTTTATTTACTTCTAAACTGCAAGAATCGTTCTTATATAAACCTTTTTTTTTATTAAGTCGCTCTGAACAATAATATTAGAAACTTTCCCTGAGAAAAAAATACCTTATTATTCTGAGGTTACCTAATGAAATGTAGAAATACATAATTGGAAAATTTTGTAAACCAATTTGAGTTTGCACCTGGGTTCACTTCAAAATACTCAGAACTGCGTAAGAAGCCTTTTTCTTAGATTATTTGTTCATAAGACTACTAGAAATTAATTTAATTATGAGTATTAGAAGAGTAATTTCTTTTTACTTGGTTTATTATCCATAACAATTTTGAATAACCAAATGCACATAAAGGCAATGGTTAATATTTCTCCTAATTCCTCAATAAATATTAAAATCTCGATTAATATCGGACTTTGCGAAAAGGGTGGCAACAATGTATTTAGGTTTGCATTCAATAAATCAATAAATGCACCGAAGAATGACAAAACTAAAAATAAAATATAATTATGCTTCAAGAATTGTCTTACTTCAAATGAAGAGCTTTTAAAACCAGGAATAGAAATTATTAATGAGACTATTAAAATAAATAACCAGTACAACCATTCTGAAATATCTTTATTCCTAACAATATCTTGTTCGAAAAATTGATGCTCCACTATAAACTTTACTAAGAAGTTTCCAGTTAATTGATCATGCAATCGGAGGGAATCATCAAAAAATAAATATAAGTAAACTAATGGAATTGATAATGCTTCAATCTTTTTTCTTGTAAAGATCCAAATGAAAGATAATAATGAACACCACAGTAACAATATGTACTGAAAATGTTCAAAATATCCTCCATCTTTAGCTGGATATAGCATGTTATAAAATTTATCTATATCTGGTGAAATATCTAGAAATGAACCTAATTTATAATTTAATACCCATGCTGAGATGTGTACGATAATCGTACTTAAAATAAGTAAGGTAAATAATTTATAGGATTTATTTATCATTTGAAGATTTTGCAAATAAGTTAATAGATAATTCTAAGTGTCCTTAAAAAAATTAGGTGATTCTAATAAAATTTATGTTTGTATAAAATTTTATTATTATGAATTTTTTGATACTTATAGATTAATAAGGATGAATTAGAGAAAATTTAATACAAGATCTACTGTGAATTAAATTAATTTAGGAAAAAACTTGCTCTATTAATATTAGAAAAAACAAATTTTATAATAATTAATTGAATTAAACTTCTAATGATTTATTTAGTGAGTTTCTGAAAGATGCTATAGGTAACGCAACTTCCTTAATAGGTCAATTTGACATCAAAATGATATCAAAGGTTTGATTTCATTTTCTACCCAATAAAAAAGATATGTTAGGAAACCTTCCTATGTAATGAATTATTAGATTCGAGGCGCCAGGATTCGAACCTGCGACCTAGTGCTTCCAAAGAACCGGCCTTCTAATTAAAAACCTAGATTAAATAAAAAAATAACTTCTATTTGAAGTTATCAGAATAAGATTATTTTAGTATTTTATTCATAATTAAAAAGTTTATTAATTCATCCTTTAATAACAAAGACCCATTAGTCGTTAAATGATGTTCATCATAATAGATATGTCCTAGTTCATTTTTTAAGGGACAGTATTTAACTTGATCTGGGCAAAGTATAGAAAAAGCTTTAAAAAAATATATATTAGTGCTTTTGCTAGATAGATTTTTCAAGAAAGTGCTATAGAAAAGCAAATCATCTTTGATCTTTACTCTAGGTGTGGGTGAACATTCTTTTCTTATAGAAAAATATGGTCTAAACCATTCCTCAGAACAAATTGTATACAAGCCCTCTCTAAATCTTGGAGTTGGACCAATAAATACTGTTTTTATATTTAAATCATCAATAAGATTTGTCAGATTAAGAAGATCCTGTTGCTTTGATTTTAATTTTAATTCATCTATCTGCCCTAAATTAATAATCAAAATATCATTATTTTTTAAACTTGAAGAATAATCTTTTAATGAATAATAAAGGTATTTATAATTACCCTCTTTACTTAAATCTTTCTTAAAACCATTCCTATTAGTATGAAGGTACAAACTATAATTATATTCATCTGAAAGTTCCTTAAATAGAGTTAATAAATGCCCTGCAAAACTATCTCCAATTACAATTAATTTATTGCCTGATGAATTTTTTTTATTCTTATAGTAGCCTTCTTTGGGATAATTAAAGGTGCCAAAATCAGTTTCACTTCCTCTGTACAATATTTTTTTAAATGAAGTATAGATTCCGGTAATTAAAATTAAAATAGTTATTATTACTGATGAAAAAACAATTAAAAATGATTTAAACCCTTTTTTAAAGAAATCACTTTTTCTTATTGGATCCTCAATTAATTTATTAGAAGCAATTCCAATTATTAAAATTAAGATGATCTGTAGAGGTATAGTCCACCAAAAAATTCCTATAGTCCATTTGCTTATAGTCAGTACTCCCCAATGCCAAAGATAAAATGAATAGGAAGTTTTTCCAACAAATTTTAGTACTTTTAGAGAAAGTAGTTTATAAGCAATATCACCTTCTTCTAAACAATTAATGAGAGTAGTGGTCAAAAATACAATAATTACTGTTGATATGACAATATAATTAGTTGAAAATTTAAAGGTAATAACGATAAGAGAGATTATTAATAAAGAGGGAATTTTATCAAAATTTCTAAAAAAATTTTTATTTCTTTGCGAGTTTATGAAGAGTATTGATCCCGCTGAAATTTCCCAAAATCGAGCGGGCATCAAAAAGTACGAAGCACTTTGATTATTATTACTTAAGTAAAGATAAAGAAAAAATGAGATTGAAAATAAGATTAAGTTAAATGATAATAAATTTTTACGAGCATTTTTTGTTTTTTTTAAATAACCTGAAAATAAAATTATAAAAGGGAAAAAAATATAAAACTGTTGTTCAACCCCTAGCGACCATGTTTGAAGAAATGGATTAAATTCAACATTGCTTGCAAAATAATCAGTGGATTGATTTAAAAAATATAAGTTTGATACTCCGAAAAGGGATGTTATCCCAGAAAAGATGAATCTATCGGGTGCAGGATTAAATAACGATAATAAAATACTAATAGTAAATACATATAAAATTAAGGCTGGTATTAAACGAATAATTCTTCGCCAATAAAAATCAATGAAAAAGCTAGGAATATTTATAAGATTGTTTATCTTTGTTTCTGTTGAATAAGAAATAACATAACCAGAAATAACAAAAAACATATCCACTCCCAAGAAACCACTTTCTAAAAATTTTTCATTAAAGTGATTTGCGATAACCGCTATCAATGCAATTGCTCTCAAACCATCTAGTTCTGACTTATATTTTCCTTTGGAATAATTATTAATCATCTGCAAAATTGTTTAAAAATTCAAATGTATATGATAAACCCAGATTATTCATATAATTACAAAATTTTTAATACTATTTCAACTAATTACTTTTTTTCGTAAATACGAAGGAAAGCTTTTTTGAGGGAGAATCTATTAGCTGAGACTTACTGTTATAACTGAATCAGGACGAGAGGATTCGAACCTGCAACCTAGTGCTCCTAAACACTAGCTAAAACAAAGATTTAACTGAGACTTATACTCATAACAAGCATTGCTGATTAGAAAATCGACTAAATCAGAATCAAATTATCACTTTTAGGTGTATTTTAGGTGAAAATTTAGAAATTAAATTTTAAACCTAAAGAAACAGCGAATAAGTTATTCGAGTCATAATTGACTGTTTCATAACCAGGATCTGTAACGTTGTATGAGGCAAATTTTTGATACGTAACTTCTGAATATAATGAAGTATTATCTGATATTTCATAGTCAGCACCGCCTTTTACAGCATATGAGAATACAGACTCTTCAGTACCTTTTAAACTATACCTGGTTCCAGAAACTGTTGCTGTTTGATCTTTTGCAGAAAAAGTTGAAGAACCTAAGCCTAATCCGATATATGGAGTGAATTTTGATTCGTTTGGGAGGTCTTTGTACCCATAAAACATGTAACTTTTTACTTCTGCTTCTAAGTTTGGCGAGATTGAAGCTGTTACTCCATTCCCTCCAGTAGTTAGTGTTATTGAATCAGTCTCAACATCTGCTCGAGAATAGTTAAATTCAATCCTGAAATCATTGAATTTTTTTCCTATTGCTGCCGAATAGAAACCAGTATTATCGGTAGGAAAGGTTGCATCATATTTAGTCCCGCCAAGAGTAGTATCACCTTCTACATCACTTGGGGAGGCTATACCTCCTCCAACAGATAAATAAATATTTTTTAATTCTTCTGCTAGTAATGGAGCTGATAAAGAAGTTAATAATATAGGAGTTGTAAGCAGTAGTTTTTTCATTAAAATTTTTTCTTAATGTTATCATCATTTTCTTAAGTGAGAA
This sequence comes from Prochlorococcus marinus CUG1417, assembly GCF_017695975.1. Classification (NCBI taxonomy): domain Bacteria; kingdom Bacillati; phylum Cyanobacteriota; class Cyanophyceae; order Synechococcales; family Prochlorococcaceae; genus Prochlorococcus; species Prochlorococcus marinus. The sequence continues at coordinate 38,017 of NZ_JAAORN010000002.1, read as the reverse complement.
TTTATAAATGAGCTTATTCGAACAGACTTAATATTTTAAGAACGCATTTTTTAAAAGTTTATTCTTTTGGCTGCATTTTGGGTACAGATTTTTTGGTGTAATTTATTATTAGCTGAGACTTAACGCGATAACTGATCGGGGTGAATGATTCGAACCTGCCACCTAGTTCTACCAAAGCACCCGCACTCCAATTTGAGAAAGTCTGCTAAGTAAACGAATAAGGATATGACAATTTCGTTGGAATACCTAAGAAATTGTTAGTCTCAAAAATTTGCCTAAGATATACAAAATAGCCTTAGGTATCCAAATCCTTGACGGTTTGTCGCCTGCTTACGACATAGTGCTTAATGAAGCAAATTTTTATCAGATAATGCAATAAGGATTACTGAAAGACTTACTGCAAAATAATCTATTACGTCTAAATTCCTTTACTGATTTTGAGTAGATATTAGCTGTAAGGATTGCTCCAAAATTTACTAAAACTAAAGTCAAGAACAGTAGCTCGATAGCGAGGTTGGTCATAAGATTACCCTCCTTAAACTTATCTGAAGACTCTATAACGACTTTGTAAGTATTGAATAGAGTTTAAATTCTTATTTTTGGGAGCCTAAATCTTTTTTAGTTAGTTGCTTTTTTCCCTTTAGCGATCATCACTACTGGTACTAAGAGATAAGTAAAAAAAGAAATTAGGAAAATGTCAATGTTCATGGATTTCACGATAAATTTTTTAAATCTTGCTCTATTTTCTCAAGTTTTTTGTTAAGTTCTGTTTTCTCCTTCAATAAAGCTTTTTTCTTTAATTGAAGTTCTTTGTTAAATGGAGAATTAAAGTACTTTTTGTAAGCTAGAAAAAATACAGCTAGTGCTACAACAATCCCTATCGCGCCAATTATTAGTATGGGCGAAGATGGAAAATCGTAAAATGGTACAGAGAGTAAAAGCATTTAAACGAAACCTGGAATTATCTGGCCTGTTGTTAAGTAAGCTCCTAAAGCAGCAATTAATCCAAGCATTGCGAATCTGCCATTAAGAGTTTCTGCAACAACTTTTTCTTTCTCGATTGTTTTTACTTTAGGGTTTGAATTTTTCATTGGATTTGAAGGTAGATAGTTTAAATTTTCGTTTTGAAATTGCTTGGTTAGATAAGCAACGAGTGTAGCTGTTAAGGATACGATTACAACCAAAAAGCCTGAAAGAGGAGACATTAAAAAATACCTGGAATTATTTGACCTGTAGTTACATAAGCTCCCAAAAGTGCAATTAAACCAATCATTGCCCAACGACCATTAACTTTTTCTGCGTTTTGAGGGTATCCATCATAAGAAACAGATTGATCAACATAAGGACGAGGCTCAGTTGGGAAAATATTTTGCCTTCCGCCTGATTCTGTAGTTATGTATGAAGAATTAGTCATAAGTTAAATAATTTAATTGTTAACAAACGTAACATTCTTATTAACTAATGTAAAGAAAAAGGTTAAAAATATGTGTAATTCAGTACTATTATGGCAATTCTGATACAGATACGTAACAGTAAGTAATTTATTTTTAAAGTTGAAGTTAATAATTAAAAGATCATGGAGATATGAAAAAGCTTCCCCGGATTTGTTTTTGATTGATCAAAATTAAATAATGACTGATCCTATTCTTTACTTATCAATGATCCTTGGGCTGGGAGGCGTTTATGTTTTGATCGCCTCTTTCAATGATGATGACGATGATAATGATGATGGTGAAAAGTATTTGTTTAAGCTTGAGTTTGCTAAGGAGTGAAGATAACTTTTTAGCCCGAATATTCGCTTGATTACAGAACGTCTTAGTGAATTTACTCTAACTTCGAAGCAATCTTAAAAATTAGATGGTGGACCTATATAAGTTCCATTATAAAAATTGGCTAAAAGTAAAATTTTTAATTAGCCACCTTACTATCTATATGCCAACTCCTTATCGCCTCTCAAAATAAATCTTCAAGAATTTTCCCCCAACGGAATTTTTTTATATTGCAATTTAGCCAAGCCAGATTTGTAACTCTCAGTATTAACAGCAGTAGGTAAAGCGATAGTAGCTAGTAGTGGGAGTAGTAATCCTTTTATTTACTCAACAAGTTCAAGATTATAAACTGTGTCTACACAGTTGTTATCAATATCCCATTGCTTTAATTCTGGTTGTTCAAGCATTGCACCAAACTTTTCTAAATCAGAACAGTTCATAAGAATCATTGCTTTATGTTCAGTTACTTTGATAATTTCTAGCTCAGAACAAAAAACGTATCCTTGTTCTTTATCGACTTTTTTTACCATCATTTCAAATTCAGAAAAAGGACAACCAAAGGTAGAGACAACTAATGTATTAGGCATAGAAAAAAGGTGATAATTGCCCTTTATTTTAGATAGGCTGTCAATAAATTTGCCCACTGTCTGACCACAATTAGAGTGTTCTTCTTTTTGCATTAAAAAAGCGAGGCTGGTTTCCTCGCTAGTATGAATTAGTTTTTAAGATTCGCAGCGACAGGATTCGAACCTGTGAACTAGTACTCCCAATGAACTCGTTAGGCAATTTGCGACAGTAGGCTAAATAAATAAGTGAGGCGATAAATAACTGACAATAAAAGTAAATTTATGAGTCTAAAAAAGTAGAAAGATATAGTAAGGTTGGGCATGAATAAGCAAAATCTCTCTCAAATCTCTCTCAAAAGCAACATAGTGCCCCTAAGAGCACTAGATTGTTGAATTTATAAATTTATTGATTGACAGTGGACCTAAACTTAGAGGGATAAAACCCTTTTTTTTATGACAGATAGAGAAACAATCGAATCGATGTTGTATGAGTTAGCAACACCTCAGAATATGGGCTCATTTTTTGTAAAAAATTCTACTCCAGATTTTTTACTAATCAGGCCTAGTGGGAATCCAATAGATGCAAAGGGATTCGAGGAAATGATGAATTCTGGCGATGTTGTTCAGGAAAAAGCAGAAATTACAAAAATTCATAAGTTTGAATTTCTCTCTGACGATGTAGCAATGTGTGTTTTTACTCTTGGGGCAAAATTCTCTTACAAAGGAACTCCTAATGATGATTTGCCAACTGTGACTTCTATCTTCAAAAAGATTAATGGGATTTGGAAAATCCATTGGATGCAAAGATCAACTGGAGATTCAGATTTATCTTTATGGGATTAGCTGGTAATTAATAGTCAGAATATGTACGGCATAGCAATTAATATTGGGTTTGTTAGTTTTTTATTATTTGCCAAATACCTTGACCAAATAATTAACAAGTAAAGGATAAATAAATAAAAAAATATTTAAATACTTTATGGCTAACTGATTACTATTTTCTTTCTAGCATTTTGCCTTTAGGTCGCTAGTCTGCATGATGTTTATATACCCTCGATCTATAATTTTATTTATTGACAGTCGATCTAAAATTGGATGGATAAAACCTTTCTTATATAGTACGGGTCAATTTAATAACCTCTCTGGTGGTTTGAATTTCTGGAGGGAATTCTTGCTTTTTTCTTATTTATTCGTAAGTATGCGTATATAGGCTCTAATTTGCTCTAGATATTTCTATTACTGGCTTGTTTGGGCTTATTTCCCTCTAAAAACTGTCGCATGGGAGTTGACGATTATGGAAAATTTAGACGAAATCATTAAAGAAATTAGAGAAAACGGTTACAATCAAGAACTTGTAGACAACTACATAACAGATAAAAGATTTATGAGAGAGCTTGTAGATAGGGATAAAGAATATGATTAACTTTCCAATGTTTATAGAAGGTTTATTAATGCCTTTATTAGTTTTAGGAGTATTTGTTTTTTATAAGAGATTAAAGAGAAAGAAAAGAAAGTTTCATGCACCGCCCACCCATCAACTACCTAATTAATTAGATAAAGTACCTATCCTGAGTTATTTATTTAAAGGTTATTATTTTTAGCAAATAAAACTATTTTTAAAATGATTAAACTTGCTATCGTTTTCTTACCAATAGTCTTTGCAATTATTTGGATGCTTTTCATTGGGTTAAATATAAATAAATTAAATAAAAAAATTAATTATTAATTGATTGACAGTCGATCTAAAATAAGGGAAATAAGCTCCTTTTATTATGAAGTTAAAAAATATTTTAAAAACAACTTAAAAAGAGTTAGTCCTAATTGTGATTACTTCACTAATAAGAAAGCTCCTCCACTTCCTTTTTTTATCTAATAGAAGATTCTTTTACTGAATCTTGTAACTTACTTTCTACTCTTTTCACTTTAATTATTCTCACTTACCTTTAAGTCCTAGTTGAAAAACTTTCTTAATCCATCGATCTCGAGTATTTGGTTTGGAGCCTTTTACCGGAGAAAATTCAGTTACCTTTACAGGCTTTACTCCACAGAATCCAAGCGTCGCTTTCTTCAACTGATTCACGCTAGGGGCATTATAAATCCAATGGTACAAGAAAGTTGGGGTATCCATAGTGGCTATAATACGCGCTGATTTTCCTTCAAGATATCCATCCCATCCCATCCCGCCAAGCTTCGATTCGTTGTAATCAAAAACAATGGAAGGGAGAAAAGTTCTATCAATAAATCCTTTTAGAAGTGCTGGTAAACTGCCCCACCAAACAGGATGAAACCAAACCATGTGCTCACATGCTTTAATTTCATCAATAGCCATAAGCAGATCGGGTTCTAGATTAATGCGCTTCTTATAACCAAACTTAAGATTAGGATTAAATTCCATATCTCTTATGATTATAGTTCTTACGTCGTATCCACTTTGAAGTGCACCTCGCTTGTAAGCATCTACTAAAGAACTGGTAAGTCTGTCGCTATCAGGATGTGCATCAATTAATAAAATTTTTCTCATTTCATTCTTATTAAAAAGTTTCATGAGGTTTCCTAGTAAGGATTCATTATTGGAGACAATACAAGATTAATTGAATTGAATTAAGAAATATTTAAAAATAACAAAAGTTTTTTTTTTAATTAACTTATAAGGCAATTTTATTAAGTGGAAGTTAAAAATATTTTTGATTAAATTAATTAAAAAAATCTGAATGTTAATTAATTATAAAAAAAATTTTAGCTACGTATCTTTATTTACTAATGCTAATCAAAATTTAAACTTTACTTATATTCAATTTAAACCTAGAGAACAATTTTTAAATTAGTTATCACTTTTATCTTGTGGCTGATTTTAATGATGTTGTTTCAAGAAGAAAATTTTTGCAAGGTTCATTTGCTTTAGGCTCTGGAGCATTTATTGCTGCGACAATTGGTCCTGCGAAAGCAACTAGTTTCTTAAGTGGTTTTAATGGTATAAGTTTTAATCCTGTGCCAGCTAATGGTAAAGATACAATTACTCTTCCAAAGGGATTTAGTTGGCATAAAGTTGCATCATGGGGTGATCCATTATGGAGCGGAGTGGATGATTTTGATCAAATAACACGAGGAACAGGAGAATCTCAGGAAGGGTCTTTTGGGGATAATAATGATGGCATGAGCCTCTTTGATATTGAGGGGAAATCAATTCTTGCAGTCAATAATGAATATTGCAATAGGAAAATAATTTATGGAAATAGAGCTAGCGGATTACCAGAAACATCTGATGACGTACGCAAAGGAATTGCTTCGCATGGAGTTTCTATTTTTGAAATAGAAAAGAAATTAGGAAAATGGAAAATAAAAAAAGATTCACTTTACAACAGAAAAATTACAGGTGATACCAAAATAGCTTTAGATGGACCAGCAGCTGGGTTCTATTTAATGAAAACTGATGAGGATCTAACCGGAAAAGTTGCAAAAGGTACTTTTAATAATTGTGGGAACGGCAGAACTCCATGGGGAACTTATCTAGCTTGCGAGGAAAATTTTCATGGTTACTTTTCTTCACCTTCCAATCCATCCGCCTCTATTCCCCCAGAACAAGCAAGATATGGTCTAAAGACAAAAGACAAAGGTTACAACTGGGTTATGAATCAAGATAGATTTGATTTAGTTAAGAATCCAAACGAAGTTAATAGGCACGGATACATAACTGAAATTGACCCTTCAAAGCCACAATCAATGCCAAGGAAACATACTGCAATGGGTAGGTTTAAGCATGAGAATTGTGAAGTATCTATTTCTAAAAATGGACAAGTTGTTGCTTATATGGGAGATGATGAACGAGGTGAGCATCTATATAAGTTCGTATCCAAAGGAAAATATAAAAAAGGTGCTTCTTCTAACTACGATTTATTAACTGAGGGGGAGTTATTTGTTGCTGTTTTTAATGATGATGGAACAGGTAAATGGATAAATTTAAAAGAATCTGGAATGAGTGAGCCTGAAATCGCAATTTTTACACGACTCGCAGCTACTAAAGTTGGAGCTACAACTATGGATAGACCTGAGTGGGTCGCTGTTAATCCCAAAAAAGTAGAAGCATACTGTGCCTTAACCAATAACAAAAATAGAGGAGTTAAAGATAATCAACCAATTAACGCAGTAAATCCAAGAGAAAATAATCCTTACGGACAGATAGTTAGATGGACACCTAGCAATTCAGATCATGCATCAGTAGATTTCAAATGGGATCTTTTTGTAATGGCTGGAAATCCTGAAACAGCAGAAGGATTATACAAAGGTTCAGAAAATATAAACAAAGATAATATGTTTAATTCGCCTGATGGGATTGCCTTTGACTCTAAAGGCAATCTGTGGATTCAGACAGATGGTAAATATAGTAATTCTGGAAAATTTGCAGGAATGGGAAATAATCAAATGCTTTGTGCAAATCCAAGGACAGGAGAAATTAGTAGATTTCTTGTTGGTCCTAAGGAATGTGAAATTACTGGCATAACTTGGAGTTCGGATAAGAAGACAATGTTTGTAGGTGTACAACATCCTGGAGAAAAAAATCCAGATAGTTGTCATTTCCCTGATGGAGGTAATAGCGTTCCAAGGTCTACAGTTATTGCCATCACAAGAAATAATGGAAGAGCAATTGGATAATGTATAAAAACAAAAAAATTAGGCTGAAAACATGAATATATTTGGTGTTGGAATTCCAGAAATTGCTGTAATTTTTGTTTTAGCTCTTTTAATATTTGGACCTAAAAAACTACCAGAACTAGGACGTTCAATTGGAAAAACATTGAAAAGCTTGCAACAAGCTTCTGGAGAGTTTCAAAAGGAAATTGAGAAGGCAGTTAAAGAAACTGACGAAGAAGTAATAAATGATGGTTCTGAAAACCTTGCAAAAAAGAGTTTAATAACTTCTAGTATTGATGAGGATGATGAGGATGATGAGGATGATGAGGATGATTAATAATCAAGTAGTTTTTTAAGATCTAGTCCCCCCAGAAAAATGTTTTTTATTGAGTGTAGGTAAAAAATATTAAAAAGTAGTTCTTAAGTGAAAGGATTTCAAATAGAAATTTTATCTAGAGGTAAAATATTTTGGACCATGATTGTGTCATGATAGTCTTCATTATCTAATGTTTTGTAAAATCTCCTAGATTGAGGTGATTTAAGAGAATCATTATAATTTTTGATTAATACCGAATCATCCAAAAGAGATATATTTTCTCTTTTAAAACTTTCTTCATAAGAATATTTGATATGCCCTATCTCTTTTTCTTGATTAGAGCTTTTGGGTGAAGTTGAATTTTTTGAAGTCATTATCTTATTATTCTTTTTTATTTAATGTCTTCAATATTCAAGGCGTAAAAATATAGAAGACTTTCTAAAATTTAAGATTATTTGATTAAGAAGTTATTAAGCAGAAAATAAATTTGTTTAAAAAACTTCTAAATTTCTAAACTAAATATTTTTCTAATAGTCAAAGTTTATTTAATAAGAATTTAATTCAAAGTTAACAATAGAGACCTATAAGATAAACATGAACAAAAATCAACTTATTAACTTCATTACATTTTCAATTCTTGAAAGTAAAAGAGTTGAAGACAGATTATGTAGAAAAGAAATTCATAGCTATCTTACCCAACTAAATAAAAAACAATTAAAAGCAATTACAAGTGAATTTATCATTTAAAAAAAATATGAAAAAGCTACTGGCTGTATTTATTTTTATTCTTACTTCTTGCAGTACAAAAGATGAATTATCCATTACCCAAGAAGAATTATCCATTACAAAAGATGAAATTTCGATTACGAAAGGTAAATCATCCATTAATGATGAAAAAAAATTATTTTATGTAACTAAAGAAACGGCTGTTCGTCTTTGTGGAGGTAAATCCAGAATAATTGAAAGTAAAAATGAAGAAATAATCAAAATAGAAGTAAAGGATTTTTCAAATGTTGAAAAAGAAAAATTTGTTCAATTTACTCTTGTTGAGACAGATAGAAAAGGTGGTAAATATAAAATTGTTAATTGTTATCCAAATAAAGATCCGAAAAAATCGGTAATTAAAACAATCATGACTAATTACAAGTTAAATTAGTCTTGGGTCAACTAGATCAAATGAAAATATTTAAATGAGATTTAAAGCTGCTTTAAACTAAATAATCTATAAAAAAAGAGTAGAAATATTTTTTATTATGCATCCAAGCAAAGTAATCAAAGATCCAAAAATTAATGATACTTATTACGATCCAGATGTTGATAAGCTTTATCAATACGTAAAAATTGGTGACTTTCCGCCAGAATGGGTAGTGACAAATATAGATGAAGATGACGATTATTATTATGCTTCGATGGGATATTAGTTTTAATATCTATTATTAAATTCAATAAATTTGTCTCATTAAAATTATGTGTGAGGAAGATTAAAGAGACGAAAAATTTAGATAAAAGGGTTTAAGGGAAAATTAAAAAGGGAATAAGATTTAATGAAAAAAATAATAATTCAATGTAAATTAATTATGAAATAATTACATCAAATAAATTTGATTATATAAAATTAATTTGTTGGGTTTTCAAATGACTATTAAAGATCATAAAAGTTTGCAGGGCTCAAAGATTCTTCTTGTAGAGGATGATAAGAGTATTAGGCTGACAGTTAGTGAATCATTGAAAGGCGAAGGTTTTGAAGTTTTAACTTTTAAAGACGGTTTAAGTGCTTCAAATTTTATTGGCGAAAATACTAAAAATGATGTTGACCTTATAATTCTCGATTTAATGTTACCAGGGTTAAATGGATTAGAGTTATGCAGAAAAATAAGAAATGAAGAAAATTATACGCCCATATTAATTTTGAGTGCCAAAGATAATGAATCAGACCGGGTTCTTGGATTAGAGGTTGGTGCTGATGATTATTTAACAAAACCTTTTGGTTTAAATGAATTAATTGCCAGATCAAGAGCATTAATAAGAAGATCTAAACGTAATAAAAAATATATAGAAAAAACGCAATCTATCATCGAGTTTAATCATATAAAAATGTTTTTAGAAGAATGCAGAGTAACTTCTTTTGATAGGGAAATAACTTTATCTCCAAAAGAATTTAAATTATTAGAGTTATTTATGCAAAGTCCAAAAAGAGTATGGTCAAGGGATTTAATTCTGGAAAAAATATGGGAAATTGACTTTATTGGTGATACTAAAACAGTAGATGTCCATGTTAGATGGCTTAGAGAGAAATTAGAAGAAGATCCCTCAGCGCCAAAACTTCTGAAAACTGTAAGAGGTTTTGGATATAAGTTTGGATGAGAATGAAAACACTACAACAGGTATTAACTTTCTTTTATGAGAAATGGAAAACCAAGGTTAAAGGATTTTCAAAAAATAATAAAAATATTGAATTAACTAAAAATAAGAACCAACAAATTTTTGATTTTCCATTTGATAAAGTTAAACCACAGCAACTTTTATCTTGGTTAGATTATTCATCTCAAGGATGGATTATTTTGTCATCTGATCTAACAATAAAATTTATCAATCAGAAAGGTTTATCTCTCATTAAGTTTATTAAATATAAGGATGTTATTGGAAAAGCAATTAATGATATTAATGAGCTTGAAGTACTAAGAAATAAGATTTTATATTCAAGAAAAAAAGATTTCCCAATCAGCCTAGATTGCACTATTTCGGGGGAACCCATTTCTGTAAATATTGTTAGAGCAAGGAAAAAAAATTATTTAATATTGTTGGAGAGTAAATTATCAATTGAATCCATAAAAAAAAGACAGAATCAATTAATCAACGATGTGTCTCATGAACTGAAAACACCTCTTACATCTCTTATTTTGATAGGCGAAAGACTGGAATCAGTAGTATCAAAGAAAGATAGATATCTCGTTAAAAGACTTAAGAAAGAATCTAAAAGATTAAGAAAAATGGTTGAAGAAACTTTAGAACTTTCTAAGCTAGAAAGTAGCGAGGCTTTTAATAAAAATAAAAAAATATCTATTTCAGATTTAGTGATGGAATCTTGGCAAACCTTAAAACCACTTGCAGAAAAAAAAGATATAAAAATAAATCTACTGATACCAACAAAATATTTTATATCTGCAGATATTGAAAATTTAAAAAGAGCTTTTATAAATATTTTGGATAATGCTATTCGTTATTCCCCAGCTAATGAAGAAATTCAAATTGAAATTTTTAAAAGAGATAGCTCGGTTGTTATGAGAGTTAGGGATAAAGGTATTGGATTAGAAGAAAATGAATTTAATGATATTTTTTCTCGTTTTTATAGAGGTGATCCATCAAGGACTAAATTCAAGAAAAGTGGAAGTGGTTTAGGTCTTTCAATTACAAAAAAAATAATTAATAACAATAAAGGTTTTATAAAAGCATTTAATCATAAAGATGGTGGAGCAATTTTTGAAACTATCTTTCCATGTCTCGATAAAGATTTATAGGGAAAATTTAAAAAATATTAGGACATGATTTTTCTGCAATAAATTTTTTTAAATTCAAAACCCCTTCTCTTGTAAAAAGAATGCTTCCTTCTTTGGAGTCATCTGCCCAATAAGAATCTCTTTTGCCAATAGCTAACCAAAGCCTATCAGGTAATGTTGGCATGTACATACTCTCGAAAGCTGATGTTCCAATGTCATTTTCTTCTTTCATATCTTTGCATGCTTCTATCATTAGTTTGGGTCGATTTAAATAATGCCTGACACTCTGCCAATAATATTTTGTTTCAGCTTTAACTGGGGCGATGAATAAAATAATAAATATTAGGTATTTCATGATTTAACTTTTTTTAATTATAAGAACTGCAAAAAAAGCCACCTTATGTAAAAGGTGACTTTCATTAGTAGTTTTAACTAAATTTTTCCAATATTTAGGAAAAGAGTTTCACCAGTTGATTTCTTTCCAGTCCCGTCGTTGTCAGTTGAAATCCATGCTTGCCCATCGCTTGTTATTGCTAAGCCTTCAACTTTTTCAAGGATAAAACCACCCGTAGATTGCATTACTGGTTTTAGATCAGTAACTAACTCTTTTTCAACTAAAGGATAAAGTATGGGGGGAATATTAGTCTGAAGACCTTCGAAAATAACATCATCTAAATCTACTTTATATATAGCTTTCAATTTTGCTTTCTTCCCATAGAAACTATCTCTTTCGATTACATAAAGTGCCCCGTCATGGTAAGTCAATTCTGAAATGCCAACGCCGCCTTTTTTGATCCTATCTAATTGATAATTTACGGCCCCCCATTGTTTGGTTTTTAAATTATAGGAGAGGATCTTAGTAGTATTGAAAGCATCATCACCCCAAGGCTTCTGTTGAGCAATATAAAGAATATCCCCATTTCTTGTTATACCTTCAAAACCAGGGTTTTTAGCATAATTAAGATAGGAAGGTGGTGGAGTTATCTTCTCTAAAATTTCACCATCTGAGCTTACATGGTAGATTGCAGGAGGATGTTCATCTAGCTTTTTCTTAATTCCTTCAGTAGAAATATAGAATCCACCATTACCATCAGTAGTAATACCCTCTTGATCCATAAATAATGCGGTCTTACCATCTAGCTTTATATCTATAGCTCTTTCTAATAGTGCTGGGGAAGATGAAGGATCAATAACGTAAATTCTTGGCTGAGTTTTAAAAGTCCCATCATTTACAGCATAAATTTTACCGTCATCACCAGCCACCATTCCACTTATCGCACCCCAAGATACAAATTCAAGGCCATTTTCATTTGTTAAATGTGGGTATGAAGCAGGAGCATCTTGTAGTTGATAAATAGTCACATGAGAAGATAAACCAGGTTCTTTTTTGTTGTAGTCTTTTTCATTTGCTGAGGCAATTAATCCCCTCTCTGGAATTGCGACAAATCCCTCTGGTCCAATGCCTGATGGAAGTAATTGAGTAAGCAAAGGTTGATTTAGTTCTGTGATATCGTAAACAGCTACTATCCCAGCTCGTTCAGCACCAACAAATAAATAAGGCGTTCCATTAATTTTTGAATATGTAACTGACTCAGGTTCTACTCCCTTTTTACCTGCTCTCCCATCTTGGAAATGACCTATTTGTGCAATTGCTCTTTCTAGTCTATTTGCATCTTCATAAACTACTGTTCCATCTTTTTTAAAAATAGTCCAGGATCTTGAACCACCTCTTTTTGCCTGATTTGGATCAATATGCTTGTAATCGCCTTCATTTGCTGTTGCAAAATGGTCATTATCAATCCAAGTAAGACCATCGGGTTCTCTTCTTACATTCTTTAGTTTGCTTTTAAATTTATGTGCTCCATCTTTCTTTGTATCCATTCCTGCCATTTGTTTTACAACTCCTGCCGAGAAATGTGATATTACATTTCCATCTTTATCAATTACTGCAAGATGGTTGTTTTCTTGAAGAGAGACAACTGTTTCACCAAGATCATTAATAGCAACGAATTCTGGTTCGGGATCGCTAGGAGCTATTTCAGATAATCCTGATAAATCAACTTTTTTTATTGAATTGCATTGTATTTTTCCTCTTTTGTTTAACTTCACAAGAGAAACATAACCTGGAGGATTAATTTGTTTACCTTCCTCATCTAATTGAGGGATAAATCCATTTTTATATTCTTCATCCCTCTCATTTTCTATAGCGACAGCTAGAAATGTTCCGTCTGGTGAAACAAAAACGCTATCAGGCTGCCCACCTAAATCACATTCTTTTACTGCTTTTCTTGTTTCTAAATTATATTGAACTAATGCTCCTGAAGGATTTGTATAACTTTCAGATGTATTCGAACCTATATAAGCATTGTTTCCAAGTGCTGCAATTCCAGTTGGTTCTGCTTCCAGTTCAACAACTCCCAATGCTTTAGGTTTCGCAGGGTCTGAGATATCAACTAAACCTACTACTCCTAGATCGCTATCTGTATACATCAAAGTCTTACCATCTTCTGATGCTGTAACAACTTCTGAAGAAGTTTTGGTTGTAGATTTTGATCCTTTTGGTAAATTATCACTTACATTAAAAGAAGAAATTCTGTTGAAGTTTTTTTCATTTGCCCAATATTTTGTATTCCAATTTGCAAATCCGCTACTTGTAGAGGAGGCGACAATTGCAAGTAATGCTGAAAAACTTGCAGCAGCTAGGGGTTTTTTCATTTAGTGCGTAAGAAGACACACTTTTATATTCCCTTTAAAAAGTTAAGAAAAAAAAATTAATTTATTAAGAACAATTTAAGGTTTAAAAAAAGGTAAGCAAAAAAAGGACCTTCTAATTTGGAGGTCCTTTTAATGTGTATAAAAGTATTAGCTTTCAGATTTAGAAGCTAAATGATGTTACAGCAACAACACCAGTTTCATCAGTTCCGCTATTGTTCTCTTGGTAGTAAACTCCTAATGTCTGTGACATGCCATCATTAATATCGTAGGAATAATATGCTTCGTAAAGCATATCCTCTGTAGCATTACTTGCGTGTAAACCATCTGTTCCTACAGCAAGACCCACTTTACCTGGACCTACTTCATCAAACATTAATCCTGCAAACCAACTTGAACTATTGGTTGAACTACCTTCAGTATCTCCAGTTCCATATCCTATCGAAACAGAAGAAAGTGGAGCATCATCAAATGAGTACGAACCAATTACTCCCCAATAAGTACTATCATTTTTAGTACCGCTTGTTGCAGTTTCGGCTTCAACCATTGCATAAGCAACAGAAATCCCGTAATTGTCTCCGGAATATGCAGCGTTTAAACCATACGCACTAGAGTCTTCCTTCGTCAAAAGTCCATCAGAAGCGCCAGCGATTCCTGCACCAAATGTAAAGCCGTTACCAAAGTCATATTGACCACCAAAAGAAACATCTCCTCCAACTTGATGAGCTTTGTGATCTCCGCAATGTCCTAATTCATCTGTTAGTCCATCGTAAGCACAGGCGTTATCAAAATTTTTGCTGATTTTTAGGGAATCACCAACTTTCATTGTAAGGTTGTCACCTAAAGGAAATGTGTAATTTACATCAATAACCTTAAGTTCATCACTAGTAGGTTCACCAAAATCAAGAACTCCCCCAGTTTCAATTGAAGCATTACCAGCTGCAATACCAACTTCAAGTTTATCTTCGCCAGTGAAACTTGTATCTAAATCAATATCCCAAACGTATTGGAATTGAAAAGCTTCACTTGCCCCACCATCAGTTGCTCCTATGAGAACATCAACTCCACCATCCATAGTTGTTGTTGATGAGAAACTACTAGCTTCAAGTCCATTAACACGAGCTTCAAGTCCATCAACTCTTCCTTTAATAATTGCCAACTCAGAACCAAGCTCATCACTTAGCCTATCTATTGCAGCTCCGTTCATTAAGCCTTCACCACCTGCAATTAAGTTGTTTAATTCAGCAGCAGCATCTAAACGAGTAACTGAGTTACCATTAAATTTTGGGCTATTTGTAAGATCCTTTAATGAATCGTAAGCCAATCTCCTGGGAATAAAGTATCGGATTTGAAATCACCTAAAGATACTAGATTGCTAGAGTTTGAATAGTCACTAAGATCTGTTGAATTGATCTCAGCGGCGTTTACTGCAAAACCTGATGCCATAGAAATGATGGCAGGAGCAGCTATTAATTTTTGAAAAAGTTTCATGAACCTCAACACGTAAAAATGGATAAATATCCAAATCTATGAGAACGAATAAAAGTTAAGAAACGGGTAAGAAATAAAGTAAATAAGAAAAATTTAAAGAGAGTTTAAACTTGTCTTAAATTAAATATAAAAATCTTGTTAATCTTTAGAAATTTATTAAATCAGAGTTAATAATTTACACATATTTATTTTTAAATATATTCAAAACTTAACGAAATAATGCCACAGCTGTTAATTAATTTAAGAAGAGTTTAAGGAATAATTAATAGAAGGCTAAACTTTCAATTAAAGAATATTTATGTATAAATTCAATGCTATATATATGGAGTGTTTAATTTAACTATGACATCCATGAACATAGCTAAGAAAGCTTTGGTTTTCACTTCTGCAGTAGCCATTGCTGCTGGTACAAGTGTTCCTGGCACAAGTGTTTCTGCTAGAACAAGATTAAGTGGTGCTGGAGCATCATTCCCTGCCAAAATTTACACTCGTTGGTTCAAAGATTTAGCCTCTTCAGGTGGTCCAAGAGTTAATTATCAAGCTGTCGGCTCTGGCTCTGGAAGAAAAGCATTTATTGATCAAACTGTTAACTTCGGTGCATCAGATGATCCTATGAAAGATAAAGATATAGCAAAGGTTACGAGAGGTTTAGTTCAAATCCCAATGGTTGGTGGAACTATTGCTTTCGGTTACAACTATGATTGCGATTTGAAACTTACTCAAGAGCAAGCAGTAAGAGTTGCTATGGGTATGGTTAAAAACTGGAAAGAATTAGGCTGTAAATCAGGTAAGTTAACTTGGGCACATCGTTCTGACGGATCAGGCACAACCAAAGCTTTTACTAACTCTATGGAAGCTTTTTCAAAAACCTGGACACTAGGAACAGGTAAATCAGTTAAGTGGCCAGCAGGCGTTGGAGCAAAAGGTAATTCAGGTGTGGCAGGTGTTATACAAAATACTCCTGGCGCAATTGGTTATGTTAACCAGTCTTACATAAAAGGTAATGTCAAAGCTGCTGCACTTCAGAATCTTTCAGGTGAGTTTCTAAAACCATCTGTAGAAGCAGGAGCTAAGGCTCTTAATGGTATTACTTTAGATGAAAATCTTGCTGGTAAAAATCCCAATCCAAAAGCAAAAGGAGCATATCCTATAGCTTCATTGACATGGATACTTGCTTATGAAGAGGGTAATGGTAGAAACACTAAAGCTATCAAACAAGCCTTTAATACATTGTTAAGTGATGAGTATCAAGATAAAGCTCCATCACTTGGATTTGTTCCTTTGAAAGGCGAAATTCTTGAGAAATCAAGAGCTGCAGTAAAAAGAATCGGTAAATAAATCGTAAGACAAACATTTAAAAGGGGGAATTTATTTCCTCCTTTTTTTATGCAAAAAAATATTTTGATAAACCTAATATTAAAGAAAAAAGAATAAGTATGTATGTTGGAACTAATTTTAAAAACGATAATACTGTGGAGATTAAAACTATAAAAATAGAGCTAATTAAAAAGAATTTTGATGAAAAACTATCTTCAATTAAATTAAAGCCAGAGAAAATAACTGCTCCAGGAATTGTATTGATGACTCCTTCGATAAAGTAATTAATCGATTTAATTCTGTTTTTTATGAAGCCTTTCCCAAAAACAAAAATCAATAAAAAGCTTGGTAAAAAAATTGCAAAAGTTGATATAAATGAATACTTTAAAGCTTCATTTATTCCTCCGATCGTAAACCCAGCTTTGTATCCAATAAAACTTGTAGTTAATAAGACAGGACCAGGTGTTATCTGGCCAATCATTATCCCATCTATAAATTCATTATTTGTTAACCATCCTTGTGAGACAACATAATCACTCATTAGAGGAATGATTACTAGTCCCCCTCCAAAAATAAAAAGTCCCGATTTGAAGAAGAAAAAAAACAGATTAAGATAATTTATTAAAAACTTTGAGTTTAAAGAATCCTTCAAAAAATTATAGAATTTAAAAATATCTAAAAAGAGTGTACTACTCAAAAATGAGGTTGTTGAAAATATAGATAAAGGGATCAAGCTGTAAAAATTATCTTTGAATTTCCGTAATAATATATTTATCAATCCTGCAATAGTAAGAATTGTTATGAGTGGAAATTGAATACTATTATATTTGGCAAATATAAGTAGAAATAATATTGAGCTAGAGAATAATATTCGATCAAACTTTAATCTTTTTTTTAATAGAACTAAAGAGAATGAAAAAATAATTCCTGCAATAATAGGAGGATTGAAATAAATTAAATCTGTTAAGAATTTTGATCCTGATCCAATTTGCCAAAAAAAACTAAGAGCTAATACCGAAACGAATCCTGGGATAATGAAACTTATACCGGATACCAATCCACCAAGATATCCATTAATTTTAAGACCTATATATATTGCTAATTGAGTAGATATTGGACCTGGAAGTATTTGACATAATCCAATTCCTTTTTCAAAAGATTGAGTTGAAATCAATTTTTTATTATTGATAATTTCATCTTCGAATAAGGAAATATGAGCATACGGTCCTCCAAAACTTAAAATACCAATTTTTAGGAAAATTTTTGCAAGTTCAATTAAGGATATTTTTGCCATTTAAATATTCTAATTTCAAAAAATTAGTTTTTATGGTGATGATAAGCTTTGTTTGATTGATGGTAATTTAAGACTCGAAATCCAAGATAATAATATTAGAAGTGATGAAAAATAAAGACAATATTGAAGACCAATACTCGGATTTCTTCCAATCATAAATAGTAAGCCAGATAGTAATGTTCCAACTAGTCTTCCAGCAGCATTTGCCATGTAATAGAAGCCAACATTTAAACTGACTTTTTCATTATCAGAGTAGGCCAAAATCATATAAGAATGTGTAGAGGAATTCATTGCAAAAACAAATCCAAAAATAGTAAGTCCTAAAATTATTGCTATCGATGGAGAACTTTCTCTCCATAATGCAACTCCTATCAAAGATGGTATTACCATTAATACGGCACTCCAAAATTGGATAGCTTTACGATCTGGACTTTCTTTCTGGCCCCATATCTTTCTAATTGCTGGAGCCGAAGCCTGAACAATTCCATAACCTATTACCCAGGCCCCAAGAAATAATCCTATTTCCATGTAGTCCCAACCAAAGGCCATATCTAGGAATACTGGAAGAGCTACAACAAACCAAACATCTCTTGCTCCAAAAAGAAAAAATCTTGCTGCTGAAAGAATATTTATTGCATTTGATTTTGAAAAAAGATCATTAAAAGCTGGTTTGGTTTTCATCTTGCCAATTTCTCCAGGCAAAATTAATGTCAATAAAAAGGCTAAGCAGAGTCCAAAACCCATAATTCCTACAGCATTATTGAATCCAAATAACTTATATAAAAGTCCACCTAAGAAAAAGCCAACTCCCTTAAGAGCATTTTTTGATCCAGTTAAAATAGCAACCCATTTAAAAAGTTGTTTTTGGCCAGTATCGTTGCCATCATTTGTCTCTGGAACTACTGTCTTAACAGCACTTTTAGCACTCATTTTGTTTAAATCTTTTGCTATCCCACTAACTGCTTGAGCAACCATAACGTATGCGACACTAAAAATTAACGGCCAATCTTCCTTAACTGGAATAAGCATAAAAAGAGCGATGATTTGCAGGATAGTCCCAATCCACAAAGTAAGCCTTAATCCATATCTTGCTCCTATCCAACCACCATAAAGATTAGTTATTATCCCAAAAAACTCATAAAAAAGGAAAAGTAAAGCAATTTGAAGAGTTGTGTAACCTAGCTCATGAAAGTGCCCAACAACTAATAATCTTAATGCGCCGTCAGTAAGCGTGAACGCCCAATAGTTAGCTGTTACAACACTATATTGTTGAATATTAGATAACTTCATAAAGACATAAATTAAATTTCTTTTTTGATTACGTATTCAGTAAGATCTGCAAGTCTGCAGCTGTAACCCCACTCGTTGTCATACCAAGCGTATATCTTTAATAAATTTGAATTAACAACCATCGTCGATAAACTATCAACTATTGAACTTCTAGAGTCATTTACATAATCTGCAGAAACTAAAGGTCTTTTTTCGTAGCCAAGAATTCCTTTTAAATAAGTTTCTGAAGCTTCTTTAAGTGCCAAATTTACTTGTTCAACTGTCACTTTATTATTTAATTCAAAAACTGCATCTGTTAAAGAACCATTAAGTAGAGGAACTCTTACAGCATGGCCATTTAATTTTCCTTTTAATTCTGGAAAGATCTCAGCGATAGCTTTGGCAGATCCAGTGGTAGTAGGTATTAAACTTTGCATACATCCTCTTGCTCTCCTCAAATCACTTTTATAAAAATCTACTGGGACTTGAGTGTTCGTTACATCGTGAATAGTTGTAATAGCGCCATGTTTAATTGAAAAATTTTCATTAATTACCTTTACTATCGGAGCTAAACAATTTGTAGTGCAGGATGCTGCAGTTACTAATTTATGTTTGGAAGGGTCATAAAGACTTTGATTTATGCCATAAACAACATTAAGTGATTCAGCTGCTGCAACAATTCCTTTAACTGGACAAGCTACTATTACTCTTTTCATCCCTAGAGAATCAAAATAGGGATTTAGTTTGTCTGGCTTTTTATTCTTTCCTGTACATTCCAAAATAATATCTACAGAAGATTTTTCCCAAGGAACATCTAGGTAATTTTTAAAAGATGTGTAGGCTAATTTCTTTCCATCGATTATTATTTCTTCTTCTTTGACCTTTATATCTTTCACCCATCTACCATGGACTGAATCGAATTCGAGTAAATGCGCAGCGGCATTCGAATCTCCTGCTATCTCATTAATGTGAGTTATTTCTATATCAGCTCTATCCCATAATGCTCTGAAAACTAATCTGCCAATTCTTCCAAAACCATTAATTCCAATTTTCATAACTTTGAAATTTTCTACATAAATTATACATCAAAATAATTTGATGCATCAAGATGTTTTGATTAATGAAATCTTTTTTATTTAAGCTATATTTAGGAAAATTTAATTAATTTAAAATTGTTAGAAGATATTAGCAAAGTAAAAAAAGAAAATATATCTAAGTTGATGGTTTCATTTTCTGATCCTTTTAGGCTAGAAATAATTGACCTAATGATGGATGGAGAAGTTTGTGTTTGCGATATTATGAAATTAACTAATTTATCTCAATCAAGAATTTCATATCACATAAAAATTTTGAAGGAAGCTGGTCTTATCGCAGACAGGCAAGAAGGTAGATGGGTGTATTACAGCCTAAATAAAGAATCTCTCTTTTTGATAAAGGAATGGATAACTTCTTTGACAGATTATTCCTCAAATAGAAAACGTTGTTGCGAATAAATTATATTTTAGATTTTATTAATTAACTTCTGATTCCCTGTCATAAGTCATTCCTGATTGTTCCATCCACTCAGCTTTAGTTTTGCAGTTTTGTTTGTGGTTAAAGATGTGAAAACCTTCAATAATAATCATTATGGATAGAAGCAAAACAGGAATAAAATATACAGGGGAAGATATTACTTCTTTATATTTGATTTGAGCAATGAAATCCTTATATTTAAACATTCCCTCAGTTGTTATTCAGTAAATAATATTCACCTATGGTTAAGTAAAGTTAAAGAAAAAATTTTTGAAGAAATTAAGAGAGGCTATGGAACGAATTGAAAATAATAATATCAATAAGTAAGAAACTATAGCGGTCTTAGGGCTGGCTTTGAGTCTGAGCTTTATATCGAGGGAGGAGTAGTTAAAACTAGACCAACTACAAAAGACGCAAAGGAATAAAGCATCCTTAATAAATTATTGTCCTAACAAGAAATAATTTCTATCATGCTTGTTAATTAACTCTGTATTTTGAGAAGGTTTCTACTGCCACTACTGGCTGCATTAGCTTTAACTACTTTTGTTAATGCTGAAGTTTCTGATGAAATGCATAAAAAATGTTTAGAAGCACGAGATTATGCAGGTTGTGTGAAAACTAATAAAAAACTATCTCACAAAAAAGATAAGGAAATTTCAGGGATTGGAATAAGGCTTTTTCTTAATAGTGATACTGCTGAATTAACTATTCAATCTGTAATAAATGATTCTCCTGCTGCTTCTGCTGACATTCAACCAAATGATGTAATTATCAAAATAGATGGGAAATCTACGAGAGGAATGGGTATAACAGAAGCAGTTTCTCTCATAAAAGGACCAAAAGATAAGCCAATTAAGTTAGTCTTATTAAGAGTAAATGAGGCAGGTAAAAAGGAAAAAATAAATGTTCGATTAATAAGAGATACTTTTAAAGTCCCCAACAAAGAATATTTATATGAAGAAGATATGAGAAGGCAATTAGAATTTTTCTTTCCAAAAGATTTAAAAGAAATTTTTCCAGAAAATGAACTTTACCCAAATCAAAAAAAAGGAACCTCAATTTAAATTTTAAAAATTTATGCGACTTCTCCAGATTCTTTGAGTGAGTCCATGATTTTTTTATTTTCATTTTTTAAATTTTCTAATGCAGATTTAGTGAATTGTTCCCTTGCTTCAAACTTTACAGAATTGATTGCTTTTTTATTAGGGAGTTTCTTTTTTCTCTCTTCTTTCATATTTAATTTATTTTTTAGAAAACTCAAAAATAATACATTCTTTTTGATTATTATTTTTGAAAGAATAACGGTTTAAAACACATCTTTAAATAAACTAATTAAATTATCTAAAAAATTTTTACACCTTAACTGCTTCAATAAAGTTAAGCAAATTGGTGGCTTTTATACATTTTTCTGTAATCGTCATGCAATCTTTCAGTTGCTAACTTTCTTTTCTTCATTGCATCTCTAATCAAATCCATTTCATTGAATTTTCGATTGAGAATTGTGAAAGGAGTGATGAGTTTCATAAGACCTCCTATATCTACACTTATATTGTCCTCCATTTTTACTTGAAATTCATAGGGTATTTCTACCCGAGTATTAGTGCTTTGTGGTTGTCACGACTATCTTTTCTCGTTCAGTAGGAGTAGAAATAATTCAGGAGTCAAAAGCACTTCATCGACTTTGTGGACAAGGAAGTGCATACGACTCGAAGAGGGCAAACAAATGCCCTCTTATTTAATTTTTAATTTGAGTAATCATTAATAAATAAATTTTGTTAATAGTTTCTAATCTAGATAATCTATGAATGATGAATCTCTCTTGCTGGATTTAATAAAGTCATGATTGATCTAAAGAGAAATAGTAAAAAAGAACCTGTTAAAGCAACTGGATTAAGAACAAGAGCATCTTCTTCTTATTCTCCTAATCAAAAAGAAGATTTTTAATGAAAGAACCTGCAAAAAAAGTAGAGGAAACTTCTCAAAAAGATATACATCTTTATACTGCTCCAACTATGAATGGATGGAAACCAGTAATCTTTCTTGAGGAAGCAGGCATTGAATATGATCTTACGTATGTTGATTTTTCTAAGAACGAACAGAAGGATAAAGATTACATCAAAAATATAAATCCCAATGGAAGAATCCCTTCTATTATTGATCGTTCAAATAATGATTTCCGAGTTTTCGAGAGTGGAGCAATTTTATGGTATCTCGCCGAAAAATATAATAAGTTCTTACCTAGGAATGCCAATGAAAAATCTATAACAATGCAATGGTTGATGTTTCAAGTTGGTGGAATAGGTCCAATGATGGGTCAAGCGATGTATTTTCAAAGGATTGCTGCTTTAAATGGCGAGAATAATCAGTTTTCTATAAAGCGTTATGTAGATGAAAGTCGTCGTTTATTTGAAGTGCTTGATAAACAACTTGCATCACATGAATTTATCGTCAGTAACGAATTTACAATTGCTGATATTGCTACTTATCCTTGGGCAAGAACTTATTATTGGGCAAATGTCCCTATTGATGGTCTACCTAATTTAAAAGCATGGTTTGATCGAATAGATAATAGAAAAAATACGCAACGAGCACTTGAAATTCCACACCCTCGTTGGGCATTTTTTGGGAAGGGTGATATACGATCTCAAGAGATTGAAAATGCAGAAAACTTTCTAAGTGATGTCAAATCCGTATTAAATGGAAATAAATGAAACGCTTAATACTTAGACAACTTAAATAAGTAAATGGAAAAGGAAACCAATTACGATAATGATGGGTTAGATCCATCCGAAGAATATTTCAGAAAGAAGAAAAAAGGTAATGATGAGGATACCTATTTTCCTCCAGAAGAATCAGAACCTCCACATTATTAATTAATCCACGGAATAGAGCTTATACAAGAATCGAATCTGCAAGAACTATTCTTTCGGAAAATAGAAGTAGTGTATCTGAAGTTGATATTAAAGAAGCTATTGAATTTCAAGAAGAGAGAATTAATGCTTTGGAAGTTAGAAGAATTATTGATGTAGAAGCAAATTAAAAAGTACTCTATATGTAAGGAATAAGGTAAAAAAAATGTCTAGAAATATAATAAAAATTCTTGAAAAAAACTTTTCAGACTTAAAAGCTGGGCAGAAAATGCTTATTTCTTCCCCAGAAAAGATAGCTGAATACATTAAGAATATTCCAGAAGGCATACATAAGACTTCAAAAGAAATGAGATTAGATTTAGCAAAAGTAATGGGCGCGGATAATTCTTGTCCAGTCTCAACAGGAATCTTCCTCAGGAAAGCAATTGAAGAACATGGGAAAGAGATTCCTTTTTGGAGATTGATTGATGAAAATCATCCATTAGTCAAAAAATTAAATTTAGACCCTAAAGAAATAAAATATATGAGAAATCTTGAGGGAATAGATTAATATTGAGTTGGAGTAATTTTTAATGAGTAGAGATCCTAAATAAATGACCCTTGTAAATCCTTTAGCACTTGGAAAAGTCTTAAATAAATATAAGTTAACCCCTAAGAACAAACAGCAAGTAGTCCTATTATCTAAACGGAAAACCGCAACTTGGTCAGCCATACATAGACTTGCAAGAAAACTAGAATTTCAACAGACAGTAACCCAGTAAGAGCAACAGCAAAAACAGTAAATGGAGTATTTAACTGACCTTTGGAATAATCAACCAAATATATTTATCGGTGTAGGTGTAGCAACCGCAGTATTGTTGGGGATTTATATTTTCTTACTCAATACATATCAGTAAGTGGAGAAATTTACTCTTATTAATAAGGACAGAAACAGAATAAAAGTCTTTGAACCATTTGAAGATGTATCGAAACCATCTCCGAGTATTGATGCAATGATGGTTAGTTATGGTTGTGTTTATAAAAGGAGTAGTAAACCAGTTATGAAAGGTTCGAGGGTAGAAACTGTTGAAGCTGCAAGAGAAGAATATAAGAAGTTACTACAGGAGGGTTGGAAGAAAACTTCTATATTTAATAGCTATTTTTAAATAAATAATTAGGACTAGGTACTTTACCAAAAATTTGACTTCATATTTAAATATTTGCTAAATAAGCTTCAAAGTAGAGGTTTAACAATGAAAAAAGACATTTATTCAAATATTAAAGATACAGATGCTTTGGAAAGTTTTTTTGAATGCATAACTTCTTGCAGCATTAATAGTGAAGGAGTGGATTGCACAACAGCTTGTTACACAAAACATCTTGAACCCAAAAATGTTGATTATCCTCTGAAATTTTTATAAGCCAATAAATGAAAAGCTTACTACTTTGAACGCCTAATAATATTATTTCTTCTTACTTGAATATTTGCTTTGATCTTTTCTGAAAGAACTGGAAGATTTGGTGGTCTGTTGCGTGTTCTCAATATATATGGAGTTGTTTGTTGATAATCCCCGCACTTATCGAAGGTGCATCAAATAAAGTCGAAGGTCACTACTGTGGGCTGTTTGAAGGTCGCAAATATCTGACAACTTTATTATTGCCGAGATCTGAACTAATTCAACCTGAAGATGCACACATGGTTTCGAAGTTCCGTGGCTTTTTTATTACAAATCCAACATATTCCACGGAAATTCCACGGATACTTTTGAGACTCTATTTTGGTATATCTGAGATCGACTGCTATGACTATCGGGGCGACAGGATTCGAACCTGCGACCTAGTGCTCCCAAAGCACTTGTATGTAACTTTGAGAAAAATATAAGAATATAGATTATAACTAGACTTTTCTATTGTGTTGGAACGTATTTGAGACTAACTATTGCATCTTACGACCGCTTACAATAGCATGAGGTCGTCACTTAGCTACCCCTCTAGCTACCCCACGAACAACCGAGTGCCAAATGCCTGTCCTACGACAAAATGAAGATTGGGTTATATCTCTAAGGGTATTTATTAGGGATACTCTTGGGAATAAAAATTGGCAGATAACGAAGAATAAAGAGAAGGTAATGTTGGGGATAAGATTTGATGATGGATCGAGAACCTACAAATATCTTCCGTACAAATGGCAACGTGGTAATGCAAACGAGATTAAACATTTTATAGAAGCAATCCACTATCTACACATAAAGAAGAACATAGATATTGATGAAGCATTTGAGAGAACCAAACGTAACGCACCAAAAGATAAACAGCCAAGAAAGAAAACTAATCCAAAGATTCTTTTAGATGCTTGGGCAAAATTTGAAGAATATAAAAGATTAGTAACGGGAGATGTATCTAGTATCAATAATTGGAACAACGAATATGGAGGAGAAATATTAGAAGGGGTTAGAGATAGGGTTATGGGCAAAACTTATACAAGATTAAAAGCTGTTGTTATTGGAGATAAGTTTGTAACTAGAAGTGGAGTAATCGAATGTAAGCCCCCAAGTAATTCCAATGATTTGTTTATAGAGATGGGCAAGATATCAGGAGAAGCTGGATCAAGAATGAGAGCAAATAGATTAACTCAAATAAGAGAATTTTTAGAATATTGCACCAATACCGAGTCTAATTTTTTATTGGAAAGTGAGAATTGGAGTCCTCCGATTAAAGGAGGAATTACAAGATATAAGGGCAGAAAGTCAGAAGAATTAGAAGCAAAAACGGCAGAACCAACAGCAGGAATATCCGATAAGGATTTGTTGAAGTTAATTGATTCTCTACCGATAGATGATACGAGAAGTGATGTTAGAGAAAGAGCTAGAGAATGGGACTTAGCAATAAAGTTATGCGTAGTTTATGGATTAAGGCCAATAGAGATTTTCTATTTAGAAGTTCGTAAGAATGGTAAAGATAGTCTTTATTGCAACTACGGAAAGAGGGCAGGGGTAACAACAACAAAAGGACGAAAGCTGTATCCACTACATAGAGAATGGGCAGAGAAGTGGGAGTTAGTTAAGAGGGTAAAACGTGGAGATAAATTACCCGAATGTAATTCAGGAGCAGGGGAAGGATTTAGAAGTTATTTGAAAAATAATGATGTTTGGAACGAATTGAAGAAAGCCAACTCGAAAGTGGTTGCGAAAAGTTTTAGACATTCCTACGGATTAAGAGCACATGAATTTTATAAGATGCACTTTCGTGATGTTGCTCCAATGATGGGTCATTCTGTCGAGGTACATATCAAAGAATACTCTCGCTATATAACCGAAGAAATATTAGATGATGCTATGGAACGTGCAGAACAACAAGCGATAAATATTAAAAGCGACCGCATTTGACCTCTTGCGGTTGTCGACTTTTCCAAAATGATGTATACCTTTATTAATACAGATTGCTGTATTGAATAAATGCTCGTTAGAGCCACAAGACAATACAGGTCACAATCGACCCAATAGGCACAAAAAGACACGGGGCTGTAAAAAGCACAAAAGACGCACAGAAAGACAAAACATTCGTTCAACAAGGCCACCCATACCTGAGAACAAGTCCAATAACTAATTAAAACAATGCAGACAGCAACTTCCCCGAAAGGGTTGAAGCTCCTGAGCACAAACGAGGTTTGTGAAATCTTTGGAGTAAGTGAAGATACGCTATGGCGTAGACGTAAAGATGGATACTTCGTTGAAGGGTATCACTACATAAGGATTGGTACGTTAAAACGAAGTCAATTTCGCTGGCATCACGACCGAACTTTAGAAGTATTTACTTTCTGGAAAAAGCCTACAAAGCAAGTTTTAGAAATAGCTAAACAAGCTCAGGTGCAGGAAAGTGCGAAATAAGAAAAAGAAGTTCAAGAAAGGAACGATTAGAGTTGTTAATCGTTGGCACAAGAAGAAGCACCCAGACGTAATTCGAAAGAAGATCGACAGGAAAAGTCCAGTTGGTAATCCTTTCGAAATGACGGAGGGTCGAACCAGAGAAGATGTTATTGAAGCGTTTGAAGCCTTCGTTAATATCTTTTGGTTAGCTCATTCGAGGATAGGTTTAGAACTTATCTATATAAGCAATAACTATCCATCTGTTAAGGCTTGGCTTTTGGAGGTTGTTGATTTATACCTCGAAGGGAAAGACATTGAGCTTCAATGTTCGTGCAAGCCCAAAGCGTGTCACGGGGACATACTAAAGGACTTAATCATTGAGTTAGCTAACCGAAAAGCTAAGGGGTTTTTGATTGATCGCACGGACGAAGATGCAATAGTAGATAGTGCACTTTTCTTTGGCAGTATCGAGGAAAGGTTTATAGAAGAAGCTAAGGAGAAGAGGTTAAAAGAGGAGAACGTAGAAAAGTTAGAACAGTTATTTCTATTAGGGGACGAGGATAGTGACAAATAAGCAATTTAAAAATTTATCGAAGAAACAATGTATAGAAATGATTGCAAATTATAGACGTAGTATTAGGGACGCTGAACGATTTTACAAAGAGTGTTTAGAAAGGGAAACTAATAACTATAAGGCTGGAATTGTAGACGTTAAACATATACTTTTAACTAAGTATAAAACAGTTATTAAATAATATTTATTAAGAACTAATTACATTTACTAAGTATAATTAATGTATACACATTTCGTTATGAAAGAACTACAAGACCGCAGGGAAAAAGAAAGACATTTAGCTATTAATACTGTAGTTACAATCCGTGTTTCTAAACCTTTTGCAGCCAACTTACAAATGAAATCTATGATACATAATTCTAATCCAAGCGAAATGATGAGACTTCTTGCAGAAGTTGGATCGAAGCAACTGGGTTGGGATTTAGATAACCCTATTTAAGACAAAAAAATACCCGTAGCTCCAACTACAGGTAAATCAAAATAGCTGCTCACTATTTCTATTAATTACATTATGACACGTCCTGCTAATTTATTTAAGGAGATTGAAGTTTTAAGAACTTTAGACGAATTAACCAAAGAAGAATTTAGAAAGTTTGGTTCGACATTCTTTGAATCAATGGGAGATATCTTTGAGAGTTTACTTTCGTTAGAGATGAACCAACAGACGGACGATTGGACGGAAGATGATTGGGGACTATTCGACAAGTTAGAGGAATTACATTTCAAGTCCTATCACATCTTCAGGAGATGGAATTACGAGGACAAGATAAAAGAATGGAATGATGAACTCTTCGATATAGATGTGGAGGATTGGTGCTATCGGGCAGAGAATTTATTGATGAAGCATTACGGGGATAGATCAGCTTATAGGGAAGCAAGTGCAACTAGATGCGTTATGACCGCAGAGGAATTGGATTCTCTTACAGATGAAGAGTTATTGGAAAGGGATAACGACCCAAAATACAAACATAGTGAAGCAATGAAGGAATATTGGTCACTACAAGGGCAATTTGATCGTATCCCGAAAGATTTTAAAAATGATAGTAAGTGGAATAAGTATTGGAAAGTAGCTATTGGACTTCTTACAGCTTTAGACGCACACGCTGATCCATATAACGAAGAATGGAATAAGGAGATTGAATATAAAGCGGAAGAGTACAACAATCCAAAGTTGTTGAATCGTATTAGATCAGGGGAGAACGAAATAGAACCAATAGAAGAATTTAAGGCTCGTTTATTACTAGATAAGTTCCACGCAGAATTTGGAATTTGTGCAAGATTGATTAGATCAACAGTTAAAGACCCCGAAAATCCAGAGGAAAAAGATTTTCTAACATCAATCGAGGAAATTGATTTTCTTAAGAGGTGTTATTGGTCAGCAGATAAAGAATTGGTAGATAAAGTTGAATATCAAAGATACATAGAAAAGTTATATAAAGCGATTGCCGACAACGATATAAACCGAGAGATGGAGTTGAAAAGAGAGTGCTTTATGAAGTTTGGTGCAAAGTCAGATTTACAGGAAAAGCATTGTTATGACCTATTGCAAAGTAAATGTTTGGGACGTAATACGATTACAGCCAAACCAAGAAAGAGAAGGAATGTTCGATTAACTGGAACGGGTATTGATTGGGCTTTGTGTGGCTTTGCAATAGCAAATGATGTGAATGTGCATTGGGGCGAAAGAGGATCAGGAAAGACACGATTAGCGTTGGAGATTGCTTATTCGTTAATGACAGGAGATTCTTTTTTGGATCGAAATATTAAACCTGAACCAACCAAAGTTTTATACATTGCTTCGGATAGTGGTAGAGCACCAATCGAAGAAGAGTTGGAAGCTGCTGGATTACATACCGAATTTAGTGAGCACGAAAATTGGGAGCTTTGGTGTCACGATCCAGAAAGCCAACAAGAAGCGTGGGGTGTTGATCTTAGATCGAGGATTGAACTATATGAATGGGCTAAAGAAAATAAGGGTGCTTGTATTATTCAGGATTCTGCAAAAGCTATCTTTGGCCGAGAAGATAATCTCGATTACACCAACAATAAAGACGTAACCCAATATCTACTCTTTTTGAAAGAAGTTATTGCACCATATTGCACGATTATTGTTTGTGCACATGATGGATCAGCTAGTGGAAGATCAGGAGGTGCGAAAGCGTGGGAGGAAATACCAAGTTTTATTCTCGGAATAGTTAAGCCTAAAGATGAAGAAGGGAATCAAGTATCCGACAGAAGGATAATAACTATCCACAAAAGCAGGAAAGGAGATGAAAGGAGGTTGAATTATGAGATTGGAGAAGATGGACGATTGAAATGTTGTGATGGGACAGAAATTATCAATGATGTATCGGGACTTATCTATAAATTTATGCAGGAGTGCAAAAGCAACAATAAAAATAACGTAAGCGTTGATGAAATATTCTTAGCGGTTAAACAAACTAAGAAATGGACTGCTAAAGGTACTGTTTCGAATAATTTAAGCCGAATGAGTACTGGAAAGATGCCAAAACTTCAAAAAGTACCCAACAAAAAGGGAATGTATAGGATTAATCCTTACTACACGAGGTCAATTAACTCTAAGTAGGCTCATTCTGGAAATTAATTAAGATAAGCTCTTCCATTGGTACGACTATTGTTAGCAAATCATCTTCATCTTAATGCTCGTGAAGTTGTTGCCGAATTACGTTCCAGCACAATCAATCTCAGCGTATACTTAACGAATTAATTTTCTATCCTTTTTCCGTAATACGTTCCAGCAGAAGGGAAATGATAATCTTAATTAACTTTATATATACCCCCGTAAAGGTAGTCTTTGGAACGATTCTCGGATTTTTCGTTATTTAAAAGTACGCTAAAATTGTATAGAAAAAAATAATTGGGGAATTGTTTAATGAAGTTCGATACAAAGATGGAAAGAATGAGAAATAGGCTAGATGCAATTACTTTCGTACAACGACCTCCAACCCTATCAATGAAGATAATCGGGGCTAATGATCCACAACCAGAGTTCAATCAATGGGAGCTTGTGGTTCGTGTAGAGGAAAAAGACCCCGACTTATTAACAGAGAAGATGCCCGAAGGACTTGAAGAAGTTAACTAAGCAAATTTATTAGTGGCATTGACCATATCTTCGTCCTTAACTTCTAAATATCCTGCAAGAGTATCCATAGAAGCATGACCACTTACCGCCATTAAGTGTCTTGTTGGTACGCCAGCGTTATGTGCACTTGTAAGGCTCGTCCTCCTGAATGAATGACTAGAAGCACCCTGAAGGTTAGTTCGTTCAATGGCGGCCTTTAAAGCGTGTTGAAAACCTCGAACACTAAAATGCTCGTTTGGATTTCTAGACTTGAATAAATAACAATTAGGCTCGGTACTTTCGGCCTTTAAATACCAACAATCTTCTTTATATTGCATTAATTCGTTCATTAAGTCTCGTGAAACGGGAATTTCTCTTGGCTTCAACTTTCCTTTTGTAATTTCTTTTGGAAAGTAAATAGCAGGATAATAATTATCAGGTCTTAAATCTTCCCATTTGAGTTGACAGGCTTCGGAGATTCTACAAGCTGTATTTCTACAGATAGATGCAATTAGTTTGTGATGTTTTTGAGGTAAGTTTGATATCAGATTATCTAGTTGGTTCGTATCTAATACCTTCGACTTACCCTTACGATTAGTTTTAGACATTTGTAAGGTTAGTAATTTTAAAGAGAATACAGACACAAGCTGTAGCAACGCTTGTCGTCTTACTACAATTATACGTCACATACGCAGACGATATCAGACAACCGCAAACAATATGTGTTTAGTATTAGTTATTAATTAAGCAAAAAAGATAACAAATAAAGATATTATTATTGCTGATAAATTATCGTTATTAAATAATAAATAGTGATATTAATATTACCTATCTGTAACACAGGGGGAGGATTCGAAAGTGTCAGAATCCAGTTCGTTAGTCACGGGACTTACTGATAAATATAATATAACATTATTTACTAATATTGCCAACGAATACGACCGCAAAGTAATAAATAAGGGGTAAATGTATACCTACTAAATAATATTTAGTGTAAGATTTAGATATGGAATACGAATACGACAAAGATAGCTTTATGCGACCTGAGCAAATCCTTTACAGGAGATGCGAGCAATGTGCCAAAAAGCTATTTCCGTATAACACCAACGATCAAATTACTTGGACTGATTGGTGTTGGGAGAAATGTAGAGACAACAAAGTATCACCAGATAAGTTGATGTTGGATCGTTCTCCGAATATTAATTCCCTGCATCAACAACGACCAATTAAACCTTTCTATTACTAATTATGGATATACCAATGATTGATAATACTTCCGCTTACATTGATGTATGCAATAAGGCAGGACTTCCAATAAATAAGATGCCAAAGAAGGGAGATGATATTCCACTTGCTTATGAGATGGCAATGAAGGAATTTAATCCTTATCTATACCAAAACTTAGTCCAACCTGATCCAACAGAACTTCCAGCAGATGTTTTGGATCGACATAATAGACAAGCCTATTGGACTACAGATGTTGAAGCACTAGAAGCAAAAGGATTTACGGGTACTGCTGCAAATCTAAGAAAGCAAATGGAAGAGGGTAGGAGACAAATAGAAGAGAATAAATTAAAAGAAATGATTGCTAGAAATAACGCTAGAGAAGAAGCTATTAGAAATAAGCCACAAGGATTTCACCCAACAAAAAATATAAGTTTTAATTCTCCTGAAGCACAAAAAGCTCGTAGACAATGGGGGTTATCTGACGATATCGGGTTAGGTGCATAAAGTTGCTAATAGAAGATAAGAAAAGAGATAAAAAAGGTAGACCACATATAACCGAAGTACCACTTCCCGAAGATATTATTCTTGCGTTGAAGTTTAGGGGGCAGGGGTTCAACTGGAAAGAATCAGCAGAACGAGCCAACACAAATTACAAAAGACTTCGGGAGTATGTAAAACAGCACCCAGACTGTAAGACGTACCAAAAAGATATTAGAAATACAAAACTAGAGGAAAGAGATAACTTATTGATTGATAGTGCACCCGAAGCTGTAAAGACTTTACGGGATATTATGAGAGATCCACGCAATAGAGCTTATACAAGAATCGAAGCTGCAAGAACTATTCTTTCGGAAAATAGAAGTAGCGTATCTGAAGTTGATATTAAAGAAGCTATTGAGTTCCAAGAAGAAAGAATTAATGCTTTGGAAGGTAAAAGAATTATTGAAATAGAAGCTGAGTGAAGTTATCTTTTTAAATAATAATCATGAATATGATTTTAATTATCAAAATATTATTTAAAAGGTTTGTTATTGTGTTGCTAAATAATATTCATGAACATGATTATCATTTTTAAATTTTGTTAAATAATATATTTTTGAATTAAATAAAAATGATAATCGTTTTTTTATTTTAATTTTATGAAATGTATAAATTATTACTAGCGTTGCTATTTAGTCATATATTGTTTATATTTAGAAATAAATTTTTAAATTATGGTTATTACTTTTACAAAACATTTATTAACAGATACTTTGATTTTAAACGAGAAAGAAGTTTGTCCAGGTTGCGGTTGTGTTTGTCCTTGCGAATGTACAGATTGTGAAGAATGTTCATCATGCAAAGATCATTAATTTAAATAGAAAAATGAATTCTAAAAATTTTTTTCATAAGAACTTAAAAGTCTCTTTAATAATCTTCCCTATATATTTGTTTTTTATGAGTATCTATAATCCAGTATTTGCTCATCATCCATTTGGTATGGGTGAGAGTTCCACATTAACTTCCTGGCAGGGATTTATCAGTGGTATTGGTCATCCCTTATTAGGTCCAGACCATCTCCTTTTTATTTTGGCAATAAGTCTTATTGGATTGAGATTCCCAAAAAAATGGATATTACCTTTATTAGGTTTTGGTTTAATTGGAAGTGCTATTGCGCAAATTTTGTCATTGCCAGAATTTATGATTCCCTACGCAGAAGCATTAGTATCTTTAAGCTTAGTTTTAGAAAGTTTGATAATTTTGGGCTATTTACCTAGCTCATTACTTTTACCCATGATCTCTTTGCATGGTTACTTGATAGGAGGTGCAATTGTTGGTGCTGAGCAAAGTCCTCTATTAAGTTACTTTTTAGGAATATTTATAGGGCAAGGATCTTTGCTCTTAATAGTCCTATACTTATCAGAGCATATTGGAAAAATTTTAAAGAATAAAAATTTGGTTTCGGGAATTTTAATTGGTATTGGAGCAGCCTTTTCATGGGTTGCACTTATTGATTAATAAGTGTTCTAAAATTTTCGGGGATCAACCTAATTGATGGAATTGTCAATAATAGGCACTAGATAAGTAAGTGACGATCGCAACAACTGTATCCTAGCTACCCCTCTAGCTACCTTTTCGCAATATGAGACAAGTTATATTATTTCTAATCTATTGGTATGACTGATCGGGGCGACAGGATTCGAACCTGCGACCTAGTGCTCCCAAAGCACCCGCGCTACCAAGCTGCGCCACGCCCCGCTCATAAGATTTTAGTTCATAACAGTCATCTAGAAAAGACTAAAATGCTAAATAGTACATAAAAACACTTTTTTGGCTAGAAAATAATTTTTGATGCTAATTTATCTATATTTTATATTGATATGTATTAAACAAATTATAGTAACTATATTAATCTTTTTTTTAATACCTAATTATCTCCCCCCCAAGTTAAAAGATAATTATTTATGTGAGTTAACGGAATCTCATTATATATTGAGGCATTTCTTAAAATATTCAAAAGCTCTTTTTGACTGTGATTTTTTATTTTTCCGAATTTTCCACTTACTCCGCTATTCATCAACATGAACCCTTTTTTTGTCTTGTTTAAAATTTTATTTATATAGATTTCTTGAATTGCCTTAGGTAATTCGCTGAAGGCATAATTACTAATGCAAAAGTCCCATGAATTTCTACACTTGAATGAGTCTTCTTTTATTGTTGAGATAGTATATGTGGTGCTGAAATTTGAATCTTCTATAAATCTTTTAATAAGTAGGTTGACTTGCCATAAATCATAAAATGTATAACTTTCTATTTTTATAAGTTGATCAAGAATAATAGCTTGCCCTCCATATCCACAACCAATCTCAACAACATTTCCAATATTTCTTCCTGTTATCTTTTTTATATCTAAGGCAATTTTTAGATACCTTAATCCAGTCGTTGAAATTTTATTAGATAAGCCTTTAAGCCTCAAAAGTTTCGGATTACCTACTTTCATTAAAGGTTTAAGAATTTGAAATATCTCATCATCTTTCATCTTGTATTCTCTCCTAATGATATTGAGATATTGTTCACCTTCTTTCCTTGAAACATGTTCAAGAATCCTTGTGTAGTTGTGGTGCCTTCTGAAAACAGAAAAGGTCACAGGATCTAAGGCTGCTTTCAAGGCTAATTCAGGATATTCTCCATTATCAGAGACTGATTTACATTCTTTATAATTAACTGATTTAGTTTTGAACATTAATAATTTGGTCTTCAAAATTGAAAAAGGCAATTTAATTCTTGTATAAGTACCAGCTAATATTTTCTTTAAAAACATTTATTAAAACCATTAATTAGTTATGAGTAATTATATAGTTTTGTCACTTTCTCTAGTTCTATAGATTTTTATAAAAGTAAGAAAGTCTCTTATTTCAATAGGTCTTTTTAGTAAAAGGTATACTTCCAAAGCACTAAGCTGCTCCGATTCCCTTTCAAAAGAACTTAGTTAATAATAGTCATTTATACGAAGATACTTAAATAAATTTCTGAAAATATTTTAGATATCGTAAATTAACTTACTTATACTGTTTTATCTATTAAATTTGTTTATAAAGGGTAATTATCTAAATATAATAAATTTCTTATGAAAAAGTTAAAAGAACTGATTTCAACCTATAAAGATTTTCCTAAAAAAGGTATTAATTTCAAAGATGTACTTGAAATAATGCAGGAGCCTGAAGTCTTCAGTGAACTGATTCATAAAATGTCATCTAGTCAGATTATAAAAAGATCTGAAGTGATAATTTCAATAGATGCTAGAGGTTTTATTTTTGGCTCTGCAATTGCCCTAGAATCCGCTAAACCAATGATTGTTGCCAGAAAGCCAGGAAAGCTACCGGGTGAAATAGTAACAGGAAAATACAATTTAGAGTACGGAGAAAATTCTCTCTCTATACAAAAGAGTTCTTTAAAAAAATATAATTCCTTTGCAATCGTTGATGATTTACTTGCTACTGGAGGAACAGTTGAGTGTGTAGCAAATTTACTTAAAAGAAACGAAAAAAAAATTTCGGGATTATTGACTGTTGTGGAATTATTAACGCTAAAAGGAAGAAATAAATTTAATTTCCCAGTGGAATCATCTATATCATTCTGAATTCAATCAAAGTCTAATCTTTAAAATAGACTTGGTTAGATAATAGGCTTAATCTAAAATTAAAAGTGAAATACTATTCATCCTGTACATATGCAAATATCTAAAGATATTAAAACTCCTTTTGGAATAATTAGTCCGGAGGTGAGTTTATTTCCTATTTATTATTTACTTTTTATATATGGTTTTGTTTATATTCTCCCTTACGGAAAAAGTTTGATAGGCGTAAGTTGGTTTGACTGGCTTAGAAGTGAGGACGGCCCTCTTGAATGGCTTCAGTTTTTAGAATATGTTTTATCGGGACTTTTGGCTTCCTTTATTTATTTAAGACAAAAGAAAAAAAAGGAAATTAACTCTTTTATTTGGCTTCTCATAGCTCTTTTATCTTTTGTAATAGCAGGAGAGGAAATAAGCTGGGGAGAAAGAATAACTGGGATTGGAATCACTACCATTTCTAACTTGAATGTCCAAGGAGAAACAAATTTTCACAATTTACCTTTTTTTCATAATTATTTATTGGACCCAGTTTTCGAAATAAGCTGTATCTTTTTAGGTTGGTTTGGGTGGAGAAAATTTAAAAATGTTTATGCTTTTCCAAGTAAAAAATTATCTCTATACTTTTTATTTGTCGCTCTTTTTTATTTTTATTTTGATATTTCATGGGCTTCAACAACAGAGCAAATTAGAAACGATCAAGAAATTTTTGAATTTCTATTATCAACAGGAATATTTTTTCATTGTGTAGATAATTGTGGAAAAAAATTTTCTAGTTTAAAAAATAAGTTTAGTAATTTTCTTAATTAAATTAATCCCATTGATCCAGCTGTGAATCCAACTGCTAAAAAAAATGTAAATTCAAGTAAATCTCTTGGTAAAGAATTGACAATAAGGTTTAGTTGAGTCATTTAACCTTGTGCTCCTCAGGTTTATAAAGTTTTAAAAAATATAACTAATAAATTTTTTCGTTGAGGTTAAATATATTAAATTTTTCTTTTTTCTATAGAATTCAAAAATTTAAATTTTATTTTTTTACGTGAATCTGTATTGGGCTCAAATATTTTGCTGACTTTATAAAGTTTAAAGTATTTTTTAATGCTATATTCATCTTAATAGTTTTATTTATGTAGACCTGATGGACTATAAGAAGAAATCTCTGAGTAAAATGAATCGAGTTGAAAGTTATGAAGAAATTGATACCAGATTAGCTTCTGGATGGTACGTCGATTCAGTAGGAAGTAAAAAAACAAAAAAATATAAAACTCAAAAGGTTTCATTCAAAATTTCAAAAAAAGTTTAAATTAATTTTTAATTCAAAAACCCTTTAAGCTAATCATTTAATTTCGTTCTATTAATTTTCAAAACTTTTCAAGAAATTATTTCAATGTAGCAATTTAAAAACTGTCATAAATATTTTAAAAATGTATCGGTTGATACTTGATTTTGTGGTTAATTACACTCTATATTGAAGTGTCCTTTAAATTTCGTGTGAGGAAATTTATGAAGCTTTTCAAAAGCTTGCTTATTGCTCCTGCAACATTAGGTCTTCTAGCACCAATGTCTGCAACAGCTAATGAGCTTAACTTAGCTGAGGTTTCTGGTTATTCTTCTTCTGAAGAAGTCCAAAACATTAGCGAATTCTATCCAGAAGATCTAGCTGTTACAAACAGCCGTGTTGATGGATTAGAAGCAAGACTTAACGTAGTTGAAGCTGGTAGTTTCTCTGAAACCACAACTATGAGTGGTTCAGCAGGGTTTCTTCTAGGTATAGCTGATGCTCCTAACGGAAGTGCAGAAGCTCTTATGGGAGAATACCAAGTTGGATTTAGCTTAGACACTAGTTTCACTGGTGAAGACAATTTAAACATTGGAATCGAAACAGGTAATGCTCCTGGTGCGACCAACTCTACCGGTACAATTTTAGACTGGGGTG